>CAYWSM010000540.1:0-12588 GCA_964460935.1 uncultured Terriglobales bacterium | reverse complement strand
GCAGCTTACGAAGATGTCGAAGGCGACTTCCGTGTGACAGCGAAGTTTCTGGGTAATTTGTGGGAAGCACGTTACGACCACTCGCCGCTCGATGTGGTTGCATGGCACGGCAATTACGTTCCGTACAAGTACGATCTGTCGAAGTTCAACTGCATCAACACTGTTTCATTCGATCATCCCGATCCATCGATCTACACGGTTCTCACATCGCCGTCGGAAATTCCGGGAACGGCAAATATCGATTTCGTCATCTTTCCGCCACGCTGGATGGTCGCTGAGCACACGTTCCGTCCACCTTGGTTTCATCGCAACTTCATGAACGAGTTCATGGGACTCATTCACGGCAAGTACGACGCGAAAGAAGAGGGCTTCGTTCCCGGCGGCGCAAGCCTGCACAACTGCATGAGCGGCCATGGTCCCGATGCGGACACTTACCAGAAAGCTTCGACCGTCGGCCTCAAACCACAATTTCAGGGTGACACATTGGCGTTCATGTTCGAGACGCGGTTCATCTGCCGTCCGACAAAGTACGCCATGGACAACGCCGGCCTGCAGCACGATTACTTCGAGTGCTGGCAGGGCCTGAAGAAGAATTTCAAGGGCTGACGAGTGCCGAAGATCGCCGAATCGTTGCGCGCACTTCTGACGGATCTCATCGACTACGCAGGCCTGTTTCCGCCCGCGGCACTCGACATGAAGTCAGCAGTCGCGAACTACGCACACTACATGCGCAGCGAGTACGCGTGGATGCTAGGCCGCTTCGTTCTTCCGGCCTCGCGGCTCGGCGAGTTTGAACAGGCGATGCCCGCGAATGAAGTGAGTCCTTGGCCGCTCAGTGTACTCGTCGGCCCAAAGCTAGAGGAAGACGTTTCGGCGCTCCAAGAATTCAGTCCACGTTGCTCGAAACTTGCTGTAATCGATTGCATCGAGACAAAAGTTGCGACGTCTGACGATATTGTCAAAATCCATCATCGGATCGGTACAGCAACAACCACGTACTACGAAGTTCCGCTCACAGCCGAAGTCCCTTCTCTGCTCGATGCGATCAAGAGTGTGGGCGGACGCGCCAAGATTCGCACCGGTGGCGTCACAACTGAAGCATTTCCTACGAGTGAATCGATCGCCAACTTCCTCATCGAATGCGCCATTTGCGAAATTCCGTTCAAAGCGACTGCGGGACTGCATCATCCCCTCCGATGTGTGAAGCCGCTCACCTATGAAGCGAATGCACCAACCGGAACGATGCACGGATTTCTCAATCTGTTTATGGATGCGGCTTTCACATACCAACATGCCGAGCACAAACATCTGCACCTTCTTTCCGCGGTTTTGAATGCAGAGCGTCCGGAACTTGTCTTCGACGACGAATGCGCTTCCATTCGGGTACACGGCAATCCGACGGCAATGGGCGCGTGGCTCGGCAATTCACGTGGCGCCATCGCATTCTTTGGGCTTCCGATGGAATGCATTCGCGCTGCCCGCCAAAACTTTGCCATCTCTTTCGGTTCGTGTTCTTTCGAAGAACCGATCGAAGACCTCAAGGCGCTCAACCTGCTATAACTTCCTTCTATGAACGAAACGCACGATCCCAAAGCACGCTCGTGGGTCGAGTCGGCGAATCAACCCGGGACCGATTTCCCTATCCAGAACCTTCCACTCGGCGTCTTCGATCGCGGCAAAGCGATGACGTGTATCGGAGTTGCGATCGGCGATCATGTTCTCGACCTCTCTTCGGCAGCGGAAAGTGGTTGTGTTCCGCTGATCGATGAAATTACCGAAGAGGCGCTCATGGAGGAGCACCTCAACCTCCTCATGGCGCTCGGCCGTCAGCGCTGGAGCACGCTGCGTCGCTCGTGCTTCGAGATGCTGCGCGAGGGATCGGAGCATCGCGCAAACATCGAGAAATTCGTCGTTCCCATGAGCGACCTCGCCATGCTGGTGCCGTGCGTAATCGGCGACTATACGGATTTCTACGCTTCCATTTTTCACGCGACAAACGTGGGCAGCATGTTTCGTCCGGATAATCCGTTGTTGCCGAACTACAAGTGGGTACCCATCGGCTATCACGGCCGCGCGTCGTCTATCGTGACAACCGGAACGGCAGTTCATCGCCCTAAGGGACAGACCAAGCCGCCTGATGCGGTAACACCCACGTTCGGGCCGTCGAAGCGGCTCGATTACGAACTTGAGGTGGGCCTTTTTGTAGGAGGCGGCAACGAGATGGGACAGCCGATCCCCATTGAACAGGCCGAAGAACATGCGTTCGGGCTGTGCCTGCTCAACGACTGGTCAGCACGCGACATCCAGGCATGGGAATATCAGCCACTGGGTCCGTTTTTGGCCAAAAGCTTCGCGACGACAATTTCTCCTTGGATCGTGAGCATGGAGGCGCTGGAGCCGTTTCGCGTTCCCGCGTTCAAACGATCTAAAGAAGATCCAGAACCTTTGCCGCATCTCTCGAATGCCTCCGATCAACAACATGGCGGCATCGATCTGACGCTCGAAGTTTCGCTTTCTACGAAGGCGATGCGAGAAAAGAATATTGCTCCGCATCAGGTATCGCGGGGAAACTTCCGCGACATGTACTGGACCCTGTCGCAACTGATTGCTCATCACGCATCGAACGGCTGCAACCTGCAACCCGGCGATCTGCTGGCCAGTGGCACCGTCTCGGGTCGCGAGAAAGGATCGCGCGGGTGCCTGCTGGAAATGACATGGGGCGGCAAGGAGCCGATTCAGCTTCCATCGGGCGAAACCCGGGCGTTTCTTGAAGACGGCGACGAGGTCATCCTGCGCGGATACTGCGAGCGGCAAGGTGCGGCTCGGATCGGGTTTGGGGAATGTCGCGGAAGAATTGATAGTCCGTAATTCCGGCTGGGTCAGCCCTCTCGTGCTTGCTCGCGGTTTTTATTATCTTAACTCCTTAACTTATCGGGCAGATCGATCATCCGGAGGATACCCCTCCCCCATGTGACTATCTTCGTGATAACGTTAGGGTTATTGGCTGTAATTGAGAACAAAGAAGTTAAAACTGGTTCCCAAAACAGATGTATGGCCGGGGAGATCCCTGGCACCTACCCCCGGGGGGTAGAATGTGATAACAAAGAAGTTGCAGGAAGTTTGCCGCCAAGAATGTGAGCGGCAAGAACTTACAGGCAAAAATGTGATAACGAAGCAGTTATGAGCAAGAATGGCTCGTCTGCCTCGTATCTCAATTTCTGCCCCCGCGTCCACATGCATCCTGGTTGTCAAAGATCATAGGCGAGGAATTCCGCCTCTACCCTTCTATTCAGATTATGTGCTCGGAAAGACGGCTATAGTGCCAAAATCCCCAAATTTATATTTTCTTTGTAACCAACAGGTTAGTCCGGCTTTTGACATTTTGCGTCACTTGACAAAACGTTGACACGAATGGAACGGAAGACGTGAACGAGGTACGTCCACGCCTTCGCGACCTTTTTGGATCAATGAACCTTGATCTGCAAAGTGTTTGGGGACGCGGGAGCCACCGTTGTAGGAGTCACGGTTGCCGCGGGAGCGACCTTCCTCTCCGGCATCTTCTCGCTCTCAACCCAGGCGGTGTAGTACATGTTAGCTAGCATCTGGGCGCCTGCGGCCAGACGCGAGCGAACGAACTTCCTTCCCTCCTCGTTACCGCCTTCCTTGAAGTCGCCTTTCTTTTCGAGCTGATAGAGCGGTTCGACCAGCTTGTTGGAAGCCTCAATGTAAGCGATATAGTCGCGGAACGGATTCTCCAGTGGCTTCGGAGCAGATACAAGTGAGCTAATGTCGCTCATATAGGCAAGATTGCGCACGACCATATCCGACTCAAACGGCCAGTGGATCTTCTCCGTGGTGTAGCCATTCGGATTGGGGCCAATCCAGCCGTTGTACTGGACAGTGGTGTGAAGGGGATTGGCGGCATCGCCGACGTAGTGGCCTAGCCATGCGGCGTAGAAGAGAACGTTCTGCTCAACGGCATCGGTGGGCTTACCCGCAGCCTTCAGTATGCGGTACTGACGAAACGCAACCTTCAGGCGTCCATAAACTTCGAGCGCGATATAGGGCTGAAATCCGACCTTTTCGGGCAGGTAATCATCAGGATTCTCGGTGGTACGGGCGCGCTTGGCGTAGAGCAGCTTGATAAATTCGTAACGGTTTTCGGGTAGTTCTCCGAGATCAGAGACGCGTTCCAGATCGATGAAATGGTCGGGTTCCTGCGAGGCCTTTAGTTCTGGCTCAAGCTTTTCACGCCAGCGGTCGGGCTCGGGCGCGTCGTACACAATACGCTCAATGCCCGCCTTGAAGAACGCCGGCACATCTGCGGGCACGGCATTCACCGCAGCGCGATTGACGATCATGTGGCCATCATCACCCCAACCGAATGCCAGAACAGCGGAGAAAAGGACAAAGAAAAACAGTTTGGACTTCAAGTGTGTCTCCGAGTGAAAGATGATGATAGCAAGACGAGGTTCCTGTTGACTGTTTTGGTCGCAGACGTGACAGCGATCAGGATTGCCAGCACGGAAGTTTATAGATACCTGAGTACAGTGGATTCTTTGGCGGCACTAGTGCCAGATAAGAATGAATCGAGCCTAGTTCTTCAAATGCGCGAGGATTGTGTCGGGCGCCTCGGGTTGCTGTAGATAGGCGCGAAAAACACTGATAGGCATGTGTTCGAGATCGTCGATGTCGCGAAAAAGGAGCATGGGCATATCTGGTCGTTGATGGAAAATCCGGTTACGGAGAGCGATGCCGCCTGGGCCCTTGGCATCGAAATCGAGGACAACTCCATCCACGGGCTGAGACGAAAGAACATCGAGGGCATTGATGCCAGTAACGGCCGATACCACCTCGTAACCGTCTGATTCCAAAGCCTGCCGGAGCTTCTGCATATCTGGCCCTTCATGGACGCACAGAATTCTTCGGTTGCTCATTTAGCCTCGCTGGCAGGTGAATTTTTGAGGTGCACAGACCTCACCCGCGCCATCCAGGGCCAGCATGGCCCCAACTCAATGGCAAACTCCGTGATGTAGGTCACAGACATTGGTGACACGGTCTTTGGAGAATAGTGACGGAGCGGAAGCACTCGATGTGGGCAAGAAATGGAAATCAGCCGATCATTGACCAACGTGATATTCTGGAGTTGCGCATCCCCATGTCAATAATACCTTGGACAGCGGCCTTCCCCATCCGGTGTATGGTTCCGTCGCGAAAGGAGGGAACCAGTGGGTTCTCCTTACGGCCTTCAACTCGTTGAAAATTGTCTGATCTGTAAACTGCGGAGCGACAATTTCTTCTGTGCCCTGCCGCATAGCGCGTTGGAAGCATTCGAAAAGATTAAGTTCCCAACAGCCTATCCACGGGGAGCAGTTCTGTTCGTCGAAGGGCAACCGCCGCGCGGTATCTACATGCTGTGTAAAGGGCGTGTGAAGTTGTCGGTAAATTCGGCGGAAGGCAAGACGCTGATTCTCAAGATCGCGGAACCGGGCGAGGTGCTTGGATTACACGCCTGTGTGTCGGGGATCAACTATGAGCTGACGGCAGAGACCATCCAGCCGTGCCAGGTGAATTTCGTTAAGCGCGAAGACTTCCTGAAATTCCTGCAAGAGCATGGAACTGCTTGCCTGCAGGCCGCCCAGCATTTGAGCGACAACTGCCACAGCGCATACGACCTGATCCGCTCGCTGGGCCTTTCGCACTCGGCGGGCGAGAAGCTGGCGCGGTTCCTGCTGGAGCTGTCGCAGGACGGCGAGGCCACAAAGGATGGGCTGCGGGCGAAGATGGGTTTGACGCACGAGGAGATCGCGCAGATCATCGGGACATCCCGCGAGACTGTAACTCGATTGTTAGCGGAGTTCCGGAAGAAGAAGCTGGCAACGCTGAAGGGGTCGACATTAATGGTGCATAACAAGCTGGCCCTGGAAAAGCTGGTGGGAACTTAAATATCTGGTCATCAAAATATCTGGTTATCTGGATAGAAAGCCGCGGTGATGCCGCGGCTTTTGCTTTGAGCTCTCGCTGAGTTTCAGTTGTGCAGCAGGCGAACGAGCAAGTAACGGCCATCAGCACCGGAAATCTGCAGGGTGGCGGAGATATCGTCTTCGCACCAGAGGAGTTGCAAAGGATCGGTCATGAAGAATGTTTCCTGGTTCTGACACGGCTCGCCGACGACAACTCCGATGCGGTGACGATCGCCGGAGCAGTCATCGTGAATCTTCTCGAAGACACAGCTATCGACTTCGTAGATGATGCCTATTCCGGGCTGGTGGCGCTCAACCCGAACCCAACGACCGGCATGCTCGCGATTGAATTCAGCAAGAAAAGAGTCCCATTGTTCGGCAGGAATATCTGAGGCCAGCATGGTGCACCTCCAGCAGAATTCCCTGCCTAGTTTGCTCCCGGACAGCTACGGAGTAAGCGGTGATTTTGTTGTAATTCCCACTTAGGGAATGAATTACCTCATGCGCATGGCTTCGGCGACACGCGAGACGGCAAGAGCAAGACTCGCCCGTTGCAGATCGAGGTTGTGTCCGTTGGCGTAGTCGTGCACTTCACGCCAGGTATTGCGGACATGGACTGGAAGACCGCGCAAACCATCAACGTCAGAAAAGCCGCCGGACGAGTTTTTGCGCCATTCACAAAATGCCGCGAAGCTTAAGCCAAAATCAGCAAGCAACGCCGGAATAACGATCCTGCGCGGCGAAAGGGTGGATCGGACAAGCCCACCGGCTTCGAAAATCGTGCGAGCAGCGGTCTGCTGCAGCAGGGGTTCCGGACCACAGAGGATCAGCGCATCGCACTCGTGTTCGAGAAGTTCGTCGACTGAAATGGCCTGCGCGTCAGGAAATCCATAAATGATGGCTTCTTTTTCCACGTGATGGACAAGAGAGGCGACGTCCAAGCCGCTACTGTCGTAAACGCCACCAGAACGATCGGCGGCGGCGATGACGCGAGTTCCCGTTCGATCCAGTTCCAGGGCCATGCGCCGCGCCAAAGGATCAAATCCAAGCACGGCGGCCCTCGCGCCCTTCGATGGAATTCCGTACTGCTTCATCACACACGCAAACAAAGCACGAAAGAAACGAGCTGCGACGAGGTTTGTATCCACACCTCCGATAGAGATTGGCTTGCCGGTAATCGTAGCCAGGGTACGTCCATCGGCCGTCCCGAGTGCCGAAAGTGCCCAAGCCATAATCTCAGGATGGCTGCCCCGAGCGGGAGTAATGACATCCAGTTGTGGGCCGATGGTTCCCCGCAACTGGCCGACATAACAGCGCGTGAGCAGTCTAGCTTCGCGTTCCGACAGTTCTTCGACCTCGGCGCCAACCACTCCGGCGGCGCCGGAGAACGGTAACTTCCAGAGAGCCCACTGCCAAGTCAAGTTCATGGCGAGCGCATTGATGTCGGCAGTGGAGAGATGCTTGGAGAAGACGAGAGGGCCCATGCCTGGTCCACGAACAGAGGAATGCTGCGCACGAGTAGCGCGAACGATCCGGGGCTCGCCGGAATCGTTCGTGACCTGAAGATGTAGCTGGGTTTCGCGTTCGCCGTAACGCAGACGTTGCAAAATCCACTTCTCAAGATCGAGGAACCGTCCGGCCTCTTCGAGCTGCTGTGCAGCCTCAAGCTCCGGCGTTGTGTCGCGCGAAAACGATTCCGCCATCGAACCTGCCGCCACGACATCCTCCTGATGAAATGCGGGGCGGAGAGCAGCCCCCTGTCGTCTCCGCCCCGGCTACGCCCCGCGGATGTTTTTCCGCTGAGGCAATGTTTTACGCGTTCGCAGCAATGCCGGCGTTGCTGAGCCAGCGTTGGGTTTCCGGCTTCACCTTGCGCGGCAGAATGTTGAGGTACAGGACGGCGTACCGGAAGACAAGCACAGCGCAGGTAATCAACATGGCTGTCGCAGCCAACTCGGGCCACTTCGGCACATATCCGGCATGCGTAGCGCGCTCCAGGGAGTTGATCGACACATTCAGCCGGTTGGTTATGAAACCCATGATGACAACGGCGCTCGACCAGTAAATGCCCTCAGGACGGCTCATGATCCAGCGGCTATTGAACATCACGATGGGAATGACAATAAAGAGTGCGATTTCCAACCAGAAGTAGGCCGTCTCAGGACGGCGCAGGAAGAGGTAGGAAGCTCCGCCGTGCTTCACCAGATCAACGATGCGCCATACCAGGTTGATGACGAGCATCGGCGAGATGATCCAAGCCACTTCCTTAATGATCGTCGGATCGACCTTCGTGCCAAGCGAGCGATTGCAGAGATACAGTGCAATGACGGTCATCGCGAGTCCAGCAGGAATCGCCGAGAGATAAAACATCGTCGTCAGATATGGTGTGTACCAAAGTGGATAGATCTTTCCTTTGAAGATGAGGAAAAGTCCACCCAGATAGGATTGGTGCATCGACGACAGCAAGACACCAGCAAGTACGACGGCGGTTGCGAGACGATGGTGCCAGTGCAGGTAGGTCTCGCGAAAACCCTTCCACGGCAGCTTCTCGACCACAGCGGGTGAGATCTCAATGATCAGCACCGTTGTGTACGCCAGGATGCAGAACATCACGTCGAACAAAACGGAATGTGGATTCCAGTAGATGAGCGCGTGCCAAAACAGCCAGGGAAGGCCGAGTTCGTAAGCGTATCCGGCACATACCGAGCCATATCCCAAGAAGGCAATCAGCACGGCTGCACGGGCGATCGGGCGATAGCGCTCCATCCCTAGCAAGTACACGGCAGCAGCTACGGTAAAGCCGCCGGCAGAGAGTCCTACTCCGCATAGCGTGGCGAGTCCGACCCAAACCCCCCAGGGCTGCGCGTCACTGAGATTTGTGGCAGCGCTCCAACCCACGACGAACCGCAGGTAGGTTGCATATGCGCCCGCCAGGAAGATGACCGCCAGGATGGCGCGCCAGACGGTGAATAACGGTTTCTTCGTGATTGCTGTCATGGCTAGCTCCTGTCCTCCGCATCCCCTGTTACCGGGAATTTAATGGTCTTGCTTTGCGCCTCGGCGAGAAGAACTTCGCGGCGACGATTGGTGATCCAGTAAAGGCCAGCCAGCATGGTGCCACCGACGAGAACCACGGTCGGGGCTTCATCAAGAGCAGCCTTCGAGACTTCGGGCAACGGTTCGTTGTTCTTCGGGATAACGAAGCCGAGCTTCTCGAACTCGACGTCAGAGATGAAGAACATCGACGTGCCGCCAAATTCGCGTTCGCCGTAGATGTGCGGCACATAATTCGTGTCTTCAACGATGCGCTTGCGTGCTTCGCGGATGATGTCGTCTCGATCACCGAAGATCGTGGCTTGCACGGGGCAAGCTTCCGCACATGCCGTTGGCTTGCCTTGCGAAACGCGCTCATAGCACATGTCGCACTTCTTCATGTAAGGCGCGAGTTTCGACCATTCGTACCGCGGCACACTTTGCGGACACGCCATCATGCAGTAGCGACACCCGACGCATTTGCTCTTGTCGTAGATGACCGGCCCGTACTCGGTTTTCTTCAGGGCTCCGACCAGGCACGCGGAAGCGCAAGCCGGTTGTTCGCAGTGCATACACATCTTGCGAACGTACTTCCCTTCTTTCTCCTGAACGATGTTGAACGCTGTCGCCGAGAGTCTGGGCTCGGGGTCGCCAGGTATGCCGTGCGCTTCCTTGCAAGCGACGGAGCACGTCTGGCACCCGATACACTTTGTGATATCGACGAGCAGGGCTTTTGCTTTGACTGACATAGGTCTCTCCTGAGTATCTGTAACCCTGCTGTTAGTTGAGGAAGAATTCGCGGATCATGTCGCGACGGACGTTCGGATCAACATGTCCCAGCAAGCCTTCGACCGGCACGCCGCCATCCGCCGTGGCGGCGCCCAAAGGGGCCGCGTAGGCCTGAAGCCGGCGCATGGAGTTCTGCATCCAGGTGGCAATCATGTTGTCCTGCAACAGGTTCTTCTTGTTGATGTCGAGGTCAGGCGCCTTGATCACACACACCCAGCCGTCTTTGTAAGGATCTTTCGCGAGCAGGCTGGGTTCGCGCAGAACTTCATGGTTGATCGAGACGACTACGCCTTCGATGGGGGACATGAACTCGACTGTATTTCCGCCGCCGCTGACGGTACAGACCTTCTGTCCCTGGCGCACCCAGCGATTGAGATTGGCAACTTCGATGCGATCGACTTTGCCCATCAGGTGCGTGGCAAAGCTGTCGAGACCAACGCGGGCGTTCTGGCGGCCTTCGTCATAGACCCAGGTGTGTCCGGGATGGAAGCAAAAGCCCTTGGGGATTTCAAAGCCGTTCTCCTTGGTCATGAGGGGAACAGCAGGCTTCAGAATATCGGCCGGCACGTCACCGACTTCGGCGACGACGTGGCCGTGACGGACAAAGTAGGAAATCGTCATGATGACAAGGAACGTTAGTAGAACGAATAGGATCGACATACTCGCCTCCGATATGGGCCCATCCGCCGGTTACCGTCACGGGTGAGCAACCCTCTGCTTACTGCTCGCCCTGTGTAACTGCACGTTAAGGACAAATAGGCGAGGAAATTTTCGTGTTGAAAATGCAGCCACTTAGCTGTGACTGGCGTTGTCAGATCACCAAGTCAACATGCAGATTGCAGGGGGTACTGCGTTTTGCATGGATGCGAATTCTCGAAAGTTACTTTGGGACGGGAACCCAGGAAGTAAAAGAGCGAACCAGAATTAGTTCGCTCTTTCTTACTGTTAACTATTGACGAATTAGTGCGAGTTAATGGACCCAGAGGAAATCTTGGACCCGCGGAGAATATAACTGGCCGTTACAGCTACCAACGTTCCCAGCAAAACGGACAGAACTAGCATTTTGCCTCCGCTTTCAGCATCGCGGTACGCGTGTGATTACGCAAGGCACTTTGGTTCTTGGTACGAGCGACATGTTCCGACAAAGAGAAAAGCAGCCGCCGTGGCGGCTGCTTCAGGTAACGATATGGTTACGATGGCTTGCGGGTCGTTGTGCGATGCGTTGGAGTTGTGCGCTTTGTGGGCGCCGCCGGTTCGGCCGACTTCGCCTTCACCAGCGCACCGTCCGTCATCGTCATCATGAACGGGTTCGGCGTGTACGACGACGGCTTACCCTGGAAGTCGATATTCTGACCTTCCTTCGGCATCAACCGCGCCGGAATCTCGCCCGCCATCTGGAGCGTGATGTCAGCCTTCGACGGAGTGGCGTTGATGTCATCGTACGACTCGGCAATCGTCAACTGCGTTGCCGAAGCCGTAATGACCTTGCCTCCACCAAGAGCAAGCGGCTTATCCTTGATCGCGTTCCAGACGGTATCGGCAGCCTGCTGATTGCCCGACGAGAGGATGAACTGGATTTCGTCGAAGGACATCTGTGCCACAGGCTTCTGCTGCACCATGTTGGCAGCCTGTTCAGCCGGAGTAGGAGCAGGCTTGATAGTCCAGCCCTGTGGCGGAGCCGGGGCAGAAGCAGCAGCGGTAACTACATCCGTCCAGCCGTCGTCGCCACCGTGATAGCGCATGTACTTGCGGCGGCCAAATTCGCCAATCTGCTGCTTGTACTGCGGCGTCGGGGCGATATTGGTGGCGCGGGCAATGTACCAGAGGCCTTGCAATTGTGCTTCCGGGCTTGCATTCGGCTGATTCAAATACGCGAGGGCCAGCGGATAGACAAGGCTGAAATCGTTGGGCGTGGTGTTCACCGCGTCCTGCAACGATTTTTGCGCCGTTGGATAATCATTGCCTTGCAAGGCCGCGATGCCGACGGACCCGTTAAAGATACCGGCGAGCTGGTCTTTCAGTTTTGCGAAGTCGAGATCCGCCATGTTCTCGGGCTTCTGATAACTCGGAAGCGCCTGCAATCCGCGCTCACCGAACTGCCGCGCCTGCGCCAAGTCCTGGGCAGCATTCGGACCGCCCTGCTGCGCTTTCAGACGGTGCAGATAGCTGAGCAGGGCCAATGCCGTAACGTTGTTTGGATTTGCCTGTAAAACCCGATTGGCGGTTTCCATCGTCTTGTCGACATTGCCAATCTGCTGGTAGGTGCGCATCAGGAGTTCGAGCGCATCTTCCTTCATTACGCTATTCGGATACTGATTAACAAACCCTTCCAGGCCCTGCACCTTTGCATTTGGATCCGCAGACTGGATCGCGCCCATATAAGCGTTATATTCGGCTGGGTCCTTAATCTCTTTCTTCTGTTGTGCCGGAGCGCCCTGCGGGGCCGGCTGTCCGGCCCCCTGCGGCACGGACGGCTGTTGAGCGAATGACACACAGGCCACCGCAAGCACGAGCACAAGCGTCATGAGCGACTTCTTCATCCAATGGCTCCTTGACTCCCGAAAAGTGATGACGTCGAACAAAAAGTACCTAACACTAACCCACAGCGTTTACCGAAGACCTTGCAATACTATCAAGGTCGAGGGGGATGGCTTCATCTTTCCGCCTCCCCGTCCCACAAGCGACAAATTTGATAGGGATAGGTGCGGACGGCGATTATAAAAACGCAAGTTCCTTGAAAGCAAGCTAAGGCTGGGGTTCCGAATCTAATTCGGGAATACCCCGCCGTTCTTGGATGTCGGAA
>CAYWSM010000539.1:0-3290 GCA_964460935.1 uncultured Terriglobales bacterium | reverse complement strand
CCGTCGGCGCCGACGTAATCGGAAATAGAACTGCCACCTGCCTGAATCGCTTCGTACAGGACTTTCCGCAATGCATCGTATAGCTTTTTCAGTTCCGCACGGGTGAGCGAAGCGGCGCGTCTTTTCGGGCGAATTCCCGCTCTAGCCAGGGATTCATCCGCGTAGATATTCCCGACGCCGCTTAGCAGGGACTGATTGAGCAGCGCGCTCTTGATTGGAGTCTTGCGTTTGCGGAATAAGCTGGCGAACGACTCGAAATCAACGTCCAGCGGCTCGCTTCCCGGAGCCTGGAACTGCTCGTGCGTGACCGCGAGTTTCCCAAACATGCGCGGGTCAACGAATCGCACTTCTTTGCCCGACTGCATTTTTGCGATCAGGTGGGTGTGTTTTTCGATCGGCGCTTCCGGAGATGTCACCAGCACCGAGCCAGTCATCCCAAGATGAACGATCCACTGTCCATGTAGCACAGCCATTCCTGGCTGTGCTCCTGAGTCTGGCTGTGCCTCCGAGACTTTCTCCAGATCAATCGCGATGTGCTTGCCGACCCTTCGTGCCTGAACGATCCGCGAACCCTCCAGCGCAGCGACAATCTCTTCCGCCGGCGATTTCAGCGGCTGCTTTTTGCCGCTGATCCATACGGACTCGATCACATCTCCGGCAACGCGCTTCTGGAGCCCGCGCGCGACGGTTTCTACTTCAGGAAGTTCAGGCATGAAGTCAGTTTTTCAGTTCATCAGTTCATCAGTCAATCAGGTTAGCTGACAAACTGATGAACTGAGATACTGACAAACCTTATTTGCCGCCCAGCCCCCATCACGGTAGAATTAAATGTACACAGCCCGTCCGGTTTATTTCCCAGTAATCCAGCGATTTCCCTAGTCGGGTCCGATGTGTGCAAATTGCGCAGCAAGGCTGCACGTGTGTGGAGTTCGAGTGAACAAAGGCAAATCCGCCGTAATTGTGGGCGCCCAGTGGGGCGACGAAGGTAAAGGCAAGATCGTTGACGTGCTCTCGGAGCATTTTTCAGTTGTCGCGCGCTACGCGGGCGGACACAACGCCGGGCATACCGTCACCATTCACGGCAAGAAGTTCATTCTGCAACTCATTCCCTGCGGCATTCTCCGCCCCGGCTCCAAGGCCGTGATCGGCAACGGCGTCGTGCTCGACCCGTTCGCCCTGCTCAAGGAAGTCAAGACTCTTCGCGAAGCCGGCATCCAGGTGGATGGCAATCTGTTTGTGTCGAACCGGGCGCAGGTCATTCTGCCGTATCACCGGATGATCGAACTGGCGTCAGAAAATGCCCCCGGACGCGTGAAAATCGGCACTACTTCGCGTGGTATCGGCCCGGCGTACGAAGACAAGATGGGACGCCGCGGACTGCGTGTCGCCGACCTGCTTGACCTTGAGTTGATGCACACGCACATCAGGAACGCGTGTAAAGAGAAGAACACGATTGTTCACGCGCTCTACAACTCCGAGCCACTCGACGCGGAAGAGATCTACCGCGAATATGCCAAGGCCGCCGAAGAGATTCGCCCATTCGTGACTGATACGGCGCTGCTTCTCAACAATTCGCTGAAGAACGGCGAATCCATCATGTTCGAAGGCGCGCAGGGAACGATGCTCGATATCGACCACGGCACCTATCCGTTCGTCACCTCGTCGAGCGCGACCTCCGGCGGAGCAGTAATCGGCACCGGCGTTCCGCCAACCGCGATCTCAACGGTGATCGGCGTGACGAAGGCCTACTGCACGCGCGTGGGTGAAGGTCCATTTCCGACCGAACTGCACGGCCCGGAAGGAGAAGACCTGCGTAAGCGCGGCAATGAATTCGGAGCCGTCACGGGGCGTCCTCGCCGCTGTGGCTGGATCGATCTGCCGCTCCTTCGCTACTCCGCCATGATCAACGGTATCGAGTGGCTGGTTGTCACCAAGATGGACGTCCTCGATCACCTGGCTGAGATCCCTGTTTGTGTCGGCTACAAGATCAATGGCAAAAAAACTGCCGAGATTCCGGCGCAGATCAGCGGTTACGAAAAGATCGAGTGTGTGTACGAAAAATTGCCGGGATGGAAGAAAGCCACCTCCGGCATCAGCGACTACGAGAAGCTTCCGCAAAAGGCGAAGGACTACCTGGACTTTATCGCGCGCGAAACCGGAACGAAAGTTGGTGTTGTCTCCACTGGTCCGGATCGCGAACAGACCATGTATGCTGGGGAATTTATCGAGCATCTGCCGCACAAGAAGGTGCTGGATGCTCCGGTGCTCGCCAGCAAAGCGAAGTCGAAGTAACGCTACATTGACAGTTACGCCTGAACTTTTCGGATAAATCTTGACATGGCATCGGCCCGGATAGTACAGGTGAAGCTCTCGTCTTCAGAGGCACAATCAAGGAGTTCGCATGGCAGCAAAGAATGAAGCCTGTCCCAGCCCATTAGGGTACGTGTGGAGAGTTGATATTCTGCCCTCCAAGGTCGCTGAATTCCGTCAGCAATTCGCAGACCTTAGCCGCTTCAACGAGATTCTGCCCGAGGGCGCCCGGTTTACAGCCGTTTACGAAACTTTCATCGGGCGTCGCGATGAACCTCGGTTCCAGATCTGGTTCCAACTCCCGGACCTGGCTACGCTCGAAGACCCTGCCATGCAGAAAGCCGTTTCGTATTTTCATCAGGAACTGCAACAGTATCTCGACCCCAACCGGAACCCGTGGAACGAGATCGTGCGCGCCGTAGAGTAAGGCACCTCGGTAAAATTTAGGGATGCTGGACGCGCCGTTCAGCATCCTGCCTCAGAGTCCATCGTTGTTCGCTCTGCGGCCATCCTTGCAGGAATTCGTGATACAGGCGATCGCTTGCAACCTTATCCCCCGCTGCCTCAAGGCTTCTCGCGATCCAGTACGGTGAAGTCTTCCATGCGATTAACGAAACCGCATCGTCAACTAGAGCTAACCCCTTCATCTTACTGATGTCTCGAAACTCACGCTCTGCATCGGCCCATTGCCCACTCTCCAGAAGTGCGTGCGCGTAGGCATCGCGGACGAGGATGTCATCCCAGTTCATGCGAGCCGTTTGCAGGTAGGGAACTGCCTTCTTCGCCTGTCCTTCATGGAGAGCTATTACTCCACGCAACAGGTCACGGTATGCGCTTAGGCGTTGGTTCTTATGTTTCTCCAACTTCTCGTCGAGGCCGTGAAGAACTGTGGCGGCAAGTTGAGTGTCGCCAGCCTCGGCTGCCAAGAGCGGAAACGAAGCATATTGGCTTTCGATCGCCGGGATCTGTGACTCTGCATT
>CAYWSM010000538.1:0-2169 GCA_964460935.1 uncultured Terriglobales bacterium | reverse complement strand
CACCTTCAGCATCATCGCCGGCGGATACGCCAGCCGCCCCTCGGCCCCGTACGCTTGCTCGAAGCGCTCCAGGTCCAACTGCTCCACCGCCCGGTGCACGAAAAAACACAGGTGCTCGGCTCCCAACACATCCTTCACGTTTGGCGGCAACAGATACGCTTGGTTCGGCTCATAATCCAAAAATCGCGACATGCCCTCTTGTCGCTCATCTCCCCTGTGAATTACAAGCACCTGCTACGACACAGACACCTAACGGGACTCCAAAATACCGGGGCCGATTTGATCTACGTCGGTTTTGCGATTACCCGGCTCTCACGAGCCGGGCTATGGAATCTCGTCCCTGCGGGACTTGTCATTTATCAACGAACCTGCATAAGGCGAGTTAGAGGAAGCTCACATAAGAAAGTCAAAAACAAAGGCCGCGGACAGGAGTGTCCGCGCCACACAAACAAGCGGAGCGGCGCGGGGAACACGCCATTTCGCCAAAGGAAAGCGAATAGGATGAGGCACTCTCGTTGTGGCACCTCGCCTACCCGGAAATTCTAATCGTCGCTAATGGGAGGTTCCGCCACCCGCTTCAGACTTACGCAGTGCCTTCACTTCGAGAGTGCCAAGTCCAATCAGCAATGGAATGACCAGTAAAAGTAGCCACAATTCAAAACCCCTTTCCAGTCCTGCTGTGACAGCCTCGCCCCACCGGGCAAGTCTCATTTGAGCACCATATGCGCCGTACCTTACAAACATCCACGCTAGAACGACCATGGAAATTGGAATTGGGCACACCCATCCGAGACGTGGAGCAATTCCCTTGATGAGAGACCACAAGACAATGACCAACGACAAGATAAGGCGAATCACAATCGCGTAAAGGAATGCAAGCAGTACGAACATGGTCGGCTTCGAAACCCAAGGAATCGCAACAATGGCGGCACCAAGGGCCGATGACAGCAGCAGCTTCCACTGTTCAGTTCTTACTTTCATGTGAGTTGCCACTAAGTATAAGGAGAAAGCGCAACGCGGAGCATAACTTTTCCCGGGTCGAGCGACCACGACCAGAGTGGGACCGTGAATGTGGTGAGCAACGTTCACGATTTTGTTTGCTTACGAGCAAAGGAATAAGCTCCAAGATCGAAGCACATACGTCGATAGCTGACTATTCTTGCCGAACTTTCTCTGCACTGACATATGGACTAGCATATGGAGGCTCGTCTCCGTAGATTCCGACTCTTGCAATGTTCTCTCCGATCTTTAGAGTTTGGCCACACTCAGAGAGCCAATCTAAGTGACCTGGCACTTTCGATCGTAGCTTGAACGTGAACTTTCCCGCTCTGACCACTGCGAAGGGCGTATCAGGGTCAATAAATTTGGATTCCTTCACCAATTTGTCTAGAAGCACGCACTCGTGAATTTCCGTTCCCAAAGTTGGGACCGTGAGTTTGTAATGCGGGTTGCAACGTAGAATCATGGCGACTCTCCTTTTCGATGAAACGCTATCATTCATATCCAACTGCGGCCCCTCCACCATCAAACGCCCTGCTCTCGAAACGTGTGCATTTCTTGATGAAGGCCATCTTTACCGTGCCTGTCGGGCCGTTGCGTTGTTTGGCGATGATAAGTTCGGCTTCGCCTTCGAGTTCCATTTTTTTGGCTTCGTCTTTTTCGTAGACTTCGGGGCGGAAGATGAAGCCGACAATGTCGGCGTCCTGCTCGATCGATCCGGATTCGCGGAGGTCGGAGAGTTGCGGCTGGTGAGCTCCGGTGCGGCTTTCGGGGGCGCGGCTTAGCTGCGAGAGCGCGATCAGCGGCGCGTTCATTTCCTTGGCCAGCAGCTTTAATCCGCGCGACATCGCCGACACTTCCTGGGTGCGGTTCTCGTATTTCTTGCCGCTCGCGCCGACGGGATTCGACGACATGAGCTGGAGGTAGTCGACGATGATCAAGTCCAATCGTCCGGCATGCTGCTTGAGGCGGCGGCACTTGGCGCGCATTTCCATGACGGAGATGCCGGGGGTGTCGTCGATGTAAAGTGGCGCTTCCATCAGTGTACCGACAGCGTTAGAGAGCTTGTTAAGCTCGTCGCGGTTGAGGAAGCCGTTGCGCATGTTGTGCGAATCGACCTTGGCGTGCGAGCAAAGCATGCGCAGCAGAAGCGACTCGCGCGACATTTCG
>CAYWSM010000537.1:0-4353 GCA_964460935.1 uncultured Terriglobales bacterium | reverse complement strand
TGTTTGGCCGCACCTATGGACTCCCGACGGTGGCGCTGCGTTTCTTCAACATCTACGGCACGCGGCAGGCGCTGTCGAATCCGTACACGGGCGTAGCAGCGATTTTTGCATCGCGCCTGATGAATGAGCGTCCGCCGCTGGTGTTTGAAGATGGAAAACAGATGCGGGACTTCGTCAGCGTACAAGACATCGTGCAAGCCAACCTGTTGGCGATGACGCGCAAGGAAGCGAATGGCATGGCCATGAATATCGGGTCGGGCGATCCGATATCGGTCCGCGAAGTGGCGAGCTCGCTGGCTTCGGCTCTCGGAGTGGATATCGAGCCGGAGCTGACCGGGAAGTATCGCGCGGGAGATATCCGGCATTGTTTTGCGGATATATCGCTGGCGAAAAAGATTTTGGGCTACGAGCCCAAAGTGAAGTTCAGTGACGGAGTTCGCGAACTGGTGGATTGGTTGAGCGAACAGCAGGCGGAAGACCGTGCGGCGGAGGCGGTGCAGAAGTTAACCGTGTATGGCCTGACGGCCTAACACGGCGAAAGCGGGGCCCTAAAAAGATGAAAAGCAACGAAACACGTTCGGTACTGATCTTTGGAGGTGCGGGGTTCATCGGTTCGAACTGGGCGCACTGGTTGCTGGAGAACACCGAGGCCAAGGTGCACATCTTCGACAATCTCTCGCGCCGGGGGGTGCGCTACAACCTGGAGTCGTTGCGAAAGACGGGGGCGAAGTCCGGCCGGCTGAAAGTCACCGTCGGTGACATACGAGAGACGGCCGAGGTGGAGCGTGCCGTTCGCAACGCAAACGAGATCTACCAGTTCGCCGCCCAGGTGGCGGTGACGACGTCGATGGTCGATCCGCGGACGGATTTCGATATCAATCTGCGGGGCACGTTCAATGTATTGGAAGCAGCGCGGAAGGCGGGACATAAACCATTTGTTCTGTTTACCTCGACAAATAAAGTTTATGGAGAGCTGCCGGGGCACAAGCTCGTGACCTCGCGGACGCGCCACGACTTCAAAGATATCGACGGAGTTTCCGAAGAGCAGCCGCTCGACTTCCATTCGCCCTATGGGTGCTCGAAAGGTGCAGCGGATCAGTACGTCCACGACTACGCCCGGATGTTCGACATTCCCACGGTGGTGTTCCGGATGTCATGCATCGCGGGCGCGCGCCAGTTTGGCAACGAAGATCAGGGCTGGGTGGCGCATTTCCTGTATTCGGCGATGCAGCGTAACCCTCTTGTTATCTACGGAGATGGCAAGCAGGTCCGCGATGTGCTGTGCGTGGACGACTTGGTAAAGGCGTTCGAGGCGGTGCGTACGCACCTGAAGCACACGCGGGGCCAGGTTTATAACGTGGGCGGCGGACGCGAGAACACAATCTCGTTGCTGGAACTGTTGACGGAACTGGAAAGCCTTTTGGGATACAAGGTGCCGTGCATGAAAGACGATGCCCGGCCAGGCGATCAACTGGTGTACGTCACCGATTACAGCAAGTTGGAACGCGACGCAGGGTGGAAGCCGCAAGTCAGCGTGCGGCAGACACTGTTGAGAATCCAGGAGTGGTGGATTCGGAATCGCGAAAGCTTTGAGCCCGCCATTGCGCATGAGCCTCTGGTCGCACCAGCTTTACAGGACCAACCGGAGGCGGCATGAAGTTCGCGCTCGTCAATCCGAATTGGGACTTCAAGGGCTCCACGTACTTTGGCTGTCATGATTCGCATTACCCGCTCGAATTGATGTTCGCGTCCGATAAAATCCGCGAGGCGGGGCATGAGTCGCTGTTGGTGGATGCGCAAAACGATCGCCTCACGACCGAAGAGGCCAAGCGCCGTGTGGACGCGTTCGCGCCGGATTTTCTGGTGATCCCGACTGCGCCGTCGTATCTGTTCTGGAGGTGTCCGCCGCCGGAGGTGAGGATCCCGAAACAGTGGTTCGCTGAGATCGGTGGAAAAGCCATCAAAGTGGCGATCGGGCCGCATACTTCGGCAACGCCGGGAGCGGCGATCCAGAAAATGGGGTGCGATGTCGGATTCCGTGGCGAGCCAGACCACACAATCCGGGAACTTGCATCTAAGCCTTGGGACCAGATCACCGGCTGCTGTTGGAGAGACGACAGCGGCCTGCATGTGTCTCCGTCACTGGGTGTGACGGACATGAAAACGCTGGGCGCGCTGGATTTTGCTGACTACAACGTCGAAGCACACCGGCATCGGCATCATGTGTTTCACGGTGACGGCCACGGCGCAGAGTTGGAGTTCGCGCGCGGATGTCCGTGGGCCTGCACGTTTTGCAATAAGACGCTGTTTCGGAACAAGTTCCGCGAACGCGATGTGGATGCGCTGCTGACGGAGATCGACAGGCTGATCGCGCGCGGCGTTGACTACATTTACTTCATCGACGAGATCTTCGGTGTCGGGAAAAACGTGTTGCGGTTGTTGGAAGGAATTGCCGAGCGCAACGTGAATATCGGATTTCAGACGCGAATCGATCTGTGGAATGAAGAGACGCTCGACCTGCTCGGCCGGGCGCATTGCATTTCCATGGAATGCGGGATCGAGTCGATTACCGAAGAGGGACGCGACGAACTGAATAAAAATTGTCGCATCGATACGGACCGGATCACCGAGCTGTTGATCTACGCGAAGAAGCGTATTCCGTGGGTGCAGGCAAATTTGATCCTGACCGACCATGACGATAAGGAACAGATCAGGCGCTGGCAGGAGAACCTGAAAGCGCACGGTGTCTGGGTGAGCGAGCCGGTACCGATGTTTCCGTTTCCCGGAACTCCGCTGTACATACAGCTTTTCGGGCCCCCGGATGATGAGGCGTGGGAACGGGCGCATCGCTATTACACGTCCACGTTCGACGACAAAGGCTACAGCGACATTCAGGAGCAGAAGCCCGCACGGATTGAGGAATTGGAATGCACGTCTTAATTACCGCCGATACCGTGGGTGGAGTCTGGACCTATACGCGGGAACTGGTGACAGGACTGTCGCAGCGCGGGGTGAGAGTCACCCTGGTCAGTTTTGGAGAGATTCCAACCGGCGCGCAATGCGAATGGCTGGAAGGATTACGTGACGTCGATTTTCGCGCGACGGCGTTCCGATTGGAGTGGATGCAGAGTTCGCGTGACGACTTGCGCGCCTCAATGGAGTTCCTCGAGGCCGTTGTTCGCGAAACACGACCAGACCTGTTGCACCTGAGCCAGTACTGCTACGGTGCGCTGAAGGTGGATGTCCCAAGAATCGTTGTCGGCCATAGTGACGTGATCAGTTGGTGGGTGGCTGTTCACGGCCAGGAGCCTCCGGACGAAGATTGGATTCGTGAATATTGCCGCGTGGTTCGCGCGGGACTTACCGGCGCCGATGTAGTGGTGACTCCATCACGGTGGATGCTGGATCAGTTGCGCGAGCATCACGGTACGATCCGCCAGGGAGTGGTGATCTACAACGGGCGCAATCCCGGATTATTCAATCCGCATGTGTCGAAGGAAGATCTAGTGCTCGCGGTCGGTCGAGCGTGGGATAGGGGAAAGCAGGTTTCGTTGCTTACGGAAGCTTCGCACAACATCCCGGTGTGGGTAGTGGGAGCGGAGGAGCACCCCGATCCCGCGTTTCGATCGCAAAAGGTGAACCGGGGACGCGGAGTTCGGTACTGTGGTGAGCGGAATGAGGCGGAAGTTCGACAGCTCTTTGGGCGTGCCTCGATTTACGCGGCAACTTCGCAATACGAGCCGTTTGGGCTGGCTCCGGTGGAAGCAGCGCTCTCAAGATGTGCGCTGATTGCTAATGATATTCCGAGCTTTCGCGAACTATGGGGCGAATCGGCATTCTACTTCCGGCGCAACGACGCCGAAGATCTTGCACGAGCGATCGAGGAATTGCGTGGTGACCGCGAACTGCGAATGACGTACGCGAACCTCGCGTATCGCCGCGCCAACCAGAGATTCACTGCGGAACGCATGATCAACGACTACATGAATCTGTATCACACGCTGATACCGGCGGGAGCGGCTGTCGCATGAGCGTCCCGTTGAGAATTCACATATTTGCGCACTCGTGGGTTTCTGACTGGAACCACGGCAATGCGCATTTTCTGCGCGGCTTGGCTCGCTCGCTTGTTCGCCGTGGGCATCGGGTACGCTGTTACGAGGCGCTGGGAGCCTGGTCCCTGACGAACCTGGTTCACAATGAAGGCGAAACCGCGGTTGCGGCTATCGATGATTTCCGGCGGCTGTTTCCCGATCTTTCCGTCCAGTTTTACAACAACGATCACACCTTCCAGAAATTTGCCGCTGAACATCTGAAAGAGTCGGACGTCGTCATCGTCCACGAATGGAATGAGCC
>CAYWSM010000536.1:0-19836 GCA_964460935.1 uncultured Terriglobales bacterium | reverse complement strand
TGCGCGCCGCGGGCGCTGGGCGTGTTGACCTCGGCTTCGAGGCAGACGTAGGGGGCGTTTTCGAATTCGAAGAGCGTGCGACGCTTAACGTCGATCGCGTCGATCAATGAAGCCATGGGTTCCTCGGAGTCAATAATAAATGGTGGAAGCCTGATATGATGACGGGCCTCGATGAAACGGCGTCCACTATCGGTAACGATTATCGCCTGCGTGTACATTCTGGCGGGCGCGGTTGGTCTCGTTTATCACTTCCCTGAGTTCAAAGCTCATGCGTGGCAAGCCGGAACGGTAGGGATCGAGTTGGTGCGCGTGCTGGCGATTGTGGCCGGGATCTATATGTTGCGCGGGGCGAATTGGGCGCGCTGGCTGGCGCTGGCGTGGATGGCGTTCCATGTGGTGATCGGGTTCCTACATTCGTGGGGAATGGGCGCTATGCACGCGGCGATGCTGGTGGTGATTGGGTTCTTTCTGTTGAGAAAGAATGCGAACGCGTTCTTCGCGGGGAACTACCCCACTCAACCAAAAAAGGGTTGAATGGGGCACCCAATATTCAACACAGAGATCACAGAAAAATAGAGAAGGAAAATCTCTCCCACTCAGTGCAGTCCAGTCATCCTAAGCAAAACGAAGGCGCCGACGATCAGGCGCCAGATGGCGAATGGGACGAATCCGTGTTTGCGCACCCAGTGCATGAACCACGCAACGACCGCATAGGCGACGAGGAAAGAAACGATGAAGCCGATGATGAGCGCGATCCATTGCTGAGTGTTGGCTGGGCCTGCGCCGATGGCGGGTACGCCGTGGTGGGGAAGCATGGTCTTGAACGCTTCGTAACAGGTGGCGACGACCATGGTCGGGATCGACAGGAAGAACGAAAATTCAAGAGCGGCGCTGCGTGACATTCCGGCGATCTGTCCGGCGGCGATGGTGGACATTGAACGTGAAGTTCCAGGGAAGAGCGCCGAAGTGATCTGACAGAGGCCGATCCAGATGGCCTGACCGAGGGACATCTGTTCCATATCGTCAGTACGGCGATCGGGCGCGGCGATCGCCTGGCGATCATAGAGGATGTCCACGATCCACATGATGACGCCACCGATCAAAAGCGACATTCCCATGATGAAGAGGTTTTCGAGATGCTTGCCGATGATCCTGGTGAGCAGGAATGCCGGAGCGGCGGTGCAGACGAAAGCAATTAACGTCAGCGATACAGGATGCGTGAGGAGGTTGCGGTCGCCTCGCTTGCCGGTTGGGAAGGTGGAGAAGAAATCGGCGATGCGGCGGCGGAAATAGATGGGCAAACAAAGGATGGCCCCCAACTGGATGACGATGGAGAACATCTTCCAGTAGCCATTGCCGAGGCCGATGCCGAGAAGGGCCTCGCAGATGCGAAGGTGAGCGGTGGAACTGACGGGCAGAAATTCGGTCAACCCTTCGACAACGCCGAGAATGG
The DNA here is from genome assembly GCA_964460935.1 of uncultured Terriglobales bacterium. Classification (GTDB taxonomy): domain Bacteria; phylum Acidobacteriota; class Terriglobia; order Terriglobales; family Acidobacteriaceae; genus DATMXP01. Next base: position 18,383 of record CAYWSM010000536.1, on the reverse strand, counting down.
CGGCCAGGATGTAGTCGTTCAATCGTCCCCCAGGAAATCTGATGTGAGCGGGTGATCTGAATATAGCACCCGCGGGTTCAAGCGTGCGCTATGTTCCCCGGCTCTGAACATTTTGCATTTAACACAGAGGGCACAGAGAAAACGGCGAAGCTATTCCTGCGCATTGCCGTAGGTGGGAATGCCCTGATCCACCATGTACTCCAGTGAGCGCGCGCGGAAGGCCCAGTCCGTCTGGCCGTATTTGTTGATGGCGAGACCGCAATCGGCTTTCGCACGCGCACGAGACTCGTCAACCTGCTTCGGCTTGTCCTCGGTCTTGTAAATCTCGATGAGCGCGGCGCGGCGAGTGGCTGCACTGTAGAGCGCTTCCGCGGCGTTGGGCGAATCGGGATGCTCGGCTGCGTATTTCTCGTAAACCTCGGCTTCCTTGTCGGGACACTTGGATTGTCCGGCCCAATCGTCGCAGAGCTTGGTCTCGATGAGACGAAAGGCGGCCATGTCGGCCCACTTGGTGCGAGGGAACTTCTTGGTCACCAGCTTCATGGTGTCTTCGGCGGCGCCCGCAGGACTGCTGAGATCGACCATGGTGGACTCGGAGCGGCTGCGGCTGTGCGTGTCCATCTGCCAAAGAATGTCGGCGGCGCGGTAGAGCCCTTCACCGGCGAGCGGGGAGTTGGGGAAGTAGTCGAAGACGCGATAGTAGAGGCGGCGGGCGTCGTCGGCGGCGCCGCGGCGTCCGCTACGCTTGCTGGCTTCGAGTTCGGAGGCGGCCGCTTCGCCGAACATGATTTTGTCAGCGTCGGGAGTGTTGATGCGGATGACGCCCTTGTCGATGATCCAGCCGGTGATGGTCTTTTCGGGTCCGAGAGTGGCGGTGACGTGGAGCCATTCACGGCTGCGGTCGAGTTCGAAAACTTCGCGTCCGCGCGTGGCTTCTCCGAGCTTCGCGGAAGAAGAATCGGGACCGATGTATATCTGCGCGGGACGAACGAGGATACCGTGCTTGGTGTCGGAAGGCGGTTCCTGCGCGAACACGGTTGCGACGGTGGCGAGAGCGAGAACAACGGCGATGGAGAGGCGACGCTTCATCATGAGCGACTCCGGTGGAATAGTCGATTCTATTTGCTTATGGCCTTAGGTTGAACCACAACTTGCGCGAGAAGTTCCGGTTCTACGCTGCCTCCGCTGATGACGGCCACGGTTCGCTGGGAACGCGGCAACTCAAACGCGTGGAACATAAAGGCTGCGGTGGTTACGGCTCCACTGGGCTCAACCGTAAGTTTTGCCGTTAGAACCAGGCGGCGCATGGCTTCGAGTATTTCATCTTCGCTGACGGTGACGATTGCGTTCACGTAGCGGCGAATGTGCTCGAAGTTGATTTCGCCGACGCTCTGGGTTCGGAGACCGTCGGCGATGGTGCGGGAGACCTCCTGCGCGGAGAGTTCGAGAATGGATCCGGACTTGAAACTTTGCTGGGCATCGTTGGCAAGTTCGGGTTCGACGCCAATCACCTGAACGTCAGGGCGAGAGAGTTTGATCGCGGTCGAGATGCCGCTGATGAGTCCGCCACCGCCTACCGGGACGAGGACGACTTCGACATCGGGGAAGTCTTCGAGGATTTCCATGCCGACAGAAGCCGCGCCGGCGATGATGTTCTCATCGTTGTACGGAGGAACGATGGAGAGTCCGCGCTCGCGGGCGAGTTGTTCGGCTTTGGCTTTGCGTGCCGAACTGGCGGGGCCGACGGTGACGATTTCTGCTCCGAGGGCGGCGGTGCCTTCGCGCTTGATCCGGGGCGCGTTGTTCGGCATGACGATGGTGGCTTTCACGCCCATGGCGCGAGCGGCGTAAGCAACACCCTGGGCATGATTGCCGCTGGAATAGGCGATGACGCCGCGGCGACGTTCCGCCTCGGACAGGGAGGCGATCTTGTTGTAGGCACCGCGCAGCTTGAATGAGCCGATCGGCTGCAGGCTTTCGGGTTTCAGATAGAGAGAGCGGCCGTCAATCGGCTGTGGGTACTTGAGGATGGGAGTTCGCACCGCTACGCCCTGGAGGCGCTGTCGGGCGAGGCAAATCTGGTCGAGTGTCACCATAGGGGTATAGGTTCGTCGTGGAACCAGTTGTGGTCCGTAAGGTTATGAGCGGGGTTGCTGAGGAAGTTTCGGTTTCGATGAGATGGTTGGCCGGTTTCCATTGGAGTGGAGCGATCAGATCTCCAGAATCACCGGCATGATCAGCGGCCGGCGCGATGTGTTTTTGGATATATAGCGTTTCAGGTCTTGCCGGATTTTTTCCTTGATGACGCCGTAATCCGCCTTTTCCTCGTCGCTCGAGCCTTCGAGGGTATTCACGACAACGTTACGGGCATCATCGAGGAATCCATTTTCGCCGATGGCAGCAAACCCACGGCTGACGATCTCCGGCGGCCCTTCGACGCGTCCGGTGAGCTTGTTGATGGCGATGATCGGCAGAACGATGCCGTCTTCGCTGAGGTGGCGGCGATCGCGGATGATGAGTTCTTCGACGACGTCGCCCATGGAATTGGAATCGATACAAACGCGGCCTACGTTGACGCGTCCGGCTTTGCGCGCGCCGAGTTCGTCGAATTCGAGGATGTCGCCGCTCTCGATCATCATCACCGATCCGACGGCGCCGTGCATGCTTTGCGCCAGTTCGGCGTGACGCTTGAGCTGACGATATTCGCCGTGGATCGGAATGAAGTAGCGCGGCTTGACGAGATTGATGATCAGTTTGAGTTCTTCCTGGCTGGCGTGTCCACTGACGTGAATCGGCGGGGTCGAGCCGTCTTCGTAAATCACGTGCGCTTCGCGGCGGAAGAGGTGATCGATCATGCGATAGATCGCCTTTTCATTGCCGGGAATGATGCGTGACGAGAGCACGACGGTGTCGCCCTTCTCGATCTTGGCGTGCTTGTGATTGTCCACGGCGGCGCGCGAGAGAGCAGACATCGGCTCGCCCTGGGTACCGCTGATCAAAACACAGACCCGTTCAGGAGCGTACTTCTTAATGTCGCCGGGGTGGATCAGCAGGCCGTCGGGGATATCGATGTAATCGAGGTCCTGCGCGATTTCGGTGGACTCGGACATCGAGCGGCCGACAAGGGCAACTTTGCGGTGGTATTCCTGCGCGAGGTCGATGGCCAGCTTGATGCGATGGATCGAGGACGAGAAGCAGGAAATGAAGAGACGACGCTTGGTCCAGGAAAACACCTCCTCGAACTTGCGGCGGACAGCCCGCTCGCTCGGGGTGTAACCCGATCGTTCCACATTGGTGGAATCCTGGAACAGAGCAAGAACGCCCTCTTTGCCGTACTCGGCGAAGGAGTGCAGGTCGAAGAGGCGATTGTCGGTTGGCGTGGGATCGACTTTGAAATCGCCAGTATGAATAATGACACCCAGCGGTGTGTGAACGGCTAGCGCCACGCAATCTACCAGGCTATGGGTGACCTGGATAGGATTGATGGTGAAAGGTCCAATGGTGAAACGCTGCCCGGGCGTGATCTCGTTCAGCTTAGCGTTTTCCAGTAGGCCGTGCTCTTCCAGCTTATTCTCGACGTAAGCGAGGGTGAATTCTGTGGCGTAGACTGGAACGTTCAGCTCGGTGAGGACCGACGGCAACGCGCCGATGTGATCCTCGTGACCGTGGGTGAGGATGATGGCCCGCACATATTGCCGGTTTTCGAGTAGATAGCTGATGTCGGGGACAACGATATCGACGCCGAGCAGTTCGGCCTCCGGGAACATCAGGCCAGCGTCGATGACGATGATGTCGTCGCCCCAGCGGACCGCCATGCAATTCATGCCGAACTCGCCGAGTCCGCCAAGGGGTACGATATGAAGTTTGCCAGAAGCCATGCGAAATGTTGATGCTAGCACAAGCATCAGGGCTGCGCTGTGCGGTGAGTATGGATTCCGATCAGCGGAATCAGCATCGAATAAGCTGAAACCATGAATGACAGCAAACAGAAGAGTTGGCTAACGCGGAAAGCCGAAGCGGCGCTCAAGAGCGGGTTTACGCGAGCGTATGAGACGGTGAAGGTCAATCCACAGGAGTATCTGGTGCACTTGCGAGCGGCTCATGGGCTGCCGATCAATACCTATCAGGGCGTGTTCAGCGTTCCCATGGACGAACTGGATGAAATCGCCGCCGACACGATACGCGGGAGCATGAAGATCGCCGCAGCGGAAGGGGCTGGATTCGGTCTGGGTGGCGTGCTGACCCTGGTACCCGATCTCGGAGTGCTGGCGGCGATCACGATGCGGATGATCCAGAAGCTCAGCTTAATCTATGGGTTCGAATACAACACCGACGACGAGATTGCGGAGCTATGGATCGCAACGGCCAGCGCTGCCGGGGTGGATATCAGCCGGGAACTGGTGGAACGCAGTGTAGTGCGGCAGTTTGTCCCTCGGGTGATCTCGCGGATTGCGACGCAGGCGAGCGGGGAAGTGGTGGAAAAATGGGCTGGCCGGGTGATTCCGGTGTTGAGTTCCGTCATTGGCGGTGCACTGAATTACATCTTCATCCGGGCATGGAGCGAGCGTGCGGCGAGACACTTCCGCGAGAAACACCTGGCGTTGCGGGCAAAGATGGTGGAAGCGGGACAGGTTCCGCTGCTGGAAACGTAAGAAGCTACTACAGAAGGTCAGGATGGTGTTGCTTAATCCAAGTTCGTACTGTGTCGCGAAGCTCAAGCGCCAGTTTCTTCATCTGCTGTAATTCCGCATCGGATACAGACCCCGCCATGTCGTAGCTACACATGTTGCGCTTGCGTCCTAAGATCTGTAACTTCTGAACAGTCGCTGAACTCGAGTTAATTGTCAGTTCCAGCGAGTCGATCACGCGAACGTGATGCCCCTGTCCCGTTGTCCGATAGCCGCCGGCCCGCAATGCTGCCGTAGCCGCCTGAAGCGCGGCATTGAAAGCGATCGTGAATTGTGTGTCGGCTGAAATCCCCGAGGCCTCGCAATCATGCAGATCGCGGTCAACAATCCTGAACAGATGCCTTATCTCGTCAGCGCTAGTGGCTTGTTTCTTAAGCCACGCGTTTTGCGCCCAGCTTTCTAAGCTCATCTTCGCTGCCGATTATAAACAGCTTCTTCTCATTAACGACACTGTTCAGGAAGTGATTTCCGGATGCGAGTTTCGTTTTGAACTCTCGTACTGAATAAGTCGTAGGGTTGATTTCACGGCCGAGAGTGGTCTGCGCTTCGCGAAGATGGGAAATGACATCGTCGAAGGAAACATCACCAACGATCATTACATCGATATCGCTTTTTGCTGTCTCCTCCTGGCGAGCAACGGAGCCATAGATAAAAGCGATCCGTATCTGAGCCGAAATCTTCTGTAGTGCAGAGCGCAATACGCTTATTACTCCAATCGTCTTTGCGACGAGCGAGCGAATCTCCGGGAATATGGGACTGGCGGCGTTAGCTTGATAAAAGACCTGGTTGCCTAGTTGCGAGCGCGTGACGATTCCGGCAAGGGATAACTGTTCCAATTCTCTTTGCAATGCACCCGGACTGATCATGGTTTCACGAGTGATTTGGCGGAGATAAAAGGACTCATCCGGATGGCCGTAGAGAAGCGCAAGAACAGCGCTACGAGTTTGTCCGAAGAGGATGGTGGAAACCGTGTTGGCAGCTTCTGTTCTCAAATCGAGAACAATTGTACTCGATTTGAGAACAAATATCAACCGTGAAATGCATAGATGCTTCCGCTTCGCGTCAGCATGACCTAGTTCTTAGTTTCTAGGGTCAGCCGCTGTGCCTGATGTGCATCACGTCGCCGTCCTTCACGATGTAGTCTTTGCCTTCCAGACGTAATGTGCCTTTCTGGCGAGCGGCGGCCTCGGAGCCGGCTTCGAGAAGCTGATCCCAGTGGATGGTTTCGGCACGGATGAAGTGCTTTTCGAGGTCAGTATGGATCGCACCGGCTGCTTCCACGGCACGCATACCCTTGGTGATCGTCCACGCACGGCATTCGTCTTCCCCGGCGGTCAAGAACGAGATCAGGCCGAGCAATTCGTAGGTCTTCTTGATGAGGCGTGAGAGTCCGCTCTCATACAGGCCGTAGCTGGAGAGGAATTCCGCCGCGTCTTCGTCCGACATTTCGGCGAGTTCGGCTTCAACTTTGCCACAGATCGCCGTTGCACCGGTGTTCGGCCGCGAGGCGGCTTCCTTGATGCCAAACTTGTCGACGGCCTCGTCGAGATCCTTGCCGAGTTGCGTGCTCTCGCTGATGTTGAGCACGTAAAGGATCGGCTTTTCGCTGAGGAACATGAAGCCCTTCAGACGCTTCTTGTCTTCGGGCGACATCTGGAGTTCGCGCAGCGGCTTTTCGCTTTCGAGCCACGATTTGCACTGCTTCAGTATCTCGTCTTCCTTCACGAGATCGGGCGACTTCATCTTTTTGAGGTCTTTTTCCAGGCGTTCGAGACGTTTTTCGATCTGGCCAAGATCGCTGACCATCATGTCGAACTCGACGTCCTTGATGTCGCGCAGTGGGTTGATGTCTCCCTTGGCGTGCGGGATCGAGGGCTCATCGAAGGCGCGGACCACGTGTGTCAGCGAGTCGACCTGGCGGAGGTTGTTGAGGAAGTTGGCTTCCTTGAGCGCTTCCTGGCCGATGGCGGCCACGTCAACGTATTGCACGGTGGCGTGCGTCGTTTTCTTCGGATTGTAGAGGGCGGCGAGTTTGTCGAGGCGCTCGTCGGGAACCGTGGCGACGCCGAGGTGCGCTTCGCGCGAGCCGCCGTGTCCGGTAGCAACGTCAGCTTTGGTCAGAATTTTGAACAGCGATGTTTTGCCCACTTGCGGCAGGCCGATGATTCCACTCTTCATAGTAATTAGCAGTCAGTAATCAGTATTCAGTCAGGAAGCGCGCGAGGCGAAGGTCACGTTTTTCGAACGCCCAGTTACAGGATAAAGGACAGCGGCTATCTCGCAAAATGTGTACGACGAAATACTGGCTAATTACTGATCGCTTTCCCGGTTAGGAACAGTGTGGCCAATCCCATAATAAACACGCCGATTTCCAGTCGCGTGGACCAGTGGTGAAGTTCGTTGAATTCGATACGACGGGCGTCCGTTTGCGGGATATTGTCGATGATGCCCATCTCGGTGCGAAGGGCATTCATCTTTGCGGTTACGCCGAAGAGCGAGACCATCGTGAGAACGATCATTAGAACGATCAGCACATGGCGGGTGGCGAAGGCGTGGACGAATCCAGTGGATAGGCGCGAGTAGAGGATCGAAATCAGCAGGTAGATGATGCCAGAGATAATACCCATCCAGTGCAGCGCTCCGAGCGAACGGTTGACGACCTTCCCGGCGAGGTCGTGGGTTGGGAGAACGGTAAACACGGTGGGCGCTACAACGAAAGCAAAGAAGATGATGCCGCCAATCCAGACGACGAGCGATAACAGCATGACGAAGCGCAGAACTTGCATGTTGTGATTATCGCAGCCGGTGCGGCGACACTCAATCGAGCAGGCTTTCGTTCCACAGCTTTTGTCCGGCGAGGGCGATGCAAAAAGCCCAGCACAGGAGCGCCACCACGGTTAGCAGGACAAACCACGTCCCGCCGAAATACCACGCTGTAACGTGCGGCGTGATCGCGATGTTCAGAAGAATGTCGGCGATGAAGATGCCGGTGGCGAGCGCGAGGGCGCCGAAGCGGATAAGGACGAAAGCTGCGCCGCCATAGACGAATATCTGGACTGGCAGCAGGACGCCGGGGTGCTGCGAGCCAATGACCTTGAGCAATGTCCAAAGTGCGACGAAGGCGAGCGCGGCCAACCAGGGTTTCCGCAGGACGACGCGGAAGATGAACATCAGGAAGAACATGCTTAGCGTGGCCTGGACCGAAGTCGTGAGATGCCAGATCCAACCGCCAAGGACCGAACGAGGTCCCAGCATGAAGTCGCCCCAGTTGACGTTGGGAGGGAATCCAAATCGCTGTCCGAAGCTGAAGAGGAGATTGTAGGCGATGCACCAGGAGATGCCGAGAGCAGCACCGATCATCAGGTCTCGTCCGACAAGCGGGTCGCGCAGGCGGCCGGAGAGAAGACGGGTCCAGGTGATGATCGCGTGCGGCCAGTGGCGGCGAACGAAGGGCTCGATGGCGAGATAGAGTACGCAGACAAACGCGGTGATAAATAACGCTCCAGCTATGGCGAGCACCAGCAGTCCGAAAGTGCCGATCGAAGCCACGAAATGAGCTTTGAAGATGAACAGCGCCATTTGCAGGACAAAGATCACCTTTGCAAGCCGTAAGGTTCCTTCGCGATCGCCACTTCCACGCAGCAGATTGCGCCGGGCGATCAGCACTGCTATCACGAGCAATGCTCCGAAGAATATGACTGCGACCGTGTCCCATCCTGGTGTGGCGGATCGGTTCGATGTCGCCTCGCGATCGGGCTTTGTCCAGTCACCCAACAAGGAAAAGTAACTCAGCCTTCCGCGGTATGCGCCGGCTTCGACTCGTAGAGGAATTGACGTGCCCGGCCACGAGCCCGTCCATGCTGCTCGGGAATCCGCTGCTGCGAGCGAATTCCATGTTGGTTCTGCTGGCTTGAAGGCAGCCAGATCGAGTCCGGCCAGTTGGAACGGAACGCGCCAGTCGTATGTGCTCGCGCTGGCGGGCGATTTGTCCTGCTGCGGCGGAATCGCTTCGAAGTGCACGAGCCGCCCTTGCGTATCCACCTGGATGAGCCGCATGCCCGAGGTGATTGGGGCGGGGTCATTCAAATCCACAATACCGGGAACAAGCGTATTGTCCTTCACCTCGATTGCGACCATCTTGCCAGGACTTTCGCGACGCCAATAGCGCAGAAGCGGGGGAGTACCCCCGGCGATGATGTTCCAATTCACCGAAGTGTGCTTTGGATCCTGAAGGTATGCGTACAGGTCTCCGTCGACATCGGCATTCTCCGCACTGTCAACCGCAGGCGCGGTGTGACCTAACATACGCGTTATATCCTGTGCCTTCTGCGACAACACATCGGGTGAGTAAGGCACATCCAGACGACTCAGAATGTTGCTGCGCGCACCCAGAATGCACATCACCACTAGCGCTACCAGCACTCCGGCAAATAGCGATGCCGCAACTTTGACGGGAACTCCAGTGCGATCGCCGGCAGCGGCAACGAGTTGCGGCGATGGAGTTTCGCCGGCAGCGAGCGCGGCGGCGAGTGGATCGCCTCCGGGCAGTGAGGCCGCGACTTCGAGCGCAGACGAGGGGCGGCTTTTGGGATCTTCTTCCAGACAGCGAAAGATGGCACGCTCCACGGCAGGATCGATGTCTTTGACTAAGGTGGAGACACGACTGATGTTGCCGCTGCGCCGGACGCGCGCGATCTCCTCAAGCGTGCGTCCATCGAAAGCGCGCTTGCCGGTGAACAACTCATAGAGCACCAAGCCAAGGGCGTAGATGTCGCTCTTCTGAGTGACCTCTTTGCCGGAAAGTTGTTCCGGCGCCATGTACGCGGGGGTGCCGCTGTGAACGTCGGTAATTTCTGCAGCGAGTCCGGCGAGACCGAAGTCGGTGATGAGCGCTTCGCCGCGGCCATCGACCATGATGTTTGCCGGTTTGAGGTCGCGGTGAAGGACACCTTTATTGTGAGCAGCGGCGAGTCCGGCACAGATCTTGCGGGCAATCTCGACGGCTTTATCGGAGGGCAGGCGTCCGATGCGGCGGAGCAGCGAAGCGAGATCTTCGCCGTCGATATACTCCATCGAGAGATAAATCTGTCCGTTGGCTTCGCCGATGTCGTACACGCGGCAAACGTTCGGATGCGAGATCTGGCGCGCGATGCGAACTTCGTTCCGGAAGCGATCGAGCGCATCTTCCGATGTCGCGGCTTCGGGGAGGAACTTGAGGGCGACTTCCTGCCCAAGATTGAGGTCATCGGCGCGATAGACCTCGCCCATCCCGCCTTTTCCCAGCAGGGCAATAACGCGGTAGCGTCCAGCAATCATATCTCCGGGAAGAAAGCGCCCCCCTCGGGTAGCGGTACGCGAAGATGGACGCGAGCTCGGCGGACTCAAAGGACGATCGAGCGTTGGAGTGTCTTCGCCGGTGGATGTGATATCCGAATCGGAGACGAGCGGTTTGCCGCAAGATACGCAGACCGAGGTCGCGTATGTGTTACGAGATCCACACGATGGACAGGTTTGCAGCAACGGGTCTCCCGAGGATGGAAAGAATTCTACAGGAGATATGGGCCAAGAAGGCGATCGCTAGACCGGCACCGGTACGTTCTCAACGATCTCGCGCAGGATTTGCTCGGCTTGCTCGGACTTCTTGGCCGTCGAGGAATAGCGTCCACTGACGACGACACGGTGAGCAAAGACCGGTACGGCAAGCGCTTTGAAGTCTTCCGGCGTGGTGAACTCGCGGCCATCGACGTAGGCCATCGACTGGGCAGCACGGTAGAGCATTAGCGATCCGCGCGGCGATACGCCAAGCGAGAGATAAGCCGAGTCACGGGTACGATTGACGATATTCAGCGCGTATTCGACGAGTGAGTCATCGACGCGTACGCGGGTAACTTCGTCCTGAATGGCAACCACTTCTTCACCGGCGAGAACCGGCTGTACATCGTCGAGGCGCGCGGCGCCAGCTTCAGAGCGGAGAATTTCGCGCTCGCTTTCCGGCGCGGGATAGCTCATGTGCAGGCGCATCAGGAACCGGTCCATCTGCGATTCCGGCAGAGGATAAGTTCCGTGATGCTCGACAGGATTTTGCGTGGCGATCACCAGGAACGGCTGCGGCAAAGGATACGAATCCCGATCCATCGTGACCTGGTTTTCGTTCATCGCTTCGAGAAGCGCCGACTGGGTCTTGGGAGTGGTGCGGTTGATTTCGTCCGCGAGAAGGATATTGGTGAATACCGGTCCACGCTTGAATTCGAACTTCTGTTCCGCCGCCGAGTACATCGAGATGCCAAGCACGTCGCTCGGAAGCATGTCCGCGGTGAATTGTACGCGCTGGAAGTCCACATTAAGGGCGCGAGCGATAGTGTGAGCAAGAGTCGTTTTGCCGACTCCGGGCACGCCTTCGATGAGCAGGTGGCCTCGGGCGAACAGAGAAACCAGCGACAGACGAACAACTTCATCCTGGCCGCGAATGATCGAGCTAAGCGCTTTTTCCAGGGCTACCGCGCGGTTCGTCGCCCGGACTATTTGAGTGGACATGTGCTTCGATTCTAACCCAGCATTCCGCGGAAGGTACTCAGCATTCAGTGAGTTGAACGTTACTGTTGGACATGCTGCAGGAGAGCTTTTGACGCGGATAACGCGGATAGGACGAATTCTCGCGGATTCCAAGTAAGAGATAAAACACCTTAAGAAATCAGCGTAGATCAGTAATATCCGCGTAATCCGCGTGAGACGATCTTATGCCTGGAACTCCGGCGCCCGGCCGGTCAACCGTTCGATGCGCTTGGCCGTGGGTGGATGGGTCGAGAACAAACTAGCCAGATTCATGCCCAGGAACGGCTGGATGATGAACAGGTGCGCCGTCGAAGGAGACGCCTGTAGCGGCATCCGTTTCGAGTACGTCTCCAGCTTTTGCAGGGCGCTGGCCAAGGCGTAGGGATTGCCGGTAATGTGCGCGCCGGTTTCATCGGCGGCGTATTCACGGGAACGCGAAATCGCCAACTGGATCAGCACGGCCGCGATTGGCGCCAGAATCAGCATGAACAGCGCGCCCAGTGCGCCACCGCCGCGATCGCGATCGTCGCGTCCACCATAGCCGCCAAACATGGCCGCATACCCGAACATGCGGGCAGCCAGCGTGATGGCGCCGGCAATCGTCGCCGCCACGGAACTAATAAGGATGTCGCGGTTCCGTACGTGGCCGAGTTCGTGTGCCAGGACGCCTTCCATCTCGTCGTCGGTCAACAGGCCGAGAATACCGTGCGTCACCGCAACCGACGCGTGATTCGGGTTGCGTCCAGTGGCGAAGGCGTTGGGAGACTCGGTCGGAATGACATACACCTTCGGCATCGGTAAGCCCGTGCGCTGCGTGAGGCGCTCGACGATCCCATAGATGCGCGGCTCTTGCTCGCGCGTAACGGGTTGGGCCCGATACATCGCTAGGGCAATCTTGTCGGAGAAGAAGTACGAGACAAAGTTCATGACGGCAGCGATGATAAGCGCCAGAATCATGCCGTTCTGTCCGCCGAAGTATTCCCCGATAAACATCAGGAACAGCGTCAGTACCGTAAGCAGGAAAGCTGTCTTGAGCGTGTTCATATAAGAAAATGTCTACCTAATAGATGATATCTGGATTTGGCGGATTCAGAGCGCCGCTGCCACTCTTACGGCGACATCTCGTACCAATGAAGCGATATCTTCCGCCGATTCCCGTTATGGGAGACGTTTGTCAAGGCTGTAAAACTTACAAAATCACCGTAAGTTTATGAATGCAGGGAAAATATAAATTTTGCGATTTTGGCAGTGAAAGCCCATTTCGCAGGCTAGCTTCATAAATAGAGGGTAGTAAAAAGAATTCTCTTCAGGCTGGATAAAAACCAAAATGCAATCAAAATCGTTTTCCTGCTCCGGGCGGAGCAGACGAACACTGTGGTGTCTCTGGGCCGGCATGATCGCCGGTCTTTTTTGTTTGATTCCTTATGGACTGGCTGGCACGGCGACGACCGTCGTCAGCGACATCGTGTATCGAGCCGACGGCTTGTCTGCCGGAGGGACTTTGCTGATCTCCTGGCCGGCGTTCAACACCGGAGACGGAAAGCCGGTCGCCGCGGGCACGATGAGCCTGCCTATCGGACCTTCCGGAAGCGTAACTCTGGCGCTGGCGCCCAACGAGGGCGCTTTGCCGGCGGGAACGTACTACAAAGTCACACTCAAACTGAACGACGGTACAACGAGTACGGAATACTGGACCGTCCCGAAGCAGGGACCGGTTACGATCACCCAAATCCGTTCTCAGGTGGTGCCGCAGTCTGTGGCCGTGCAGATGGTGTCGCGGCAATACGTCGATTCTGTCATCGCAACGAAGGCGAACGACAACAGCGTGTTGCACGTCAGCGGCGATGAGCAGGTCGCAGGAGTGAAGAGCTTCAGCGTGTCACCAACCGTGCCAGTGCCGACTGGAGACGCGGCTGCGGCGCCGAAGATTTATGTCGATGCGCAAGTTGGCGCGGTGAGCGGCGCGCTGTCCCAAAAGCTTGCGCGGCAGGGCGACACCCCCGTCACCATGGGCGGGATGCGATTTGCCACACAGTTCGCGAACATCCAGGCAGCGGTCAACGACGCCGGTACGAACGGATCGGTGGTGATTCCATCAGACTATGCAGGAACGGACTCATTCACAAATCCGAATAACGTGCAGGTGTTCGACATGCGCGGCGGCTCATCTGGATACCGCGGGCTTTACAACGTTCGCGATTTCGGCGCCAAGCCTGATGACACCAACGACGACTGGGCGGCGATACAGGCAGCGATCGACGCCGCCAGCGCGGGCAGCGGGCCGTATGGAACGGTGTATGTTCCGCGCGGAACTTATTACGTGAGCAAGCCGCTGCATATCACGAGGGGAATCAAGTTTTACGGCGCTGGCCGTGGCGCGACGACGATCACCGGGTACTCGGCCGATCAAGGGCCGGTGCTCGTGGTTTCGCCGCCGACATCACTGGGCTACAACGGCATTCCCACGGGAACTTCGCTCGCCACAGGCGCCGGCAATTCCATGTATCTCGATGGGACCTTCGGTTATGAACTGAATCTGCGCGAAGGCGGAGCCGTGGAGTTGAACGGACGCAGTGCTGTTACGCTGGAGCTGTTCTATAAGCCGAACTTCAGCGTTACTGCCGGACAGTACAACATCATTTCCTCCTCGGGCAGTGTGACAGGTCCGGACGGCGCGACGGCCATCTCCATTCAACACACCGACAACGATTCGATCACCGCGATCCTGAACGTTGGAGGCTCTTTGCACATCCTGCAAACGCCGAATAACACGGTTGCAAACGGGAACGTGTATCACCTTGCGCTTACCTACGACGGCAGCACGGTTCGGTTCTTCGTGAACGGCGTGCTGAAAGCCAGCCAGGCGGCTACTGGAGCGATAACGCAGAAGATGTCGGAGGACTTTGTCATCGGGCCGAAAATTTACGGTTTCATGGAAACCACCTTTCTCAACATGATGACGAAGGGGTGGATCGACTCGGTGCGCATCTCCGCGACAGCGCGATATACGTCAGCATTCACGCCGCCTACGACAAAGGCTACGTACAACGGAAATACACTGTTGCTGCTGAACTTCGACAACAACTACGACCAGTTCACGGTTGCGACCACGATGTACGGCCAGCAGCATCTCTTTTTGCGCCGTTTCGGAGGCGGCATGGGGCAGGTGGGCAACTTCCACATGGCCGACCTGTCGTTTATCGGCACTGGTCCGGAATTCATCTACATGATCAGCAGCATGATCGATAACGTGCAGGTTACGGCATCGCGGCGTGGATTCCAGTTCATCAATAATTGCTACCTGAATCGTCTAAATAGCCTCCGCGTGGTCGGGAACACGCTGACGCAGTTCGGGCTGGCCGCAGGTGCAGCGAGCGGTGTTCTCACCTTTGAAGACCTCAGTATCTCGGGCGCGCACTTTCCACTGTATGTGGATACGTCGAGCGTCGTAATCAACGGACTGTGGATTGAAACCACCACCGGAACGGAGATTGGTGCCGTGCTGAAAGGCGACATGAACACCTCGGCGGTGATCGATCAGCCGGAGATCAGCGCGGAGACCAATCCCAACGCGATTCGAGACGTATTCGCACTGGTGGGCATGGGGACGGTTGTCATGCACGGTGGCATCATTGAGACCGCGAATGGAGCACCGCATGTGTACGTCTCCGGCGGAGGCTCGGTCACACACATCGGTGGTAATTATTCGCTGATCGGCACTGCGCCGGCCACGATTTACCAGATCGCTTCGCCGCCGGCAAATGGCGTATTGCTTACGTCGCCGATTCAGCAGCACATGAACGTTCCGTGGGCCGACGACCTAAACGCTATCCAGACAGCACAGGTGAAACCAAATCAGACCTGTATGGGGACGGATCGGGTTACGGGCATCAGCGCCACGGGTACGCTGGTGTGTTCGAGCGGTCCGGGCTACACGCTGACGATGATGAATGTCAGCACGAATTCGCCAAACAACAGCAGCACGTACTACTTTGGCGGGGACATGATCGACACCAACAACACGAACTTCGACTCGGCGAAGATTCAGGTGCCGAGGGCTGGAACGATCAAGCGTGTGTTCGTTCAGCAGAATGCGCCAGCGGGCAATACGGGATCGGGCGAGAGCGTCACGCACAGCGTTTGTATCAATTCAAGCACGAATTGCTTCGGTGCTGCGGCGTTCGCGTATAACTCCGCCACTACCTCCGGAGCTGACACGCTCAATCAGGCTGTGAGCGCGGGTGACACCATTTCCATCAAGGTGCAAACGCCGGCGTGGGCGACCAGGCCGACGAACGTGCGCTGGTATGCGGCGGTGTATATCGAGTAGTTAGGAGTCAGGAGTTGGGATTCAGCGAACCCGCACTTGGAACAAAATTCCGGTGCGGGTTCGCTTTTCCACGCGATTTGGCAATGAAATAAATCGGTTCCAAAACGGATTGAATCTTGAGCGAATTGGCGGTCGTTATTGGGCAGAATTGCGGCTTTGTAGTGCTAGACTCCGGCTATTGGCGAGGGTTTCGATGTCAAACGGTTTGCCGGAAAGATTTGCAGCAGCGCTTACTGCAGCGATACTACTGTCTTCATTGGCCGTAACACAAACGGTAGAGCAACCGCAGACTGTCGCTGAGGCAGTGAGCGGGCCGACGAACATGACGGCGTCGGAACGCCGGGAAAAGCTTCGCATAGGCCCGGGCGATCTGATAGAAGTCAGCGTGTATGGGGTTCCGGATTTTCACCAGGAAAGCCGCGTGAACGAATCGGGCTATGTCTCGCTGCCGCTGATCGGGTCCGTCAGGATTGGCGGGGCTACGTCCGAAGAAGCGCAGGATCTGATCGGGAAGTCGCTGGTGAAAGGCCAGTATTTTCGCGATCCGCACGTGATGGTCACTATCAAAGATTTTGCCTCCCAAGGTGTGTCGGTTCTGGGAGAAGTTACCCGGCCGGGTGTCTATCCGATGGTTGGCACGCGGCGGCTTTACGATCTGATTTCGCAAGCGGGTGGTTTTACTCCGAAGGCCGGAAAGTTGGTGACGATCACCCATCGCGACGATCCACAGAACCCTGAGAAAGTCGTGATGAATCAGGACCCGGCAAAGTCGGTGGACACGAACGTAGAGGTGTTTCCCGGCGACACGATTGCCGTTTCGAAGGCGGGGATCGTATATGTCGTTGGCGATGTGCAGCGGCCGGGCGGGTTCGTCATGGAGAACAATGAACGCATGACGGTGCTGCAAGCCGTCGCGTTGGCGCAAGGAACGAATCGAACCGCGTCATTAGGTTCGGCCCGCATTTTGCGCCGGAGTCCGAACGGACCGGAGGAGGTCAAAATTCCGCTCAAGGAAATGATGGCGGCCAAAGCCAGTGACATGGACATGATGGCGGAAGATATCCTCTTTATTCCGGGCAGCACGGCAAAACGGGCGTTCACGCGCGGGATGGAATCGGTGTTCCAGGTAGCGACCGGCATGGCCATCTACGCCCACTGATCCATCACATAAGGTTGTGATAAGGCAGAGCTGTAACTTCTTTGTTATCAAAGTTTTCCGCTAAGTCTTTTCTTTTCAGTCAAAAAAATCTTCCGGCGCTACGGTGGGTTAATCGTGCGCGGCGGCAAATACGGGCTGCTGAACCTTCAGTTCGTTGCGCAGAACGTTTTCGTACAACTGCAGCGTGTGGCGTGCCATGTTTTCCATCGTGAAATGCGTGCGTACCCGTTCCCGTGCTGCCTGGCTGAACTGCTGATGCAAGCTGTCGTCGTGCAGCAGGCGATTGATCGCCTGGCGCAGGGAAACAACATCAGCCGGCGGAACTGTCAGGCCTGTGATGTGATCGGGCGAAACGAATGGCACTCCCGAATCCAGTTGCGTGTTGATGACGGGAAGTCCGCAGGCCATCGCCTCCAGTTGCACGATTCCGAAAGCCTCGCTGCGAGCCGTCGATGGCAGCGCGAAAATGCGCGCCGCATGATAGTAGGGAGTGAGGTCATCCACCTCTCCTAAGAAGTGAACTCGGTCAGTGATCTTCAGCGAGCGAGTGAGGGCTTCGAGGCGTGGTTGCAACGGTCCCCTGCCGATCAGCAGCAAGGTTGCGTCGGTCCCCGCGACAGCACGGACGAGATATTCAAATCCCTTGTAATACACGAGCCGGCCTACGGCGAGGACGACACGGTGGCCATAGCGCTCCTGTATCTCTTTGATCTTCTCCCTGTCTGTACAGAGAAAACGCTCGCAATTGATTCCATGCGGAATGACGTGGCACTTGTCACGATGGCGATACAGCACCGGCGAACTGGCAATGTAGTTAGGAGAGAAGCTGATGGTGGCATCGGCGCGCTGCATCAGTCGCCGTAGCCATGGCTCGAAGACGGTTTTCAGGAAATGTTGTCGGACGATGTCGCTGTGATGGGTGACGATGAGGCGTCCGGGATGTCCACTGAGCAGATATGAGATTACCGCCGTCGGGTTTGGTGAATGCAGATGCACGATATCCGCGGGAACACTACGGATTGCGCAGACCATCCGTGGGCAAATAGAGGCGCCGGCAATATTGGCGATTGTTCCGACGCGATGCACGCGGATCGATCCGTCGTGGTCCTCAGTAGAGCGAGCGGAAGTATGCCCCACGATGACATCAATATCGACTGTCGGCGTGAGTGCATGGCACAGATCTTGCAGATGGGTTTCCATGCCTCCGCGAACAGGAGGGTAGAATTTGCCGATCTGCAGCACGCGGATGCGGGTGCCATCGTTCTTATGTGTCACGCCGAAAGTACCTGCCGGTAAATTTCAGCCATGTGATTGGCGTAGTTCTGCCAAGTGAATTTTGAAGCTTGTTGCGCCGCCAATCGCGCGAATTCGCGAGTGCTATCGTTCCAGGAGAGCACGTTCAGCACTGCCTCCGACCAAAAGGACAAATTGGCCACCGGGCAGAATTTGACCACTTCGCCGCCAATCTCACGCAGCGCCGCAATGTCGCTGGCAATCACGGGTGTGCCGCAAGCCATGGCTTCGATTACCGGCAGGCCGAATCCCTCTGCTTCCGACGGCTGAAGGAGAACCGAGGCACGGCGATAGCAAGCTGCGAGGACTCGCGTGTCGATGCGCTCAAGATGATCGATGTAGTCACGCACTCCAAGCGCAT
>CAYWSM010000535.1:0-3881 GCA_964460935.1 uncultured Terriglobales bacterium | reverse complement strand
TGAATTGCCTGTTCGATTCCCTGACCATTATTCCGTTGTTCTTCGCCGCTTATCGCACGTTCGGCCAGAAGATCGCACTGTGGTCCGCATGGACCTGGGCTTTTTTCCCGTACGCCATTTATTGGGCGATCCACACGAACTGGGACACCTGCCTGTCAACAATGGTGTTCACGTTCATATTCTGGATGACACTGGAACTGGCGGAAGGTCGCGGTCTGAACGCATGGATAGCCTGGGGACTGCTCTGGGGAATCAGTGCCCTGAGCAACACAGCGACATTGGCGTTTCTTCCGTTGGCTGCCGGGTGGATTCTCTGGCGTAACCGTCACAGTTTCATGCGAACGCTCTTAAACGGCGCAGTGGCTGCGATTCTGTTCGCTGCCGTGATTACGCCGTGGCTTGTTCGCAACTACGTTACGTTTGGGAAATTCATTCCGATTCGAGGAAATTTCGGTCTCGAGCTGTACATCGGTAATTCGCCGGGTGCAAACGGAATGTGGCAGTTCTGGCTGCATCCATCGCAGAACGTGCTGGAGATGAACCGTTACATCGAACTCGGCGAACCGGCCTATGTCGCCGAAAAAGCGCGTGAAGCGAAAGCGCTTATTCACCAGGATCCAATGCGCTTCGCGAAGTTGAGTGTCATCCGCTTTGTTTACTACTGGGCAGGCGTGCCAAGGCCGGAGAAGTACAACATCATCTCCGATCTGCGACAGTCTTTGTTTCTGGGCTTTTCCGTACTGGCGATCTGGGGAGCTATCCGGGCCTGGCGACATCGCATTCGGGGCGCGGGACTCTATGTTTTGCTGCTGCTCAGTTTCCCCACTGTTTACTATTTCGTCTTCCCTAACGCGCGTTACCGGCACCCCATCGACACCGAACTGGCGATTCTCGCCATCTACTTGATCGCGGACGCGCTGCACAAGTTCACTCCCGAGCGCTCGCCGGAATTCGCATCCGCAGAGTGATGTGATTCCTTGCAGGGCATCGTGTTCGGCGTTACCATGCGCGCAAAATCGGCTATTGGTCGCCCAAACTCAGGCCGCCAGATGGAGGTCGTTCGTGAAACAGTTGCGCCAACTTTCGTTCGTATTAGTTCTGCTGGCAGTACCTGCATGGTCGCAGAGCAAGATCGTGATTCCCGCCGGAACGCCTGAAGATAAGGCCCTCACGGAAATTAGCCAGGAATCCGATCAGGCCAAGCGCATATCGATGTTGCAGGATTTCGTGACGCAGTATGCTTCGAATCCTGCCGCCGTCGCGTATGGCAACTGGCAACTGTCGCAACAGTACGTAATCTCGGATCCCGCCAAGGCGATGGAATACGGCGACAAGGCGCTCGCCGCCATGCCCGACGTGCTCGATATCCTGCAAACGCAGGCCGATCTGGCGCAGCAAACGAAGAACTACGCAAAGGTTGTCGACTATTCCTGCCGGGGCGCGGTGGTCATCAAGAACATCGAAAAGCAGCCCAAGCCGGACAATTTCAGCGAAGACGACTTCAAAAACCAGATCGCAACGCAGAAGGCGGCGGCCGCTCCTATTTATGAATATCTGGGCACAGCCGCCTACAATGCGATGGCGTCGGAGCAGGACCCGAAAAAGCGCATTACGGAAATTGAGCGCTTCAGTGAAGTCTTCCAGGGATCGAAGCTCACGGACAACGCCAACCTGCTCGCCGTCGCCACTTACCAAGAATTGAACGACATGCCGCGCCTGATCGCCTTCGGTGATAAAGCTCTTGCTGGCGATCCGAAGAATTTTTCGCTGCTTACTCTCCTGGCGAATGCCTTTGCGGAAGATCCTAAGGGAACGAACCTGACGAAGGCCGACGCATACTCTCGGCAGGCGATTGAGTTGATCAAGGCGGATACCACCACGGCGGCAGACAACAAGCAGATCACCGAAGGCTTCGCGCACCAGATTCTGGGTTACACCTTAATGCGGCAGGAGAAAACCACTGCCGCAATTGCAGAACTCAAGATCGCCGCCGGCATGCTCAAAGCCGATTCTGCGAAATACTCCATTACCCTGTATCGCCTTGGATTCGCTTACGCCAAGGACAAACAGAATGCGAACGCCAAAACAGTGCTGACCGAAGCTATTACCGTGGATGGTCCGTTCAAAGATGCAGCGAAGGACCTTTTAGCTAAGGTGAATGCTGCCCACCCCGCCGCCAGAAAATAGAGTTTCCGCACGGCGACGCCGCCCTAAAGGCGGCGTTTTTTTGTTGTCGATTTTCATCTGCCTCGCTCGTCTTACTGATGAAAGCGCAAGAGTGGAGGCAATATGAACACCATCAGCAACAAGTCAAAGGCGGATTCCAAGGCACGGTTCCTGGTCCTGATCGTCGCCCTTTGCACCTGGACGCTGACGGTGCGCTTCCAGGATCACGCGACTACCTGCGCGAACATACAAAGGCTGGAGACAGTGGAACGCGATGCTCGTCAATTCATGCGTCTTTCCATCCGTATGTACCGATTTTACAAGCTGACGACGGCTGCGCAGGCACAGTCGAACGTCCATTAATTTACCCAACGGTGCGATTGAGCTAACATTTCGCGCACGGATTCCGGGAACGTTTCCAACATTCCATCCACGGCCTGGTTGGTCAACAAACAGGAGGACAAAGAATGGGTCCCTTCAAACGAACGAACTTGATCGCGCTTCTTGTGGCGGTAATTCTCGCAATGTCGGCGGTCGCTCAACATAAGCTTTCTGAGGTCCAACCCAATCCCAGCTTCGACAGGATGAAAACGCTTGCGGGCGACTGGGAAGGCGAGGTTAAAAAAGGCGGAGAGACGATTCCCGCCCGCGTTGTCGTGCACGTCGTCTCAGATGGTTCCGCCATCATGCACGAGCTTGATCCCGGCGGGCCGCACAACATGATCACCATGATCCATCCCGATGGCACCGACCTGCTCGCCACTCACTACTGCGCCGCTCATAACCAGCCTCGAATGAAGTTGAAGCCGTCGAGCGATGCTAATTCCCTGTTGTTCGACTTCATCGACGGCACCAATATCACGCCCGGCACGGGACATATGCAGAGCGTCAAGTTCACCTTCGTCGACGCCAATCATCATTATGAAGACTGGTCGTACATCGACGGCGGTAAGATCAATACGTCTCGTTTCGACTTTCACCGCAAGAAGTCATGATCTGATATCTTCTCTCGCGTGACTAACGACGCACGCAACCAGAAGAAGCGCATTGCCGTTGTTCCCGGAGACGGCATCGGCAAGGAAGTTATCCCGCAAGCTATCGAGGTCATTCGTGTGACCGGTGCTCCCGTCGAATTCACCTATTTCGACTGGAGCGCCGACCGCTATCTTGCCGATGGCACGACGATCCCATCAGACGGATTCCAGATGCTCGCCCGCGATTTCGACGCCATCTTTGTCGGTGCCTTGGGCGATCCGCGTGTTGCTTCCAACATTCACGCGAAAGAAATCCTTCTGGGCATGCGCTTCAAGATGGACCTGTACGCGAACGTCCGCCCGGTGAAGTTGCTCGACGAAAGACTATGTCCATTGAAAGACGCCAACCCCGAGAACATTGACTTCGTGGTTATCCGCGAGAATACCGAAGGCGTTTATATGGACATGGGCGGTTTCTTTAAGAAGGACACGCCCGACGAAGTCGCCACGCAGGAGGACATCAACACACGCAAAGGCGTGGAGCGCGTGATCCGATTTGCTTTCGAATACGCTCGCGAGCACAGCCGCAAGAAAGTGCTAATGGCGGATAAATCCAACGTTATGAGCTATGCGGGAAATCTGTGGCAGCGCGTGTTCAAACTCGTAGCGCAGGAATACCCAGACATTCAGACGCAACACATGTACGTTGACGCACTCTGTTTGCAGATGGTGCGCGAACCC
>CAYWSM010000534.1:0-4233 GCA_964460935.1 uncultured Terriglobales bacterium | reverse complement strand
GCCCATCGCTTCCATCCGCGCATGTCGGTGATCCAATAGCAGAAAGCCAGAACGGCACAGGCGAAGCCAGCGGTAAACAGCACGAACGAACTGGTCCAGAGATTCTTGTTGATCGGGAACCACATGTTCCAAACTTTGCCGAGTCCGAGTCCAAAGACCGCCGCGAGCAGCAGTCGCCGTATCAATTGCTCTCCACTTTTGCCGCGGATCCACTCACCGGCGAAGATGCCGAGCAGGCAAGTCGCAATCGCCGGAATCGTGCTGACAAAACCTTCAGGGTCGTGCCGGTGAACCACCCACAGATGGTTATACATGACAGTTCGATCTACATAGCCTGCGAGTGAGCAATCCATGGTTAGCACGCCCGCCCCACAACCCGGCACCGGGACCATGGTCATCAGCGCCCAATATCCCAGCAGTAACGTGGCTGTTATGGCCCAGCGCAACTTGCGCCCGCAGTAAAGCGCGATGACGGACGAGATCAGGTACACCACGGCGATCCGCTGCAGCACTCCCGTGAAACGCATCGTGTGGAAATCGAACTGCGGATAGGCGTTCAGGAACAGTCCAAGGGCAAAGATGATCGCGGCCCTCTTCAGCGCATGCACCAGCAGGTTGCCGCGTGTATCGCCTTTTGCACGCCGCGCATCGAACGACAGCACCATCGACACGCCAACAATGAACAGGAAAAAAGGAAAGATGAGATCCGTCGGGGTCCAACCGTTCCACTCTGCATGGTCGAGTGGCCAATAAACGCGATCCCAATCGCCGGCATCGTTCACCAGGATCATGGCAGCGATGGTCATGCCGCGAAACACATCCAGCGACATCAGCCTCGGTTTAACCACCATTGCTGGAGCAGTGGATGCTGGTGCTGTCGCCGGTTGCAGTTCGCTTGGCATGATTGGCAGTTTCGACCTCGCGGAGTTGGCCACGAGTTTTATGGAATCCGCGTCGCCTGTCAACTTAGCTTGTACTCGCGCGAAGTGGTGCTCTGCGTGTAAGGTATTGCGCGACTAACTATGCGCGATTTTAAGAGCCTTACGGAACGGGAAATCCTCGCTCTCGCCATAACCCTCGAAGAAGAAGACGAACGCGTTTACGCCGATTTCGCCGAAAAGTTTCGCCAGAACTTCCCGGCCAGTGCCGCGGTGTTTGAAGGCATGCGCCTGGAGGAATCGAGTCACCGCCGGCGCTTGCTTGATCTATATCGGGAAAAATTCGGCAGCCACATTCCGCTCATTCGCCGGCAGGACGTCAAGGGATTCGTGAACCGGCGATCTGTCTGGTTGATCGAGGGGCTTGGACTGGATACGGCACGCAACCATGCCGCTGCGATGGAAGCTGAAACCCGGCAGTTCTATGAGCGCGCCGCGGCACAATCGAAAGACGTTAGCGTTCGTCAGCTACTCGATGATCTCGCACAGGAAGAGCGCTACCACGAAAACCGTGCCGAGGATTTGGAAGCCGAAAAACTGCTTCCCGATGTGAAGGCCAAAGAAGAGGAAGCCAATCGCCGGCTCTTTGTACTGCAGATTGTGCAACCGGGCCTCGCGGGATTAATGGACGGCTCTGTTTCGACGTTGGCGCCGGTCTTCGCCGCTGCATTCGCTACACATAGTAGCCGCGACGCATTCACTGTCGGGCTGGCTGCCTCTATCGGCGCGGGAATCAGCATGGGCTTCGCCGAAGCGCTTTCCGATGACGGAACTCTTACGGGTCGCGGACATCCGTGGCTGCGCGGGCTTGTCTGCGGCCTGATGACTACTCTCGGGGGAATTGGACACACGCTGCCATTCCTGATTCCCAGCTTCCACGCCGCGTTTATCGCCGCCGTGATCGTGGTTGCCGCTGAGTTGGCGGCCATTACCTGGGTTCGTCAGCATTACATGGACACACCGATTGTTTCAGCGGCATTCCAAGTCGTTGTTGGAGGTGTGCTCGTCTTTATCACCGGCATCCTGATCGGAAGCGCCTGAGAATGAAGAAGTCTGTATTACTGTTGATATTCGCTCTGGGTTTCAGTGTGGCCTATTTCGTTTATGCCGTTCGAAAACTTGGTATGTGGGCGGGCGTCGTCTTTGCGATCATTTGGGCATCAGTTTTCCTGTATCAACGGAGCAGGTCTCGAAGGCCTGAGTAACTCGGAATCTGCATCTTAACTAGAATTCGAACGAGCGTTAGAATTGTTGCGGGGTGAAACGAGGATGGAAAACCCTCTAAAACTGAAGCGTGTTCATCACGTTGAATTCTGGGTCGGCAACGCCAAACAGGCATCATTCTTCTACCGAAAGACGTTCGGTTTCTCGCAGGTCGCGTACCGCGGACTCGAAACGGGCGAGCGCAATCTCACGTCATACGTTCTCAACCAGAACAAAACCACATTTGTACTCAGCACACCGCTGCACTGCGATCATCCGGCAGCCGAGCACATCAGGAAGCACGGCGATGGCGTGCGCGACATCGCGCTCGAAGTGGGAGATGCCGATTTTGCTTTTGAGGAAGCAGTCCGGCGCGGAGCCAAGCCCTTTTCTGAGCCGCGCGACATCAGCGATGAAAACGGCGCCATCCGGCACGCGGCAGTCCATACGTATGGCGATACGATCCATTCGCTGATTTCTTACAAGGACTATCAAGGTCCATTCCTTCCCGGATTTTCTGAAGATCGCGTTGAAGAGCGCCAGAGTGGAATTCTGCGCATCGATCACATGGTTGGCAATGTCGAACTCGGGAAGATGAATTACTGGGCTGACTTCTACCATGACGTCTTCGGCTTCCATCGTTACATCAGCTTCGACGACAAGGACATCTCGACCGAATACTCGGCGCTAATGTCGATCGTCATGTCCGACGACTCGTATTCGGTAAAGTTCCCCATCAATGAACCAGCTCCCGGAAAACGTAAGAGCCAGATTGACGAATATCTGGAGGCGTATTGCGGAGCTGGCGTGCAACATATTGCACTGCAGGTGAAAGACGTGCTCTACACGGTCGATCGCCTGCAACAGAATGGGCTCGAATTCCTACGCGTTCCCGATGCGTATTACGACGTGCTGCGTGATCGCGTGGGCGCGCTCGAGGAACCGATGGAAGAGGTCAAGCGGCTCGGAATTCTTGTCGATCGCGATCAGGAAGGATATTTGCTCCAGATCTTCTCCAAGCCGGTGGAAGATCGTCCGACGGTGTTTTTCGAAATCATTCAGCGCAAAGGCAGCCGCGGATTCGGTAAAGGTAATTTCAAAGCGCTGTTCGAAGCACTGGAACTGGAGCAGGCGAGACGTGGAAATTTGTAACCACCAAGGACACCAAGGAACACAAAGGAATTTGAATTTCATATAACAAAAACCTTTGTGATCCTTCGTGTCCTTGGTGGTTAACTGAGGCACGATGGCAACAACGCAGACCAAATCGCAGCCACTTCTCTATTACTCAGGGTTCGGCAACGAGTTTGCCTCCGAAGCTGTTCCTGGCGCTTTGCCCATCGGACAGAACTCGCCGCAGCAAGCGCCGCTCGGACTCTACGCCGAACAACTCAGCGGGACACCGTTTACCGCGCCCCGCATGACGAATCGGCGCACATGGTCGTATCGAATTCGTCCGTCGGTGATGCACAGACCGTACACGCCTTTGCCGCAAAAACTGCTGCGCTCGACACCGTTCGACGAAGTTCCCACGCCTCCCAACCAGTTGCGCTGGGATCCACTGCCGATGCCGACCGCAGCTACCGATTTCGTCGATGGGCTGATCACGATTGCCGGAAACGGCGATTCATCAATGCACTCGGGTGTTGCGATCCACATGTATGTGGCAAATCGCAGCATGACAAATCGGCTGTTCTACAACGCCGACGGTGAGCTGCTGATCGTGCCCCAATCGGGCGCACTGCACTTGTTCACGGAGTTCGGGCGAATGGACGTTCGACCGGGTGAGATTGCGGTCATCCAGCGTGGCATCAAATTTCGCGTCGAATTACTGGATAAAGAAGCTCGTGGATACATCCTGGAGAATTACGGAGCGCTGCTCCGCCTTCCGGACCTCGGACCGATTGGAGCGAACGGTCTCGCCAACGCTCGCGACTTTCAGACTCCCCACGCAGCTTACGAAGATGTCGAAGGCGACTTCCGTGTGACAGCGAAGTTTCTGGGTAATTTGTGGGAAGCACGTTACGACCACTCGCCGCTCGATGTGGTTGCATGGCACGGCAATTACGTTCCGTACAAGTACGATCTGTCG
>CAYWSM010000533.1:0-8764 GCA_964460935.1 uncultured Terriglobales bacterium | reverse complement strand
GACGACGAGTCCATCCTGAAAGCCGTTGCCGCCGGAGCCAAAGGTTACGTCGATGAGGCGGCCAGTCCGGAAGAATTCATCCAGGCGATTCGCATTGTGAATCAAGGTTCGGTATGGGCGCCGCGCCGGGTGTTGTCGATGTTCATCGAGCGTGTAACCTCCACGCCGGGACGAATCTTCCCCGCGGGACGCGTTACCTTCACGGATCGCGAAAAGCAGGTCCTCGAGCTGCTGGTTGCGGGCAGATCGAACAAGGAAATTGGTTCGGTGCTGGGCATCGAGGAGCGTACCGTAAAGGCCCACGTGGCCAAGCTGATGCGCAAGGTCGGCGTACAGAACCGCATTGCGCTGTCCGTGCATGCGATCACGCACTCGCTCGTTAGTTCGAAGTAGCGGGTCGGACTAGTCCCCTCGGTCGATAGACCTATGTAACCTTGAGCAAACCGGGTGGGGGACGCATACTCGTACTCACCTACCACAGAACCTGGGAGACGGGGGCTGGATATCCGAACGAGGGTCACGGATTCCAGCCCCTTTCGTTTCTGCTGGAACCAATCACGCCAACCTTAGGCACGCTACTTGTTCGGGTGAGTGGAGTACGATGGTATAGCGCTACGTACACATCCCCCGAGGGTAGTTGATGAAAAGAATTTCGTTTGTATTTGTGTTGTGTTTCCTCGCCTTAGGTACGCTCTGGGCGGATACTGACCGCGAGAAGACGATCGACCGTGTCGACGATGCGGGAACGATCATGCACGAAATCATGGGAGCGCCCGATAGCGGCATTCCTGAAGAAATCCTGGATTCGGCGAAATGTATTGCGGTTGTTCCCAGCCTGCTGAAGGGTGGCTTGGGATTCGGCGCCGCGTACGGTAAAGGCGTTGCGAGCTGCCGGACAGACAAAGGCTGGAGCGCGCCGGCATTCTTTACCATTAAAGGCGGAAGCTTCGGTCTTCAGATCGGTGGTCAGGCCGTTGATCTCGTCATGGTGATCATGAACGACGAAGGCATGAAGAATCTACTGAAGAGCAAATTCGAGTTGGGGGCCGATGCCTCGGCTGCAGCGGGTCCCGTTGGACGGCATGCCTCGGCTGACACGGATTGGAAAATGCGTGCTCAGGTCCTGACCTACTCGCGTGCTCGTGGCATCTTCGCCGGCCTGACGCTGAAGGGTTCGGTGGTAACGCAAGGCAAGGATGAAACGCGTGCCTTTTATGGCCGCATGGTGCCGTTCCGTACGATTCTGAACGGCAACATTGCAGCTCCGGAAGGCGCAAAACCATTTCTCGATGCGCTGGTGAAATATGCTGGTCCAGCGGCGATTACGCCGGCTCCCGCAGCAACGCCCGCACCGGCGGCAGACTCCGGAACGACCGGAAAGTAGATTCAGGCAACATCGCGCCCGGCCGAAACGAAGGCCGGGCTTTGTTTTGCTGGCTTGCAATTTGACTTGCGATTTCGCCGGGTGCTACCGTCCGGTTTCCGCAAAATGCTCCACAAACTCGAATATGCCCCCGTGTGGCTGATCCTCAAGGTGATGGCAGTTTTGCCACCCGGCTTGGCGCGTTTTCTCGGCATCTCTCTCGGATATCTTGTCTATCTTCTTCATGGCCGGTTGCGTCGTGTGGGATTTCGCAACCTGCAGATGGCGCTCCCCGAGACAACGCCTCGCCAGCGGCGAAAAATTGTATGCGGCGTCTTCAAAACGCTGGGACGCCAGTTGGCGGATTTCTGTCAACTTCCGAACTACGACCGCAGGAATATCGACAGTCTCGCCGTCCACGAAGGTTTCGAAGCTTTTGACGCCGCACGCGCTCGCGGCAAGGGAGTGCTGTTCCTGACGGCTCATCTTGGCGGCTGGGAAATCGGATCGTTTATGCACGCGCTACATGGAAATCCAATGGCGGTGATTGTGCGTCCGCTCGACAATCCCTATCTCGACCGCCTCGTCACGAGTTACCGCACGATGCACGGCAATCGCACATTCGAGAAGCAGGAGTTCGCGCGCGGGCTTTTGGCAGCCATGAAAAAAGGCGAGACTGTTGGCGTTCTGATGGACCAGAACATGACGCCCCCACAAGGCGTCTTCGTTGATTTCTTCGGTATCCCAGCTTGTACTGCAAGTGGCATCGCGCGTGTGGCCTTAAAGACCGATGCGGCTGTCGTTCCTGCATTCACGATCTGGGATCCCGTGCTTCGAAAGTACCGCGTGCATTTCGAACCCGCTGTGCCATTGATTCGGACCAAAAATCACGAAGCTGACGTCATTGCCAATACGGCGAAGTTCACCAAAATCATCGAAGAGTTCGTTCGCAAATATCCGGACCAGTGGTTGTGGGTGCACAAGCGCTGGAAAACGCGTCCGGAAGGCCAGCCCCCGCTATACTGACGTCAGCATGACAGCGCAAGACATAGCCGACGCAATTGGCGGACGTGTAATCGGTGACGCTGGCAAACAGGTGCGGTGGTTGCGCAGCGTGGAATCAGCGGACGAATCTTCACTTGTCTTCGTCGAAGATGCGAAGTGGCTGCCGGATGCGCTGGCGTCTCGTGCATCGGTCGTCATAGCCGGCGAATTTGCCGTACAAGGCGCTTACGACAAGACAATCATCGTTCACCAGCATCCGAAACTCGCTTTCGCGCGCGCTGCGGTCCTGTTGCATCCAGCAGTGAAAATTCCTGCCGGAATCGATTCCAGCTCCGTGGTGGATACATCGGCCAAGATTGGTGAGGGCGTCTTCGTTGGTCCACATTCCGTTATCGAGGCAGGTGCTTCGATCGGGAACGACACGAGCATTGGATCGAGTTGCGTAATTGGCGCCGAGGTCCGCATTGGCAAGCAATGCGTCATCAAGTCCAATGTGACGATCTACCCTGGCGCGGTGCTTGGCGATCGCGTGATCGTCCACAGCGGCGCCGTTCTTGGCAGTGATGGCTTCGGATACGTTCGCGACAGGCAGTCAGGGAAGTATGAGAAGTTCCCGCAGATCGGACGCTTGATGATTGGCAACGATGTCGAGATCGGCGCGAACAGCACCATTGATCGTGGTGCACTTGACGAAACTGTGATCGGCGACGGCGTGAAGATCGACAACCTTGTTCATATTGGGCACAACGTGCATGTGGGCAAGAACGTTGTCATCGCCGCCCAGACTGGCGTTTCCGGCAGCGCCGTCATCGAAGATAACGTGGTGGTTGCGGGCCAGGTTGGCATTGCCGATCATGTCCGCATCGAAGAAGGTGCGATCCTCGGCGCCCAATGCGGTATTCCGAGCAACAAAGTGATTCGGGGAAAGGGAATTCTTTTCTGGGGAACTCCGGCACGGCCGATCCGCGAGTACCTGAAGGAACTCGCCGCACTCTCTCGACTAGCCAAGAAGTAAGGCTCAGGGCGAAGGCTGAGAGACTGATCGACTGAGAGACTAGTATGGCCATCATCATCATCGGCGGACACTCCCGCAGCGTAGGCAAGACCAGCGTGGTCGCTGGGCTGATCTCCGCGCTGCCGCAGATGAACTGGACAGCCATTAAGATCACGCAATACGGTCACGGTGTCTGCTCGGCTGACGGTGGGCCTTGCGACTGCGCCACCGATGATCACACATTTGCCGTCACCGAAGAGCGCGACCGATCCGGCGAAAGCGACACCTCGCGATTCGTTCTCGCGGGAGCGAAGAAGGTTTACTGGGTTCGCACGCGCCAGGGAATGTTGGCGGAAGCGATACCACGGATCCGCCAGGTGATCGCTTCGGCCGACAACGTCATCTTCGAATCCAACAGCCTCGTGAAATTCATTCGTCCCGATCTATACGTAACGGTACTCGATTTCGCGAATCCGGATTTCAAAGCCTCCGCGCGTGAGTTCCTCGATCGTGCCGACGCCTTGATCCTCCAGAATGCGGACCTTAACTCTCCCGCCTGGAACAAAGTTTCCCTCAAACCCGTGACGCGCAAGCTGGCTTTTCACATCACGCCGCCGAACTACGTTACGCCCGAAATCGTCGATTTCGTACGTGACCGCATTTCCCATTTGGCCCTCGAATCCAAGTAGCAGGCCCCGGATTCTGGGAACTTTACCGAACTCACGGTAGTCTAATAAGCAGAGGTTCCCCGTTTTTCATGAGACGCCTTTTCGTCATTGGTTGTTTGTTCCTTCTATCAGCTCTGGCATTCGCCGCCACGCCCGATGGCGCCGTTTTGCCAAAGATTTTCGCCGGATGGCAACTGCAGAAAAGTGAAGTTCACGCCAATCCCGCGCAGGCCGATCCGGTCAATGCCGACCTGCTGAAGGAAGACGGATTCCAATCCGTACAAACCGCCGCGTACACCAAGCCAGACCGAAAGCTTTCCGTGAAGGCCGCGCGCTTCATCGATGCGAGCGGCGCCTACTCTGCTTTTCTCTTCTACCGCACGCCGCAGATGGCGACCGAGGACATCGCCGAGCAAGCCGCATCCAGCAACGAGCGAATTTTGCTCCGGCAGGGCAATCTGCTGGTTGACGCCAATTTCGATCGTATTACTCCAATGACGGCCGGTGAACTTCGAGAACTGGCGCGAGATTTGCCTCAACTCATCGGAAATGCTGCCAAGCCGCCGGACATCGCGCACTATCTTCCGAAGCAAGGCATCGTGGAAGGCACGATGAAGTACGTAACCGGTCCTGTTGGCCTGGCGCGTATTGGCTCTCCGGTGCCTTCCGAGATTATCGACTTCAGCGCGAATCCCGAGATCGCTGCTGCGCAATACAACACCAGCGCAGGCACGGCGGAACTCACGTTGATCTCCTATCCCACTCCTGCGATTGCGGGCAACGGTTTGAAGAAAGTGCAATCGTGGCGTCCGAGTGTGCCGGCCGGATCGGCTGTTCCCGCGGTGTATTCGAAGCGCACCGGCCCGTATGTTGTCGTGCTCACGGGTTCAATGACGGAAGGTGAAGCGAAGACGCTTCTCGCGTCCGTGAACTACGATCCCGACGTCACCTGGAACGAAAATACTCACTTCGATCGCAACAACAATCTCGGCAGTCTGCTGGTCAACATCATCATCCTGATTGCGATCCTCACTCTTCTCGCTGTCGTTGCGGGAATCGCGTTCGGAGGAGTGCGCGTCATCCTCAAGCGTTTGTTCCCCGACCGAGTCTTCGATCGTTCTGAGGATGTGGAAATCATTCGCTTGGACATCGGGAAGTAACCAGCAGGTGTATCAGTCACTAAAGGGATTTTCGGTGTTCTCAAACTGAGAAGAAGACGCGATTTTCACCCCTAAGCCGCTGAAAAAGGATAGGTTACTGCTCGGAATACGATCAATTGTGACAAAAATTGTCATTCACAGTTTTTCGTACGATCTAATGTAAACAGCTGAAAACAAAGGTATTTGTTCCGGAAAATTTCCTTGACACCCCTCTTCAAGGGTCAATACTATCTTCGCAACAAGTTCTGACGGCCGGTCGCAAGCCTTCCGCTTAGAACTATTCTCCCTTGAAGAGAGGGCCGCCTGAGTTGCCGGGCGGCCTTCTCGTTTATGCGAACATCGCAACTCACTTCGTCGTGAGGGAAGCAGCCGAAGGTAAGTTCTTCGGATCGCATCGTCCATCGACTGGCTGCTCGGGTGGCATCGGTGGACTCATCCACGGTGGATTGTCGAAGTTCAAAAATTCCGTCATCGTCGGCTCGGACTCGTCACGCTTCGTCAGCGGATCAAGTCCGAAGCGCTCTTCGATAAGAGTCAGGATGGCCGTACTGTCCATCGGCGTGTGTGAGACGTAGTTCTTTTTCGAGAACGGCGAAATCACGATCAGCGGAATGCGGAACCCTGTGTGATTGAAAGTCGCTGGTGGCTTGATCACTGCATCGGTGGGCTGCAGATCCGTTGGATCAAGATCGTCAGGCTTGACCGTTGCTGATGGCGGAACGTGATCATAGAAGCTGCCGCCTTCATCGAACGACAGGATGAACACCGAGTCCTTCCACATCGCACTCTCCATCAATTGCGCGATGATTTGAGCAACATACAACGCGCCTTTCTGGATGTCGTTCCCGCCTTCTTGCGGCACCTGCTGTCCTCCCGGATGTTCATCGCGTCCTGACGCGAGTCCCGCCTGGATGAAGGAAACCGCAGGCAAAGTCTGATTCCCGAGATCGACAAAGTACTGCGATATGGGAACGATGTTATTCGTGTGTGCAGCCGCGAATTTCGGCCAGTAATTATTGATATCCGTTACTGGCTTGCCGTTCTGGTCTGTGTCGCTGTAATAAATTTTCCAGGAAATTCCCGCGTCAGAGAGCCGATGGAAGATCGTCGGCAGATTGTCGCAACATTGCCCGGCGCTCGCATCCGGAGGATGCGCATGCCCGCCGGATGTCCCCGCGATAAGATACATGCGGTTCGGAATGCTCTCCGACATCAACGGTGAGAAGAAGCGGTCCGATGTGGCGAAGTTTGCCGCCATGAAATAGTAAAAAGGAATATCGGTCTCGTCGTAGTAACCGATTACGCGCAGGCCATCGACATCGTATTCGTCGTTCGCGCGTGCATACTTCGCGGCCTCAGCCACAAATCCATCCATGAGGAACTTGGAGGAGCCGGGATTCTGCAGATTGACGTCCGCGTGGCTCTCCAGCCATGAGCCGCTGACTTCTTCCACGCAGGTAGTCTTCAGATGAAAAGTCTTGAGATCGGCCGTTCCATCCAGATTGGGATTCGACGCCGTTGCCGGCATTCCATCGATATCGCTTGCCTTCCCGTAACCATTAGCTTCGCGATATTGGCCCAGTTGTCCCAGGTAGTGATCGAAACTGCGGTTCTCTTGCACCATGAAGATGATGTGGTTCACCTTGCCTTGCAGTTGCCGCGCGGTTTCCGGATCGAGCGAAGCGCCAGTCAGGCCGCGACAACCACCCAGCCACATCAGCAGCGCGATGAGAACGAATAGGGAACTGCATCGACCGAAGCTTCGCATCGAACCCTCTCAACCTGAGTTGAATTTATGAATGTGCTGCTGAATGAGATGGAGGGTAGGAGGCGATTGTTGTCGGCCCGAGACGTATAAGCACGCCAGTGTGTCAGGCCAGAACACAACTGTAACGTTTTGTTTCGCAGAATGTCGTTA
Organism: uncultured Terriglobales bacterium; assembly: GCA_964460935.1. Classification (GTDB taxonomy): domain Bacteria; phylum Acidobacteriota; class Terriglobia; order Terriglobales; family Acidobacteriaceae; genus DATMXP01. The sequence continues at coordinate 1,656 of CAYWSM010000533.1, read as the reverse complement.
TGTCGAAGGGCAGCAGTTCGCGCATGACACACGGATCCGAGCTAGTTGGCGTGCGATAGCGACGAGTTCGCCCCAACACCAACCAGCACATGCGAGATACTGGCTATGCGGAAGCCTTCAGGCTCTGGACCGTCTCTTCGTTCGTGATCTTTCTCGACAAACTTTTCCCGCCGCGGGGTTTCACCGATGCGAACTGCCAGATATAAAAGCGCCGGAAACATTGATAGCACCGCACCGGCTGCCGCAGCATCATTCCAATAGCAATGTGCTCCCACTTACCCGTCCACTTGGAGCTGTGGACATCGTAATCTTTGCACGCAGGACACTGAACCATAAGACACCTCGCGTCGCTTTTATTTTTACTAGTTTTCCCGTGTGATTCGGCCCAGTTGGCTCGAGGAAGGGACTTCGATTCCGCTTGCGAACGGATGTCTTTGCCGGAACAGAAGCTCTCGAGTGCAACTACAATATCACACTTTACAATATAAAGTACTCTGTTGTAAATTTCTTTCCGAACTCGCGATGCCTGTGGCGGCGCAGGCAGGCGGATGAGGAGAAACATTTGTGACCAAACGTCTGGCAGCGCTGATTTTCATTTTCGGATGTACGTCGTTGGCCTGGATCATTCTGGGCTCAACCATTTTTTCTCGTACCTACTCTTCCGGCGAGAAGCTCAGCTCCAAGGTCGGATCGACCTGGGGCACGCCGCAGGAACAAGTGCCTCCCATCGCGGTTTACACCATCACCGAAACGAAATCCTACAATGCGGAAGAGAACGGTAGAACGATCGCCAAAACCTACGAAGACAAAACCGATCACACACTCTCACCGGACAGCAGCAACATCGATGTCGTGCTAAATCTTGCCCACCGTCAGAAGGGGCTGCTTTGGTACAGCACGTATGCCGTGAAATTCGCCGGCGAGTACGCGTTTCACAATCCCACCGGAAGCGATCAACTCACAACGTTCAGGCTGAAGTTCCCCGCGGAGAAGGCGATTTACGACGACGTGATCGTGCGAATCGATGGCCAGCAGGTTCCGACAAGTAACGATAATGGCTCGATTGTTGCGCAAACGAATGTTCCTGCGGGGAAAACAATCACGATGCAAATCGGCTATCGTTCGCAAGGCATGGACTCGTGGCAATACAAACTCGGATCGGATGTCGCGCAGGCGAAAAACTTCACGCTGAACATGCACACCAACTTCCGCGACATCGATTTCGCCGAAAATACGCTGTCGCCGACCGAGAAACGCCAGACCGCCGGCGGATGGGACCTGACCTGGAAGTATTCGGACCTGATCTCCGGTTTCCAGATCGGAATGACCATGCCTGAAAAACTGCAACCGGGCCCGCTCGCCGGACAGATCAGCTATTTCGCGCCGGTCTCGCTGCTGTTTTTTTTCTTCCTGATGTTCATCATCAGCACCATGCGTGGCATCGATCTGCACCCGATGAACTACTTTTTTCTTGCCGCGGCGTTCTTTGCCTTCCACCTGCTGCTGGCATACCTGGTCGATCACATCTCGATCCATCTGGCGTTCGTGATCTGCTCGGCAGTATCGATCTTCCTGGTGGTCAGCTATCTGCGGCTGGTCGTCGGTCCGAAGTTCGCCTTCGTCGAAGCCGGACTGGCGCAGTTCATCTATCTGGTG
>CAYWSM010000532.1:0-3220 GCA_964460935.1 uncultured Terriglobales bacterium | reverse complement strand
CTTCAGACGCGCTTTATGATCGCGCAACCTATGTCATCTCCCAATAGGTTGTGATACTTTCTGAAAACCTATTTCAATTTGACAGGACGGTCACTCTGTCGAATCCTCTGGAACATGCCTTTTTCGAGTCCAACGATCTCCGACTACACCGCGCTCGGCATACCAGCCTAAGGGCAGATCAGCCAGTTCAGCGAGGCTTGGATCGCGGTCGATCGGATGGTGAAAACAAGAGATTACCGGACCTCCACCATTCGACATACTGTTGCCCAAAAACTGCCACGCACCATCCTCAGCATCATGTGAAACATATGTAACTTGTTCAGTCCCGTTGTGGACTGTCTCGGAAAGGAAGACTCTTGTATGCGGGTCATCTGGAAATTTCCAGTCGAATAAGCTGCTTTTCGGATCAGCTGAAGCCCAAAAATCATTTTCGATTTTTGTCATCGGAGCATCGGACTGCATGAGAGGCTGCTCAAACGACTTGTCAAACCCTTCGTCCTCTGGAAAACGATTTTGCAGATCGGGATAGACAATCTGAAGTACAGGAAACTCATCGCCATCGTAGTACCAGAGTGCCCAACCCATAAGGTGTTCGATCCACTTTGGATCGACAGGACGGAATTCACAATCCACCTCACCGATTAAATCATGGTGTCGGCCCTTAGTAATATCAATTCCGTCTCCCAGCAGCTTCGCAGCCTTGTTCAACGCGAAGTGTGCGGTCTCTGGTAACAATCCGACAGTGATTATTTCGGGTTTGCCGCTGGTATCGAAAACACCTACCGTGTACGACCAACCGAGGCCGTATGTCGTTCGCTCAACCTGCACAACAGAACAGCCAAACTCCTCGACATAACTGATTGTGCGTTCGTCCTCTTCGGACAGCTCGGCAGCCCTGAACTTCCGGGTTCGTGCAGTTACGAACTTTGCCTTACTGGAGGGCATCTTAAGCAGCAAGCCTATCACGCTCAGTTGTAGCGAACTAGGCTTACAAGATAGCCGGCGATAACCAGCAATTCCACAAACTTTTCAACACAGGAAGTACGACTCGAAAATTTCCACCGTCATTCTGAGGTAGGCGTCACATGGGAATTTGCAACAGTAGCCCGACACCGTTGAAACAGAAAGTTGCGCCCCTCATCCCCTGAACTCAGCTTTCCGGGCTTACCGCTTCATCCCTCGCCAACTTCTCCCGCAACGTCTTCCGATCAATCCCCAGGATCTGGGCCGCATGTGTCCTATTCCCGCCCACACTCGCCAGCACATTCTTGATGTACTCGGCCTCAACTTCAGCGAGTGTCCTGTCGAACCCGGAGGTTTGTAGCGCCGAGAATCTCATCAGCGACGGCAAATCGGCGGTCTCCACCGTGTCGGCATCCGCCATCACCACCAGCCGTTGCACCACGTTCTCCAGCTCGCGGACGTTCCCCGGCCAGTGATAATTCCGCAGCACTCGCAACGCCTCATCGCTGAACTTCGGCGCCGGACGGCCCAACTCCGCCGCGAACTTCTCCGCGAAGTGATGGATCAGCAGCAGCACATCATCGCCGCGCTCGCGCAACGGTGGTAACGCAATCGTGATCACATTCAGCCGGAAGTATAGATCCTCGCGAAACAGTTCCTTCTTCACCAGCGTCTGCAGGTCTTTGTTCGTCGCCGCCACAATTCGAATATCGACCTTCCGCGGACGCGCCGAACCCAGCATCGTGACCTCGCGCTCCTGCAGCACGCGCAACAATCTCACTTGCGCCGAAGGAGTGGTCGCGCTGACCTCGTCCAGAAAAATCGTTCCGCCATCCGCTGTCTGGAAAAATCCAGCGCGCGTTTCGTTGGCTCCGGTAAACGCGCCTTTCACATAGCCGAACAGTTCGCTCTCCAGTAGGCTCTCCGGAATCGCCGCGCAATTCACCGGCACGAATGGTGCCGACGCCCTCGGACTGTTGTAGTGAATCGCCCTCGCGATCAGTTCCTTCCCCGTTCCGCTCTCGCCGGCAATCAGCACCGTCGCCGACGTGGGCGCCGCTTTCGCCACTTCGCGGAACACCTTTTTCATCGCTTCCGATTCACCAACGAGCCCGTAAGAAGAATGACGCTCCTGGTCCGCACTGCTTTCCGCCAACCGCCGAACCCGCTGCTTCTCCAGAACGCTATGCACCGCAGTCAGCAGTTCGTCGTCGGTGAACGGCTTCGTCAGATACTCCGACGCGCCCGCCTTCACCGCGCCCACCGCTCCGCCCACCGACGGATACCCGGTGATCATGATGACTTCGGTATTCTTCAGGTTCTCGCGGACGTGCCTCACCAAATCCATGCCGCTTTGCTTCGGCATCTTGAAATCGGTAATCACCAGATCGAACGGAGCCTGTTCCAGAATGTGAATCGCCGACGGCACATCGCCCGCGCTGAACACCGTGTAGCCGTTCCCCTGCAGATTGCGCTGCAAAATCTCCACCGTATTCGGCGCATCGTCCACAATCAGGATTCGGTCTTTCGGCTTGGAGCTCATCCCTGCTCCTTTCCATTCTCGACACCATCCACCGGCAACTCGATTTCGAACGTGGAACCCTTGCCCACCTCGCTCTTCACATTGATCGTTCCACCATGGGACGCGACAATCCCATGTACGACCGCCAACCCCAGTCCCGTTCCTTCGTCCACATCCTTGGTAGTGAAAAACGGATTAAAGATGTTGCGCAGCACCTCATCCGTCATTCCAGTGCCGGTATCGCTGACGCTCAACAGAACAGAGTCCTTGCCCGCGCGCGTGCGAATCGTGACCGTTCCGCCAGCGGGCATCGCCTGAATCGCATTCACCACCAGGTTCACCATCACCTGATGAAGCTGCGAGGCGTCGGCATAAATCTCCGGAGCCGCCGGATCGAGGTCCCGCTCGATCGTGATCGCCGCCTTGGCGCAGCGCGATTCCAGGAAGTACAGACCATCATTGACGATCTGATTGACATTCACACTCGCCTTTTCCGGCGGCATCTGGCGCGCAAACGTCAGTAGCTTGTGAATGATCTCGCGCGCATGCAGGCAGTTGCGGACGATCTTGTCCATGTCGTCCGACGCCTGTTTCGGCAGCTTCTCTGTCTTCTTGGCCAGTTGCGCAAATCCCAGGATGTTCGCCAGCGGCTCGTTTATCTCGTGCGCCACACCGGCCGCCAGTTGTCCCAACGTCGCCAGCCGGTCTGCGTGCCGAAGCTGTTCCTGCAACTTC
>CAYWSM010000531.1:0-3507 GCA_964460935.1 uncultured Terriglobales bacterium | reverse complement strand
CTACGCGGGAAATGAAGGCGTAGTCCGGCATTACATTATAGCCTTCGCCATCCATCACGACCATGAAGTCGCCCTGGCGCTCGAGTTCGAAGAGCAGGCGAGCGTCTCCTTTATGCTCCTTGAGGATGGTGTACAGCTCGTTAACCGTGCCGTCGGACATGCGATCAACGGCGAGGCGAAGCTTGAGCGAACGCGGCAGCTTAGGCACGGCTTCGTCGAGGGTCTGGATGTCGTTGATCATCAACTTGGGATTGGAACCTTCTTCTACTCTGACTCCGGCTTTTACAAGGACAGGCACTTCGAGCTTCAGTTTCTCGGCAAGCTTGCGATAGGCGTCAGCGAAGCAGACGAAATCCACCTTGCCGTTCATGTCTTCCAGCGAGCCCTGGGCATAGAGGTCGCCCTTCTTGGATTTGGCGACACGAACCCCGGTGAGTACACCGGCGGTGGTAATCGATTCGTCTTTGCCGGTGGACTGCTTCATGTTGCCGATGTCTTCGGTAGTGAGCGCACGGAAATCCATCAGCTTGTTGCGATATTTCTCGAGTGGGTGTCCGGTTATGAAGAAGCCAAGGATTTCTTTTTCGGCGCTGAGGCGCTGGTGCTCATCCCAGTCGGGAACCTCGGGAAGCTTGTCGTTGCCGTTTTCCTTTGCGGTGGCCGACATGTCGTCAAAGACGCCAAAGAGGCCGTGCTGTCCGGACTCGGCGTCGCGTTGGGCTTTCTGGGCACGCTCCATGGCTTTGTCGAGGACGGCCATAAGCTGAGCGCGCCGACCGAGGGAGTCCATCGCGCCTGATTTGATCAGCGATTCGAGCACGCGCTTGTTGAGCAGACGGAGATCGACCTTTTCGCAGAACTGGTAGATGCTCGCGAACGGCTCCTTGAGTTCCTTGCGAGCGGCAACGATGGATTCGATGGCGTTGTGCCCGACATTCTTCACGGCAGCGAGTCCGAAGCGGATGCCGCCTTTGCTCGGAGTGAAGTAGGCGTCGGAGACGTTGATGTCAGGCGGCTCGACGGCAATGCCCATGTCGCGGCATTCGTTGATGTATTTCACGACGTCGTCGGTGTTGCCGGTCACGGATGTCAACAACGCTGCCATGAACTCGACCGGGTAGTGCGTCTTCAGGTAGGCCGTGTGATACGCGAGCACGGCATAGGCGGCGGAGTGCGACTTATTGAAGCCGTATCCGGCAAACTGCTCCATCAGGTCGAATATCTTGACGACCTTCTTCTCGGGCAATCCGCGATCGATGGCTCCTTTCACAAAGCGATCGCGCTGTTTAGCCATCTCCTCGGGATTCTTCTTGCCCATCGCGCGGCGGAGCAGGTCGGCTTCGCCGAGGGAGTATCCGGCGAGCGCGTTCGCGATCTGCATCACCTGTTCCTGATAGACGATGACACCGAGGGTTTCCTTCAGGATCTTCTCGAGCTCGGGGAGTTCGTATTCGACTTTGCGGCGTCCGTGCTTGCGCTCGACAAAGTCGTCGATCATTCCGCCCTGGATTGGGCCGGGGCGGTAGAGCGCGTTGAGAGCGGTGAGGTCCTCGATCGTCGTTGGCTGGTAGCGGCGGAGAACATCGCGCATGCCGTGCGATTCAAACTGGAAGACGCCGGAGGTCAGTCCGCTGTGGAAGACCTTCTTGTAGGTTTCCTGATCGTCGGTGGGGAGCTTCTCGAGCTCGATCTTGATGCCGTGGCCCTGCTCGATCAGCTTGAGGCAGTCGTCGATAATCGTCAGCGTGGTGAGGCCTAGGAAGTCCATCTTGAGAAGACCGAGCTTCTCGACGGCCTTCATGTCGTAGGCGGTGACGATTTCGTCGTTCTTCGTCAGGTGGAGCGGAACGAGATCGGTCAGCGGAACGGGGGAGATCACAACACCCGCAGCGTGCATGCCGGCGTTGCGGACGAGTCCTTCGAGCTTGCGGGCAGTGTCGATGACTTCCTTCACCTGCGGCTCTTTTTCGTACGCTTCGGCGAGGGCGGGGGAATCGGCGAGCGCCTGTTCGATGGTGATGTTGAGCGTGCCCGGGACCATCTTGACGATACGATCCATTTCGGCGAACGGCAGTCCCATGACGCGACCGGTGTCCTTGATGGCGGCTTTGCAGGCCATGGTGCCGAAGGTGATGATCTGTGCCACCTGCTCGCGACCGTATTTCTCGGTGACGTAGTGGATCACCTTTTCACGGCGGTTCATGCAGAAGTCCACGTCGATATCGGGCATGGACACGCGCTCGGGGTTCAGGAAACGCTCGAAGAGCAGCTCATTCTGTAGTGGATCGACGTCGGTGATCGCCATCGAGTAGGCAACGAGCGATCCGGCGGCGGAGCCACGGCCCGGTCCCACGGGAATGTTGTTCTCTTTCGCGAAACGGATAAAGTCCCAGACGATGAGGAAGTATCCGGGGAACTTCATCTGCTTGATGATGGAGATTTCCCAATTCAGCCGCTGCTCGTATTCCGCGAATGACTTGCGAAGCCTTCCCTGCGCCTGCAGTTCGCGCAACAGGTTCATGCGGCGGGCGAAGCCTTCGCGACAGACGTGTTCGAAGTAACTGTCGATGTCGTAGCCGTCGGGGACATCGAAGCGCGGGAACGGATTCGGAACCTTATTCAGCTTGAAGTTGCAGCGCTCGGCGATTCCTAACGTGCGCGTTAGTACTTCGGGAGTGTCGCCGAAGACCTTGGCCATTTCTTCGTAGCTCTTAACGAAGAACTGGTTAGTCTGGAACTTCATGCGGTTGGTGTCAGCGAGCGTTTTGCCGGTCTGGATGCAGACCATCGCGTCCTGCGCGTGGGCATCGTCTTCACAGAGGTAGTGACTATCGTTGGTGGCAACGACGGGGAGACCGAGTTCGCGGGCGATCTTGAATTGATCGGGGAGAATCTTGTGTTCCTGCTCAAGGCCCTGGTTCTGGACCTCGATGAAGAAGTTGTCTTTGCCGAAGATATCGGCGAATTCTCCAGCAGCCCGCTTCGCGGAGTCGTACTTCCCTTCCATCAGCTCTTCGGAGAATTCTCCTTTCAAGCAACCGGAGAGGCCGATCAGTCCCTTTGCATGTTCCGCAAGAAATTTCTTACTGACTCGAGGCTTGTAGTAGAAGCCGTGCAGGGATGCTTCGGACGTGATCTTTACGAGATTGCGGTAACCTTCCTCATTTTCGGCGAGCACCAGCAGGTGGTTGTAGGTGTCGCCGTCGGGCGCGGTGCGATTGGTGTTGTGGTCGTCCTTCTTGCAGATATAAAGTTCGCACCCGATGATCGGCTTGATGCCTTCGTTCTTGGCAGCATTGAAGAAATTGACGGCGCCGAAGATGTTGCCGTGATCGGTCATGGCGACCGCGGGCATGCCGAGTTGCTTTACGTGCTTGATGAGTTTGTCGACGTCGCAAGCGCCGTCGAGCATCGAGTAGTCGGTGTGTAGATGAAGATGGACGAATTGGGACATTGGCCTACCTTCTATTGTATTGGTTCCATGGGCTGGGAACCTAGGCAGGAAAT
>CAYWSM010000530.1:0-14031 GCA_964460935.1 uncultured Terriglobales bacterium | reverse complement strand
TGTTTCTGCTGTTGATGGTTCGAGCAATGTTGCCACTGAATGTATCAGCATTCATGTCTGTAACGGTAACTTTCCTATTGCTTGGACTCTTAGGATGGGCGGCATCGGCGCGGGTCGTTTGCGCTGGCGCTCGCTCCATCCGGGATTCTGATTTTGTGCTGTTAGCGCGGGCTTCAGGCGTCAGTCGCGCGCGGCTTCTGGCACTGCACGTTCTTCCAAATTTGAAGCCTGTCCTATTGGCACAGTTCTGGATTTCTATTCCGGTATTCATTCTTAGCGAAGCAAATCTCGGCATTCTCGGACTAGGCGTAGCCGAACCGTTGCCGTCGTGGGGAAGCTTGCTCCGGGAACTGGAATCATTCGCTAATTTCAGCAACGAGTACTGGCGACTCGTTCCGTTGGTGCTGCTGGTGATCACGGTTACCAGCTTCCAATTGATTCTTTCGCGCGAAGAGGTTGCGGCATGAATCGAAAACTCACTGTATTTCACTGCGTCGCTTTGGCTGGGCTGCTCACGTCAATGGCATTTGGACAGGGTGGCGAACTGCGGTTCTGTCTGAAGTCGGAACCGAAGACGTTCAACCCTGTGTTGGTGGGCGATGATTCGTCGGAAGTTGTGCGCTACCTGACCGGCGGCGTGCTGGTGCGCGTGAACCGGCAGACGCAACAGCTAGAGCCTGAACTCGCAACTTCATGGAAGATCAGCAATGCGGGACGGACTATCACCTTCAAACTCCGGAATGGCTTGTATTTCTCTGACGGCACTCCGTTCAGCGCGAATGATGTTGCATTCACGGTGAAGCAGTTGATGGATCCAAGCCTGCACTCCGTCACCGCCGATGTCTTCCGCTCAGGTAATGGCAATGTGCAGGTAAAGATGCTGGCGGCAGACCGCGTGGCCATCACATTTCCCGCAGCAGTGGCTGGTTTAGACCGCCTCTTCGACCAGGTAGCGATCATGTCGGCAAAATCGCCGAAGAAAGAAATGGCGGTTCTAGGTCCCTTCTATGTCGCCGATTACAAGCCGGGCTCGTATGTTTATTTAAGAAAGAATGGCAATTACTGGAAGAAGGACGCACAGGGACACCAACTACCACTGCTCGATGCTGTTAAGCTCGACATCCAGCCGAATCGCGATATCGAACTCATGCGTTTTAAACGCGGTGAACTGGACCTGATCAACGCGCTCGACTCCGATTACTTCGACAAACTCGCTGCAGCTGCACCGAACGAGGTTCGCGACGCCGGACCCTCGCTCGATTCCGAGCAGATGTGGTTCAACCAGGTGCCCAACGCACCGATTCCAGACTACAAAAAAGCATGGTTCCGCTCGGAGTATTTTCGTCAAGCAATCTCGATGGCGATCAACCGCGCTGACCTGTGCCGCATTGTTTTCGCCGGACACGCTCAGCCCGCGATTGGGCCGACTTCGCCGGCAAACCGAGTCTGGTTCAATAGCAAGCTGAAGCCGTATGCGTACGATACGCAGGATGCCCTGAACCACCTGGCGCTCGCGGGATTCAAACTGCAGAATGGCGTTCTTCGCGACAGTTCCGGACACGAGGTGGAGTTCTCGATCGTCACTAACTCGAGCAGCAAGCCGCGGGAACGCATGGCGACGATGATCCAGCAGGACCTGCGCAATATTGGAATCAAGGTCAACGTGGTAACGCTTGACTTCCCATCACTCATCGAACGCATTACAGAGAAGTTCAACTACGAAGCGGCGATTCTGGGGCTGATCAACACGGAACTCGATCCGAACGTGCAGATGAATGTGTGGCTGAGTTCCGCCGAAAATCACCAGTGGAATCCCAATCAGAAGACGCCGGCGACTTCGTGGGAAGCCGAAATCGATAAGCTGATGCGGCTGCAGGCCTCGTCGGCGGACCTGAAGAAGCGCAAAGCTGCCTGGGATCGTGTGCAGGAAATTGTGTATGACGAGCAGCCCTTTATTTACCTGGTGAATAAGAATGCTCTATCGGCGGTGTCGCCGAATCTCGCGAATGCTCAACCGGTCGTTCTGCGTCCGCAGACCTATTGGAATATCGACCAACTGTACGTGAGGAATAGCGGCAACGATAGAGGCGGCCAATGACGGATCCGTTTCTTTCCATATCGCTTACGGTCGGCTATCGTAATCGGCCCGAGGTGCTCAAGAACACCTTCGTCCAAATGCGTGCGGGAGAGGTATTGGGGCTGATCGGTCAGAGCGGATCGGGCAAAAGCACACTCGCATTGTCGATTCTTCGTTTGCTCGAGTTGAAAGGCGGCAAGGCGACGGGAAGCATTTTCTTTCAAGGGCGCAATCTGCTTTCCCTAAAGGAACGCGATATGCGAGCTATCCGCGGACGCGAAATTGGTCTGGTGCTGCAAAGCCCATTGTCATCGTTAAATCCGGCCCTGCGAATCGGAACACAGCTTGTGGAAGCATGGAAAGCGCATGCGTCCGGAACAAAGGACGAAGCCCTCGCATGCATCAGAGAAGTGCTGACAAGCGTTAGCCTGCCGAACGATCAGGAATTCCTGCGGCGCTTCCCATCGCAACTGAGCGTGGGACAGGCACAGCGCGTGCTGATTGCGATGGCGATCATCCATCGTCCTGCGTTGTTGATTGCCGATGAACCCACGAGTGCGCTCGACGTAATCACGCAGTCGGAAGTACTGTCACTCTTCCGCAAGCTGAATCACGAACTCGGAATGGGAATTCTTTATATTTCCCACGATCTGTTGTCTGTATCGAGCATCTGCGATCGAATCGCGATTCTCCATGAAGGACAGATCGTGGAATGCGGGCCGACCGGACAAATCTTCAATCATCCAACTCACGAGTACACGCGAAGGCTGATTGAAGCGCTGCCGGAGAAGCCAACCGTACTGCAGAACCAGCAGCCGATTGAAGGCGTGATCCGCCCGGGAGTGATGACAATCCAGTAAGCACAAACTTACGCCAACAACAAAGGCCGCCGAAGCGGCCTTTCCCTATTCCGTTCCGCAGGCCCCCGGCCCGCCATTGATCCTTCAACTACTGCCCGCCTGCGCGCCACAGCCGCCAGACCGTTGCTGGCCGCGCCAGCCCGATCCAGTAGCCCGGACGGCGTATGTGGAGAACTTGTCTTCCAGGTCGCCGCTGCCACAGTTTGGGCAAGTTGCTTTCTGCGACCCTATCACGAGGGCCTCGAAAGGCCGTTTACACTGTTTACATACGTATTCAAAGATCGGCATATAGAATTTGTTGCTTTGATTTTAATGGTGATGGAAGCTCCTAGCAAAACGAACCCCACGCAAATCAGTGACGGACGACCTTGCCCATGCGACTTCGTGCCACGCTGGTGGATTCGGGGTGGACATCTGCAGACCTTCGCGGCAAATTTCCTGCCGCGTCTAAACAACTTACCATCGGCTGAAGAGAGGCTATTCTCCGTCGAACCGGATGTTCAGATTCTTACCAAATGTCACTGGCAGGAGAATCGTAGGTCGCGGACAACACTGGTGATTGTGCACGGACTCGAGGGCTCCATCGAATCGCAGTACGTCATCGGTACAGCGAATAAAGCCTGGGCAGTGGGAATGAACGTGGTGCGCATGAACATGCGCAACTGCGGCGGGAGCGAACGGTTGGCGCGCACACTTTACAACTCAAGCATGTCGAGCGATGTGGCGGGCGTCATCAAAATTCTCATTAGTGAAGACCGGTTAAACTCAATTGGCGTGGCCGGGTTTTCGATGGGCGGGAACCTGGTGCTGAAGATGACAGGGGAATGGGGCACGAGCGCACCGCTTGAAGTAAAAGCAGTAGTGGCAATTTCGCCCGCGATCGATCTGGGTCTCTCGGCCTATGCCCTTCATGAATGGCAAAACCGCATCTACGAGTACGGATTTCTTCTCGGACTCTATCGCAGCTACGGTAAGAAAATTCGGTTATACCCCGATCTGTATCGCCCGTATCCGCTCTTTTCCATTCGCACACTTCGCGACTTCGATGATCGGATCACTTCTCGGCATGGCGGGTTTAAAGATGCCGACGACTATTACTACCGCGCAGCTTCGGCGAGGGTTATCGATCGGATCGCAGTTCCGACACTGATCATCCACTCAGTGGACGATCCCTTCATCCGACTATCGAAGGAAACACGCACTAAAATTCTCGGGAATTCGAGCATTCGGTATATCGAGAGCCCACATGGCGGGCATTGTGCGTTTATCGCCGAACCGGTTGGCTACGACGGGCGCTGGTCCGAAAAGAAGATCGTGAAATTCGTGCGGGAATTCTCCGTATCCGCTTAAGATTGCACCACGCATGCAAGCCGACTTCTCTGTCGAACTTACCGAGGAAGATCCAACACTGGCGCTGCCCTGGACCGATCCCGAAGGAAGATGGCGCTACTACGATCTGCGGAAATACCCCGAACAGATTGCTAATCTCGAAGAAGTGCAATCGTTTCCGCCGATGCGTGAATTCCTTAGCGTCGTGAACTCCATTTCTTCGAACTTGCAATCAGCGAAGTGTGACGCATGGTTCAGCAACAAGATGACCGAGGAAGACGAGCCATTCGGCGCATCCTGCAAATTCGGATGTTACGTGGATCTTGCATTCCACCAGCAAGTCCCGCAAATGTCGCTCCCCTTGCATGAAGCTTTTGCGGTCCGATTGGTGGATTTGGTGAAGCGCGCCCCGGAACTGCCCGCATCCATGGAAATCATCATTCGGCGGGCGCACTTCGAAGATGATACGGAAGAGATACGTGAGGGTTACTACTTCACTACTTATGTTTTTGGATACGGTGAGGATGAGGCGGAAGCCCGGCAATCGTGCGGGATTACCCTGCGGTTGGTGGGTCATGCTGCCTTGCAAATCTCGACCGGACGGGGAACATCCGTGCACACCACGGAACCGCAACAATCCTGAGGATCCCGGCCCAAATGCGGTATTCTGTAGAGAGAGGGGCCCGTAGCTCAATTGGATAGAGCATCAGCCTTCTAAGCTGAGGGTTGCTGGTTCGATCCCAGCCGGGCCTACCATTCCTGGAGTCGTTGGCGCAGCCTACTTCGTGTTCTCAAGCGCCTTTGCGACTGCCAAGGATCGTTCTCTCATCCGTTGTAGCGTCGCCTTCATCCCTTCGACTTTTTCCTTCAGTCCTCGAACTTCGGCGACCTGAATAATGGAGCCGCATTCTTCCTGGAGGGAATTACCTTCCTGCAGAAGATAGGTGAGAGCATCGGCGTGCGGCTTCCACAAATACGCTGATGATAGACGGCTACGGAATTCTTCCATCTCGTTCAGCATGCGCGCACCAATTGCGACTGCCCGCGCAAGGGCTGTAGCGTACTCGCCACGAAAGCTCTTCTCGCCACGGTAGTCGGTGCGAAAAGCGTCAATCTCCGGTTGTGATAACACGAGATTTCCATGGCGCATTGGATACACGTTGGCCGACTTGGAATCGGCCGCGAGAATGAAGTTGCGGATCGATTCCATGGTGGTCTTCAACTTCCCTTCTTCGGCCATGCGATCGAGGTTAATGTGAACATCATTGCCCGCCAGCGCTGGAATGGTCATGCCCCGTCGCGGAGGTTCTCCGAGGCGGTCTGCGGCCGCAGAAGTAGCGGTTACGCCTCGCGGAGGCGGGACATGGGTGCGACGCGTATCCACGGCCTTTTTGAACTTCGACACCTTACGGAGATGTTCCTGCGCGCGGTAGTACTCTTCCTCCAGAATCTGCTCTCCTTGCACTTCTGATAGTTGCTTCACCGTGACGTCACCATCTACACGCGCCATGATGCTGCCGCCGGCTTCCTGCACTGACACTGCGAATTTCTTGATGCTGCGAGCTGCCTCACGGAAGAGTTCGTCAAAGCGATCACCAATAAGGACGTTGTACTCGGCGATGGTCGCGAGCACACGCGGATGGTAGAACGACGGTCCGAAGCGCTGCTTGATATCGCGCACGCGCTGCATGAGGCCGGAGTCCATGAGCGCATCGAAGTGGACGATATCTTCGGCCTCCTGGCGAATGAAGGGAAATTCGTGTATCAGCTGCCGATGCTCCTCTGGAAGAGGAAGAGCCTCTTTGAGCGAGAGGATTGTGTAAATCTCCTTCTCAAATCGAGATGCCTGATCGACCGACCATTCCTCGGCAGAATGCAGTGGCACTCCCAAGGAGCGGAATAAAAAGGTGATGATGAAATCGGCCTTATCGCGATCAGCGTCATCCACAGAATGCTTGCGGATGCAGTAGCGCAGAAGACTTTCCGCGGTTTCTTTGGTCGTGTTTTCTCGCAGGCCATCGCGTACCATCTCGGGCGCAACTGCAAGATCGAGAAGCGAGAGCCAGGGGCCGAGTGTCTGAACGGACTCGTTGATATCTTCCGTTTGTGCTGCAGCGGCCGATACTTCCTGGGGAACGGGAACTTCGTGTCCCAACTTGTCTTTCAGTAGCGCGCTGTAAAAGGAATGAACTGCCGCCATGTCCTGCAGATGCTGCTTGGGGTTCTCCATGGATCTCAAGCCCTCAGGCGTTCCCGCAAAATTGGCGTCAGTTTATTGCAGCGTGCAGGAGGCGGCAAGCGCAAACAGGTTGCGCTGCCGCCAGGGTTTAGCTCAGGAACTGAACTCCAAGGACCTTGCCCTCGCGAACGCGCACTTCGATGTTGAAGTCGTTGCGCACATTGCCGGGCTCAATGACGCTGACATGCATCTTGGTACCCAGGCCGTATTGCTCTTCGGGAATATTGTCGGAGAGCCTGATTTGCATGCCGCCGGCGCCGACCTTCTCGACGCGACCGATGTCATGGCCATTCTCGTCGAGTGCACGTACATCTTCGGTAATATCGAGACGTACGAAACGCCGCTGCTCACGTCCGCTCCGGACTTCGTTGCCCATGGCTATTTGCCGCCCATCACAAGCTTGGCGATCGTGGACAACTGCATGTTCGAGGTGCCTTCGTAGATCTTGCCGATTTTGGAATCGCGGAAGTATTTCTCGACCGGATAATCCTTCGTGAAACCGTATCCGCCGTAGATCTCGACACAGAGTGAGCTGACACGCTCGGCCACCTGCGACGCAAAAAGCTTCGTCATCGCGGCTTCCTTCACAAAGTTCATCTTTGCGTCTTTCATGCGAGCGGCGTTGTAGACCATCATCCGTGCAGCTTCGATCTCAGTCGCCATCTGCGCAATCTGGAACTGGATGCCCTGGAAGTTCGCAATCGCCTGGCCGAATTGTTTCCGCTCCTGCGCGTACTTGACTGCATATTCCCAGGCTCCGCGAGCGACGCCGAGCATCTGCGCGCCGATGCCAATGCGTCCTTCGTTTAAGGTTTCGATGGCGATCTTGTAACCTTTGCCGACTTCACCAAGCACGTTCTCTTTCGGCACGCGGCAGTCTTCCAAGATCAATTCGCAAGTGCTCGAAGCGCGGATGCCGAGCTTGTCTTCTTTCTTACCTACGGTGAAGCCGGGGAAATCCTTTTCGACAACGAAGGCCGTAATGCCCTTGTATCCGGCTGACGGGTCAATGGTCGCGAAGAGAATAAAGATGCCGGCTTCCTTACCATTGGTAATCCAAAGTTTGCGGCCGTTGAGGACGTACTCGTTCCCCTTCAGCTCTGCTTTCGTGGACAGCGCGAAGGCATCGGAACCTGAACCCGCTTCGCTGAGAGCATAAGCGCCAACAGTATCCGTAGCCATTTTTGTCAGGTACTTCTTCTTCTGCGCCTCGTTAGCCCAGCGCAGAAAGGCGTTCGCCACGAGCGTGTTCTGAACATCGACAATCACGCCAGCCGATGCGTCCACGCGCGAGAGTTCCTCGACGGCAAGAATAGCTTCGAAGAAGGTGCCACCGCCACCACCGTACTGTTCGGGCGTTTCGATGGCCATAATGCCGAGCTGAAAGAACTGGTCGATCAGACTGTGATCAAACACGCCCTTTTCGTCCATTTCCTTTACGTGCGGGCGGACGGTTTGATCGGCGAACTGGCGAATGTTGTCACGAAAAAGCTGTTCGTCTTCGGTGAGCGCGACCAGCGGCTTGGGGGCTTCAGCGGGGGGAGTAGCAACTTGCGACATGGAGAGACCTCAGAAAATGGCTGTCGGAACAAACTGGTGATTTTACCATCCGGCCTGGAGTCAGTCGCCTGCAACAGCCTTGAGATCCTCGGCTTGATCGGTTTTGTCGGAGACTGCAATCCCATCTCGGAACCGGACGTAACGTCCTGAGATAGACGGCATCCGTTCGCCGGGAACAATAATCCCCACGAGGTTGAGCGGATCGGTGGCGGAGATGGTGACCGTCTCACCTTTCGGTGGTTCGCGACGAAAGGCGCGCAGCGATTCCACCGCGACCGGAAGCGCAAACTGTTCGCCCATGAATCCTGTAACGAACCGGCCACCGCGAACGTCGCCACGATCTTCCATACGCCTGAAGGCAAGACAAAGCTCGCGCCACTTCGGGACCATCGTCTCGCGCGTTAGAAGTTCTCGGAACACGACTCCATAGCGGCGGAGCAGCATCCAGCAGGTAGCCTCGATGGCCTTCGTCCGATCGGCTAGTTCGATCGGATACAACAACGACCAGCGGCCTGCCTGGCGTGCTTTCGATGTGCGACGTTCAATTAGAAGGCGCAGGCTCTCGAAACCATCGGCAGTAATCAGACCCGCGGCGACCAGTTCCCAGAGAGCCGATTCAACTTCAGGTTTTACCTTGCCGCTTCCGCGAACCACATCGGCAAAGAACGAGGCTCCGCGTTGGCGGAGGAATTCGAATACGCTGCGCGCGTTCTCGCTCAAGCCGCTGTAGATGTCGTCTCCTCCATCGTCGAGCGCGCCGACACCGAGATGTGGATTGATGGCCATCCAATCAGCTTCTTCGCGAAGAAAGAACGCGATCGGCGCCACGCTGGTCGGAACGATGCGGCGGACGCGCTGTGAGTCGTTCTTGGTTTCGATCGTCGCCGGATGCGGCGAGAGGCGACCCCATCCGATTGCACCGGA
The DNA here is from genome assembly GCA_964460935.1 of uncultured Terriglobales bacterium. Lineage (GTDB taxonomy): Bacteria > Acidobacteriota > Terriglobia > Terriglobales > Acidobacteriaceae > DATMXP01. The sequence goes on along the minus strand of CAYWSM010000530.1, from coordinate 5,042 downwards.
AAGGCAAAGCTGATCGAGCAGTTCCGGATCGTATTTGCGCAGGCGTTGCGCGAGGATATCGCGTTCCCATGCGTTAGCCGGTATTTCAAATCCTTGCAATTGGCGAATGACTTCGAGTGTGCCGTGCTCGTCGATACCCTGCGATCCGGGTTCGACGTGTTGCCAACGCAGCATCCATCGCATGAATTGCGCTGGAGTGACAGGCTCAACTTCCTTGCGAAGCTTCCCGAGAGTAAGGCGGTGAATACGCGCGAGCAGGCGACGTTCGCAAAACTCGATATCGGTAGTCAATTGTTGACCGTTCAATGTCGCCGATCCGTCGCTCGGGCGTGGCAAAGCATACCAACCACGCAGAACGGTGCCGCTGGCCTCAAGCCGGAGCAGCGCCGGAAATACCTCTTCCGGATTTAGGTGCAAGTTCGCGGCGAGTTGCGCCGCAGTCACCGGACCGATGTGCTGCATCCAGCCCTGCACGATGGCGTGTATGGCATCCGAGTGCGAAGGGTCTTCCTTCTCTGTCTCGGAAATTGCATTTCCGAAAACCGCCATGGGATACGCCGCCCGGAAGGTTTTCGCACGTTCGGCGGAAACCCAGAAGCGCTCGTCACCAACGATGACAATGGTGGCACGGCCTATAGAACAGAGCTGATCGAAGAAGATCGCTGTCGGACCTTTATTTTCGCCAACCGATCGGCCACCCATCATTTCTGGAAAAGCTATGAGCGTGTACAGTGCATCATGCAGCTCGTCGGCATCGCGCACATCGGGCCAAGCTTCTTCGCGTACTTGCTCGATCGCGGCTGGGTCGAGTTTCCCAACCTCCTCCAACACCGATTGCGGCAAGGTCTGCCGCAGCGAAACAGCACGGGCACGGCGCTCTTCCAGTGGAGCATCATCCAGATACGCGTAGGGATTCGCATTAAGAATTTCGTGCGAGAACTGCGACGGCACGGGCGTATCGACGGCAATCGTGCGAATCGCCCCGCTACGAATTCCCTCCAGCACCCGCCGCAGTCCGTCGAGATCCATGGCCTCGTGCAGGACGTCTTTCATCACTTCATCCACAAGGGGATGATCCGGAATCTGGATGTCGCCTTCAATATTTTCGAAGCACGCAGCGACGTCGGGAAAAACCGACGCCAGCAGATCGTCTCCGCGCATGCGTTGGATCTGTGGCGGGACCTTCTTGCCTCCCTGATAGCGAAGTAGTGCGAGCGAGCGGTTCGCGTCCCAGCGCCATCGTGTCTGGAAAATTGGCGAACCGGTGAGCACAGCTTGCTCCAGCACTTCCTTCACGGTTTCCGGCTGCAGGAAGTTGAAGACGTCTGCCAGTGGGAAGCTGTGCTGTTCGGCGAGTGAAATGTTGAGACCGTTGTCCGTCGCCGCGGCCTGCAACTCGAAGTTGAAACTGCGGCAGAAGCGTTTGCGGAGCGCCAATCCCCATGCCTTGTTGATGCGAGCGCCGAATGGTGCGTGGATGATCAACTGCATGCCGCCGCCCTCGTCAAAGAAGCGCTCGGCGATGATCGTCTGTTGGGTGGGCACTTCGCCCAGCACGGCGCGGCCATTCAGGATGTGCTGAATGAGTTGCTGCGCGCCGGATTCGTCGAGTCCGCATTGCTCTTTCAGCCACGCGACGGCAGCCTGCGTGCGATGTTCATTGAGATGGCCGGCGACAATCGACGTAAACTCCGTCGGCGACATGTCGCCCAGCAGGTCGCTCACACGCTGGCGAATATCGGCGACATTCAACGAAAGCTCAGCCGTGCGTGCCGGGGCCTCTCCCCGCCAGAACGGAATGTTGGGTGGCTGGCCGTGCGCATCTTCAGCAAGAACGCGGCCTCTGGACTCGATACGCTGAATCTTCCAGGACGTGTTGCCCAGCAGAAAGATGTCTCCGGCGAGGCTTTCGACGGCCCAATCTTCATCCACGGTGCCGACAACCGTTCCGTCGGGCATGGAAACCACACTGTAAAGCGCAGTTTCAGGGATCGCTCCACCGCTTGTAATCGCCGTCATGCGTGCGCCGCGGCGCGAGCGCAACCACTTGTTCACGCGATCGTGGTGGAGATAGGCGCCGTAACGTCCGCGTTTGGCGGCAATGCCTTCCGAAAGCATCCGCAGCACGCGATCGAACTGTTCACGCCTGAGATTGCGGTACGCATAAGCGCGCTTCACCAGTTCAAAGAGTTCGTCTTCACCGCAACCAGTGCTCGCGGCGGCAAAAAGGGCTTCGGTGTGGGGACGGGCGCCCTCGCCCGTCCAATCGGAGCGAAGCTCCGAGACAGATCGCTGCTCTCTCGCCGCGCATTCCGCCACAATCTGCTGCGCCAGAATATCCAACGGCGCATCCGGGATGATTACCCGATCCAGATCACCTTCATGGATAGCCCGAATCAACGCCGCGCATTCAACCAGATCATCGCGGGTCAGGCTGAATAAGCGTCCTTTGGGAATCGCGCCGCGCCAGTGTCCCGCGCGTCCGATTCGCTGCAAGGCCACGGCGATCGCCCGCGATGATTCGAGTTGGCAAACCAAGTCAACGAAACCGATGTCGATACCGAGCTGTAACGATGCCGTTGCGACCAGCAGCTTGATCTTGCCGGTCTTCAGCCGATTTTCGGCATCCAGCCTGAGCTTTCGGGCCATGCTGCCATGATGAGCAGCCACGGCATCTTCTCCGAGCCGCTCACAGAGATGCAGCGCGACTCTCTCGGCCTGACGCCGTGTGTTCACGAAGACCAGTGTCGATCGATGCCCCTGCGCCAATTCCGCCAGCCGGTCGTAGATCTCGCCCCAGATTTCATTCGTTGCGATTGGCCCAAGTTCGCTGCGCGGCACCTCGATAGCCAAGTCCATCTGGCGGCGATGACCAACGTCAACCACCGCGGGCGGCTCGCGATCGGCGCCGGTCAGAAAATGCGCAATTTCCTCCAGCGGCTTCTGTGTTGCCGACAGACCAATTCGCACCGGGGGCTTCGCCGTGACCGCCTCTAATCTCTCAAGCGATAACAGCAGATGCGATCCGCGCTTGTCTCCCGCCACGGCATGAATTTCATCGACAATCACTGTCTCCACATCACGGAGGATCTTGCGGCTGCGCTCGGCTGTGAGCAGGATGTACAGCGATTCCGGCGTGGTGACAAGAATGTGTGGCGGGCGACGCAACATGCGCTGGCGTTCCAGAGCGAGAGTGTCTCCGGTCCGAACCGCTGTCCTAATCTCCGGCATCAGCATCCCGCGCTCGGCGGCCAGTTGCATGATTTCCGCCAGCGGACCTTCCAGGTTTTTCTGGATGTCGTTACCGAGCGCCTTGAGCGGCGAGACGTAGAGCACTTCCGTGCGATCACACAGTTCCCCGTTCAGCGCCTTGCGGACCAACTCATCGATGCACGCAAGAAATGCCGCCAGGGTCTTGCCCGACCCGGTCGGGGCGGCGATCAGCGTCGTGCGTCCGGCGATGATGTGCGGCCAGCCGGCGATTTGGGGCTCTGTGGGCGAGCCGAAGCGGCCCAAGAACCACTCCTGGACGATGGGATGCGCCCAGCTCAAGGACCCCACGTCCCCAGCGGCTGGAACTGCGGAAAGCATTCTGCCATTGTAGGGATTTTCGTGAACTTTCGCCAGATATTCGCCTGCGCAAGATTTTTTCGGACGCGGGTGCTAAGTCTGCCGGGTCATCGGTAGGATTGCCCTCATGCCGTAGAATGCGGCCATGGGCCTACCCTCCCTAAAGGATGTGATCCGGTGTCCGCAATGTGGCAGCGCTGAAGTGGTCTACTCCTGCGAACCGAAGTGTTGCTTTAATCACGTGTGCGCCGAATGCCGGAGCACTTTCGAACTGAACACCAGAAAAACCGGCCAAACCGATCCAACGTGGAACGATTCCAAAGAGCCCGATTCGGGCGATCCAACAACATCTTGTGCCTCCTGCGGTAGCCTGAAAGTTGCTGTTTTGCGGACGTCGCCAGAAGAGACGCTGATGATCTGCGCGGATTGCGAAGCAGTTTCTCAACTCGTCATCGAAGAATTCGTCGCCGGCGTTTTCTAGCCGCATTCGCGGCGATACTCGGAACTTGAAACTCGGAGCCTTTACAATCCAGTCATGTCTGCGAAGGATCGCGCCAGGAAAATCAAACTCATTCTCTTCGACGTCGATGGCGTCATGACCGACGGCACCATCTTTCTGTTCCCCGCTCCCGCCGGAGCGCCTCAGGCTCTTAAGGACCAAAAAGAAGAAATGTCAGGCAAAGGTGGATTTGCGATCCACAGCCAGACTGTGATCGAGGCCAAGGGCTTTAATGCTCACGACGGCACAGGCATCTCGCTCGCTAAGCTCGGCGGCCTCAAACTCGGCATTATCACCAAGCGCATTTCGGAAACCGTGGCCTTGCGCGCTCGCGACCTTAAGCTCGACATCGTTCATCAGGGCATCGCCGATAAGGGCAAGTGCTTCGCGGAAATTCTGGAGAAGGAAGATTTGCGCGCAGACCAGGTTGCCTATGTCGGCGATGACATCATCGACCTGCCGATCATGCGCCGCTGTGGGCTGGCGATCGCTGTCCGCAATGCGCGCGAAGAAGTCAAAGACGAATCGCACTTCGTCACCGATCACGATGGCGGCCGCGGCGCCTGCCGCGATGCTATCGAATATATTTTGCGAGCACAGGGATCGCTCGATCGCGTGATCGCCGAATACATTCACGACCGGTCCCCGGGAACTCCGTCAAAATCTGCCAAACAAAGCCAGCGTTAATAACACGACAGTTACCGGAAATAGTAGCTGAATTGGCACTGCGATTCGGCGCCCTGGCTGCTATGATTCCCGCGTTAAAAATCTCCGCTGTAACCGGAGCGTTCATGGGAAAACTGTTCTCGGACCGAACCCTTAGGCTCGCTGTTATTGCCATCCTGATTTTCATCACTACTCTTACCCTGGCGCAGCAAACTCCAACTGCCCAACCTCTTACCGATCAACAGGTTAATCAACGCGTTGACGGCCTCCTCAAGCAGATGAACCTGCACGAAAAAATCGGGCAACT
>CAYWSM010000529.1:0-8221 GCA_964460935.1 uncultured Terriglobales bacterium | reverse complement strand
TCTGATGGATGTGGATGGCGTGTTCGCCGGGAGTAAGGTTCTTCACATTCAGTTTGATAGTGACCCCCTGGCCACCCTTGACTGGCGACAGTAATGCCGTGCCGACACTCTCTCCCTTGGCATCATGTAACTCAACCGATTTCACAACCATGACGGACTTGGGTTTGGAAGTTTTAGCTGGCTGGTCCTGGGCGGCTACACCAATTGCAACCAGGAAGACGATCGAAAGAGCTGCCGCAATACGCATATTCTCCTCACTGCGTTTGCCGAGATGCCGAATAGCTTACATGCTCCGGGGGCAAGAACCAAAATTGCCTGGCATAAGTAATAAATGCCCGTGGATTGCCGATAAGAGATCTGAAGGGCGGCGCCATGCGATTTATTGCCCGACAACCCGTGTTCGATTCCGAACTGCGAGTCGTTGGATATGAACTGCTGTTCCGGTCCGGAATGGAGGATTTTGCGCGCATTACGGACGGAACCCGAGCCGCATGTACGACGCTGGACAACTCCGTTCTGTGGGGAATCGACCAACTATGCGATAGCAAGCTTGCGTTGGTGAATTGCACGCGGGAGGTAATTACCAGCGGTCTGGTACAAGTTCTTCCGCCATCTCGTACCGTGGTGGAAGTTCTCGAAGACATCGACGCTGACGGGGATGTGATTGCCGCTTGTCGCGACCTGAAACGCAAAGGTTACGTGATCGCCTTGGACGACGTTACATCGATTGACGAGGTAAAGCCCTATCTCGGCGTGGCGCAAGTGGTGAAGGTTGATTTTCGCCTGACCAGCAAGCGCAAGCAGGTAGAAATCGCACGTTGGCTGCACACAAAGAATATAGAGGCATTGGCAGAAAAGGTTGAGACCCGGGAGGAATACCAGTCGGCTTTGCGAATGGGCTTTGAGTTGTTCCAGGGATTCTTCCTGCAACGTCCAGAAACGATAAGAGGACAGGACATTCCAGCGCTACAGGCGAACTACATTCGCTTGATCGAGGCTGTGCAGAACCCCGAACTGGATTTCGAGTTGGTGGAACAGGCGATTCGGAGTGAGCCTTCGATGTGCTTCCGTTTACTGCGGTACCTGAACTCTCCTCTGTTCGGGTTCGCTGACAACGTCGATTCCATTCGGCACGGGCTTCAGCTTCTCGGAGAACGGAATGTGCGCAACTGGCTTCTTGTCGCGGTAACGTCCGTGGTAGGCGAGGGAAAACCATCCGAGTTGGTGGTCTGGGCGCTGACCCGGGCGCGGTTTTGCGAACTGGTGGCGATCAGAACCAGGCAGCGGCCAGATGGGATGTTCCTGGCAGGGATGCTGTCGGCATTTCCGTCGCTTCTCGATGCGAAACTAGAGGACATTCTGGATGGGCTTACCGTATCGGCAAACATCAGAGCGGCATTGCTGGACGCAGAGGGTGTACGAGGAAACGTCTTGCAATTGGCCGCCGCGTATGAGGCCGGCGATTGGTCTAACACTATCGTTAGTGCTCGAAGCTGTGGTCTGGCCGAGGAAGTGGTTTCAGATAGCTACCTGCAAGCCGCCGCCTGGGCGGATCAGGTTACAGAGGTCGGTATCGGAATAGCACGGATCAATTCGGCGATGTCTTCTACCGTTACTCCATAGTAAGTACTGTGGTAATTCTGAGATGATTTTCCCTGATTTATCCCAACCAAAGATGTGCAAGAAAGCTTCACACTGTCTTCCTAAATCAGCGATAAGTTGTTTGTTTCCTGTCGGGTAAGTTTTGGTTCAGAGCTTGCAGAATCATAGGGCGTCCCCCGAGACGCTGATTTTTAGCAAAGAATCCAGGGAGGGTCTGTGATTAGAGTTGGGAAGCTCGTATTGCTGCTGATGATGTTGGCGGGTTTTGCCGGAGCCAGTACCGTGACGATGCAGTTGGTGGGGTTTGGTGGCGCATCGGCCGGTGGGCCCAATATCAGTAATGGCTTGTATGTCTATCCGTACTATTTTTCGATTGATGGCTCGCAGGACCTCACTGCCTTGCTTTGTGACAGTTATGACAACGAGGTCTGGCAGAACGAAACGTGGACAGCGGATAAGGTCAGTCTGGCATCCTTAGTGGGCGGGCCGGATGGAGATAAATACATCGAGGCGGCATGGCTATTTGCGCAGATGGGCACGCATCCAACGCCGGCGGATGCCGCGACCTACAACTTCGCGGTGTGGGGATTGTTCTCGCAGAATGCGTTGAATTCTCCGGGATACGCTGCGACGGGAGCGGCGAACGTGTTGCCGACACCCGACCAGTTGGTTGGCTTCAATTACAGCCACTTCTACGTTTATGTCCCGCGAGAAGGGACCGCGATGTTGAACGGCCAACGCGTGAACACAATGCCGCAGGAATACATCGGATTCGAACAGACGCCGGAACCTGGTACGCTGGCGCTACTTGGATCAGGTTTGCTGGGATTGGCCATAAAGTTTCGCCGTGCTCGCTAGTAAAAGCAGTCCCGAGGCAACTAAAAAGGCCGGTGTTCTCTCCACCGGCCTCACTTATTTCTATTAGCGTATTGCAAAACAGTAACGGACTTGTTACACCGTTGTGGCGCGTTGAATATCGTATTGGCGAATTTTGTAGAGAAGCGCCTTATAGCTGATTTTTAGCAGGGCTGCAGCTTTCTTGCGGTTCCAATTGGTCTGCTCGAGAGCTTTGCTGATGGCCTCGATTTCCGCCTCATCCTTCACGTTGCGGACCAAGCCTTTCAGGCCTGAAGGCGAAGAGGTTGCAAACGCTCCGCCAGAGCCCGTAGCGAGCGGGCCTCCAGCCTGCAGTTCGTTGATGGCCAGTTCTTCGTCGCCGAGGATCAGGAATCGCTTAACGAAGTTTCCGAGTTCCCGGAGGTTTCCTGGCCAACTGTAGCGCTCGCAGGCTTCCATCAGCCGCGGAGAAACAGTCATCGACGGACGGCCGTAGCTCTCCGCCACTTGGCTGATGAAATGGCGCAGCAGGATACCGATTTCTTCCTTGCGCTCACGCAAGGGAGGAAGAGAAATGGTGAAGCCGTTCAATCGATAGTAAAGGTCTTCGCGAAGCTTCTTTTCCGCGATGGCTCGTGGGATGTCGATATTGGTGGCGGCGATGATGCGCACGTCCACCTTCACGATGTTGCGGCTGCCCAGACGCGAGAACTGTTGATCCTGTAGAACGTGAAGTAGCTTGGCCTGCAGCTGCGGGGGCATTTCGCCAATTTCGTCGAGCAGGATCGTGCCCTTGTTGCACAGTTCGAATTTGCCGGGCTTGGAATGCGTGGCGCCGGTGAACGCTCCCGGCTCATAGCCGAAAAGCTCGCTCTCGAGCAGGTCAGCGGGAACTGCCGCGCAATTGACTTTAAGGAACGTGCGATGGGCGCGCGGCGAGTACTTGTGAATCAGACGGGAAACGACTTCCTTCCCGGTCCCGCTCTCTCCCAGCATCAAAACCGGGATGTCGACGTTGGCCACCAGTTTCGCCTGCGAGCGGATTTTCTTCATCGCGGGACTGGCAGCGACGAAGAAGACGTCATCGCCCAGATCCTCGATGTCGCCCTGGACGTGCTGAGCCGAGTCGGATTTGCCACCCAGACACTGTTCGATGATGACGTCGAGATCTGCCTTCTGGAACGGCTTTGTCAGGTAGTCCTGAGCGCCGAGACGGATGGCCTGCACTACCTTGCGGGTATCGCTGACGCAGGACAACATCACGACCTTCAGTGCCGGATGAAGGGAGCGCACCTGTTCCAGCGCCTGCAGCCCGTCCATTACCGGCATCAGAACGTCCAGCAACAACAGGTCGGGTAAAGGAGCTTGCTTAAGGCGCTGAATGGCTTCCGCGCCGTTGGTCGCGGTCTCTACGCGGTAGCCTTCTACTTCCAAAAGGGTCCGGAGGTACCGCAACATCGTGGGTTCGTCGTCTACGATCAGGATCAGGGGCGTTTTAGCGGCAACTCGATTCATTGAATTCCGGGTACCTGTAGGTTAGCTTCTCTTCAGCGGCAGGAGAAATGAAAACTTGCAGCCACAGTTGGGTTCGCTTTCCACCCAAATTCTACCGCCGTGAGCCTGAACCAGGCGACGGGCAATTGCCAGTCCCAAGCCCATGCCGGACTCGTCGGAAACGCCGGATTCGGGAACCTGGAAGAAATCACCGAAGATTTCCTGGTGATATTCAGGCGCTATGCCAGGGCCTGTATCGGCAACGGTTACGCGGACCGCGTTGGGGGTAAGAACGTTGGCTTTACGGCGATCCTCCGCGGGAACCGGCTTATGGGCATTTCTTCGTTCCCACAGTTGCGGTTCAGCGTGCAACCAGACAGTTCCGGTTGGCGGAGTGAACTTCAGAGCATTTTCCAGCAGATTCGAAACGACTCGCTGAATTTTGTCGTAATCGAACTTAAAAGGTTCGAGGTTAGGATTTGCGAGGTGATAGAATGCGACACCTTTGTTCTGGAAACGGGGCAGCCAGAATCCCGCAAGCTCTTTCAGGCACCCATTCATGTCCTGAGGCTCATGCGCGCGAATTGGGATCGTATCCGTTTGCAGCGTCGCGAAGGTCAAGAAGTCAGTAATGAGTCGTTGAAGACGAACACTGCTGATTTGCATGTCTTCAAGAACAACATGCTGCTTCTCGTTCAACGGTCCAAGCTTCTCGTTCATTAACAGATCGACATATCCGGCGATAACGGCAAGGGGAGTTCGAAGATCATGGGCAGCAGTCGCCAGAGCGGTCGAGGCACGTTGATATTGGATACGCAATTCGTCATAGGCACGGCGCAGGTCTCGCGGGTGTTGAGCGCCGAGATCGGCAGCTATCTCTTGCCGCAGGTCGAGTTGGCTCGGCCCGTCCTCAGACGAAAAGTGGGACGAGGTAAGCGACGTAAATTGGGAATCCGCCATTCGCAAGAATACTCGTAATGGGAAAACGAGGTAATGGGGAGGTAGATTAAGTCGTGCCAGCGAAAATCGAGCTTGAGTGATGTTATGAAAGGGGTAAGTGGGTGTCAAGACAGAATTGCAATTTCGTTCCACGAAGTCGCAAATAATTGCCTCATTTACTCAGCAGGTGCGATATAACGTTTCTCCTTGCGTGTACGTTCATTGTAGGTAAATGTAACATAGGTAAAAAGTTACATCGATTTTCCACCGTAGCATCGGGTTGCCCATGTTTTGGTAATCAGTGTGCGCCACTCAATCTGCTGAACTAGGACAAACATGCCGGCGAAGGACTCAGAAAGAAGGAAATTTCAAAGATTGCCGCTCTCCATCCCTGTGTTTGTCCGAGGTTTGGACGAAGCTGGCAAGGAGTTTCTCGAGTTTGCTACGGCCCTGAACATCTCAGCTGGAGGTGTTCTGCTGGCAACGCGACGAAGCTTGCCCAAATCCGCCAATCTCGCGCTGGAAATTCCAGTCGCGCCACTTCCGGCCGATTCTTTATCTTCCCAGTCAGTTCGCAGTCTTAAGGCGAAACTCGTACGAGTTACTCACGGCGAGAAATATCATTTGCTGGGACTGAAGTTCACGCGCGCGATCCAGGGCTAGACGGCCCTGATTACCTCAAACTAACTCGGGGGGTTCTTCTCCGCAGCAGCAGAAGGAGCAGGTGGTGCGGATGGCTGTGGCTCCTTGGCCCCGCCAGCGGTCGGCAGTCCGGGCACAACCTTGACTTCCCATCGTTTCTCCCACCGTTCGTGTCGTCGGCCATGGTACAGACTGCCGAGTCCCCAATTTTCTCCAGCGTGACCGATTCCGAGAATCAGAAAAATCAAAAATGGGAAAACATAACGCAGTTGTTCATCCGGATAATGCCACAACGGTTCGCCAGGACCTGGTTGCCACCACGTCGCCAATACGAAATTGATCATGTACACCATGCCAAGAATCGATACCGGACGTATTAACAAACCCAGTACTAGCGAGATTCCGAGAAAGAGCTCAAAAAAGCCGATCGCAATTCCGATCTTGGTCGCGTACGGGAGGACATAGCTGGTGAGGAACCGGCTATAGAAGTCCACGGCAGTACTGGAGATACAGTTGAAAAGGAAATCAGAGAAATCAACTCTCGCGAACTCGATCGAAGAAACTTTGTAGTAACCAGAATGTATATAGAGGATACCAACGCCGATGCGCACAAGGGCAAGCGTTTTACGGAGCCGAGAATGCGTATAGGCCATTGAGCCCCCAAGGAATTGGCGAACTGTAATAATGCACCTAAACCTGCCGGTTTGACGAACCAAATTTGAAGGTGAATGGTGTTATCTCTGGTGTGGAAAGGGAACGTTCGTTCCTTGTGTGAAGTAACTCTGCACACAGCGTCGCGGGCTCGGCGGTGAACGGAATTAAGAGAGGCCGGACCTCATTAGGTAGGGTAAGTTGCTGATTTAACTGGAAGTAAATGTTTGCAGCTGCGTGTGCGTAACATTGCACATAGTTGGCTGCTCTCGTGCACTGTATCCCGACTATGGCGACTCCAACTCTAACTCCGTCTATCCCGTTATCGAGAGTTTCGCTCCCACCCGAGGAAGTCATCTTTGGGAATTCACCCCAGATGATGGCGATTCGAGAGAGGGTTGAGAAGATTGCTGCAGCCAACGTTCCCGTATTGCTGGAAGGGGAGAGCGGCATTGGAAAAGATATCCTTGCGCGATATCTGCATCTCCGGTCGCCCTGGTCCTCCGGACCGTTTGTGAAAGTCAATTGTCCGGCGGTTCCGGGTACGCTGATTGAGAGCGAACTGTTTGGTTACGAACGGGGCGCGTTCACAGGTGCAAATGTCACCAAGCCTGGTCGCGTAGAGATGGCACACCGGGGCACACTGTTTCTCGATGAGATCTCAGAGCTTGACTTCAATCTGCAGTCCAAATTGCTGCAGTTGCTCCAGGACGGGCAGTTCTCGCGCATTGGCAGCCAGCAGGACAAGACAGTAGACGTTCGTGTAGTGTGTGCGACGAACAGAATGCTGAAAGAACAGGTCGCAGCCGGAGGTTTCCGGCAGGACCTTTACTACCGCATCAACGTGGTGCGCATTCACCTGCCGGCATTGCGTGATCGGGCGACGGATATTCCATTGCTCGTTCAATACTTCCTGGAGTCGTACAACATGAAGTACAACTGCCGGGCGAAACCGATCAGCCAGTCTTGCCTTGAGCAAATGCAGTTCTATAGCTGGCCCGGCAATATCCGGCAACTAGAGAACCTGATTCGCCGCTACGTGATCATCGACTCGGAGGATGCGATCTTGCCGGAGCTGGTGAGCTCCGGGCATGCGAAGCTTCCGTTTGATATCCCGGCCAATGGGCCGGTTTCGCTGAAAAAGATAACGCGCAAGGCGGCCGATGAGATCGAACGAAAGATGATTTTTGCGACGCTCCAAGCGACGAACTGGAATCGCAAGCGGGCAGCCCGGAACCTCGGTATCAGCTATCGCGCCTTGTTGTATAAACTTCGCTCGTATGGGGTAGCGGTATCGGAGCAGGCGTGAGCAGAGCCGCGGGGTTACAATAGCGGAACCATCAATAATGTAGATGTGTAACTAGAGCCATGAGCCGAGGTTTCGGCCGGGATCGTACATGTACAAGAAGTTTTTTGGCCTAACGAAAAACCCATTCGAGATCAGCCCTGATCCGTATTTTTTTTACGGATCAGCCCAGCACAATGAGGCTCTCGCCAACATTTTCTACGGCATCCGTGCCCACAAGGGCTTTGTAGTCGTAACAGGCGAAGTCGGCACAGGCAAGACTCTGTTAGTTCGTTGCCTGTTGGACAGCCTCGACCGCAACCAGGTGGCTTTTTCCTACGTGTTCAACACGCGGCTGAATGAGGAAGAATTCATTCGTTACATTATGCAGGATTTGAATCTCAATCCCCCTGCTTCCAAAGGGTCGATGCTCCTGCAGTTGAACGAATACCTTATCGGAAGATATCGCAAGGGGCTTACCACGGTCCTCATTGTGGACGAAGCGCAAAACCTCAGTTGGGAAGTGCTGGAAGAGATCCGCCTGCTGACGAATCTGGAGAGCACAAAAGATAAGCTGTTGCAGATTGTGCTGATCGGACAGCCGGAACTTGATGAGAAGCTGGAATCGTATAACGTTCGGCAGTTAAAGCAGCGTATTGCACTTCGATGCAGACTGAATCCCCTGAGCGAACTTGAAACCAGGGACTACATCGTTCGGCGCCTCCAGCGTGCAGGCGCAAAAAGTAACGCTTGGGTTATTTTTCCGGATCC
>CAYWSM010000528.1:0-1891 GCA_964460935.1 uncultured Terriglobales bacterium | reverse complement strand
TGCCTCGATCGAGTGATAAATCTCGCCGACTGGCGGCTTCAGCACCTTCGGCACCTTCGCCATGATCGGACCTTCGGGGATGTTGTCCACGGCCTGACGGATGATCCGCAACGACTGGTGCAATTCCTTCACTCGCACCATATACCGGTCGTACGTATCGCCGTTGTCTCCAACAGGAATTTCAAAGTCCATCTTCGCGTACGCTGCGTACGGCTGGGCTTTGCGCAAATCCCACTTCACGCCCGCCGCCCTCAGTACCGGACCCGTTACGCCGAGCGCCTTGCAATCATCGCCATTCAGGATGCCTACACCCTTCGTCCGCTCCACCCAGATGCGATTCGTCGTCAGCAGCTCTTCGTACTCGCCGAACTTGGGCTCCATGGAGTCGCACAGCTTCTTCACTTCCTTCTCGAAGCCCTCGTACGTCTCGTACTGGCAGCCACCGATGCGGAACGCATGGGTCGTCAACCGAGCGCCGCAATACTTCTCGAAAATCTTCAGGATCTCTTCGCGATCGCGGAACGTGTAGAACAGCGGCGTCATCGCGCCTATATCAAGCGCGTGCGTCCCAAGCCACACCTGATGGCTCGCGATTCTCTGCAGTTCCGCAAGGATCGTCCGGATATACTGCGCCCGTGGCGGCGCTTCCACGTTAATCAGCGTCTCGACCGCCTGGCAGTAGCCCAGCCCATTCGAGACCGCCGCAACGTAGTCCATGCGATCCACGTACGGCGCAAACTGCACATAGGTCCGGTGCTCGCCAATCTTCTCCACACCACGATGCAGGTACCCGATCACGCACTCTGTGCCGAGCACCTTCTCGCCATCAAGCTTCAGGATCACCCGCAACACGCCGTGTGTGGAAGGATGCTGCGGTCCCATATTCAGGACGAGCTCGCTGGCATCAAGAACGGTCGGGCCTTTTTCGCCCCACTCTTCTTTCCATTCCTGGCCGTAAAAATCGCGATCGTTTTCGACCATCGTCTCGTCCTTCATTGCCCGCTCTCAATTCCGAGGTTGATCTGCACCCACTGTTTGTCCTGTTGCAGGATGCTGTATTCCTTCCGCAGCGGATACCCTTGCCACCCGTCCGGCAGCAGAATGCGCTTCAAGTCCGGATGCCCCTCGAACCGGATCCCGAACATGTCGAACGCTTCCCTCTCCAGCCAGTTCGCCGTCGGCCAGATCGGAACCGCACTCGGCAGCGTCGCGCCGTCGGCAATCTGCGTCTTCACTCGCACGCGCGTGTTCTTTGCGAACGAGTACAGGATGTACACCACATCGAACTGCGTACCTTCGCGCTTGGGATAATGAACGGCCGTCAGATCGACGAGATAATCGAAGCCCTCATCGTCGCGGTAGAACTGCAGAACCTCGCTGACGATCGATGCGTCCACGACGATATAGTTCTGATTGAGATAGGTGGACGCCTCGCGAACACCCGACCCATACACCTTTTTCAACCCGCGGATAAACTCGTTCTCCCACGGCACGGGCACTGGACCCGCCGGTTTCGCGGGAGCTGCCGGCGCAGCAGGCTTCGCCACCAGCGCTGCCCCTGCTGCCGGAACCGCAGGTTTAGCTGGAGCCGGAGCGGCTGCTGGAGCGCCGGTCGGCACCGCAGGTTTGGGTGGAACCGCCGCTGGTTTCGTTTCTGTTGTTGCTGAATTGGGGAGGGTGGGGGAGGAAATTTTTACTTCCGCAGCCGGCTTGTTCGTCGGCTGCGTACTTTCGGGCGGCGTTGTCGGCTTTGTCTCGTCAGCCATCAGATGCCTGGTCCTAACCAGTCACGCATCACTCTCACCGTGACTCACTTTTGTATCAGTCGGCTCGCGTTTCACTCAGGTAATCCGGTCACTCGTACCTGTGACATCAGTCACTTTCCGCTCGC
>CAYWSM010000527.1:0-1861 GCA_964460935.1 uncultured Terriglobales bacterium | reverse complement strand
GGCTGGCGTGTGATCATTCCTTTGGGCATTAGCCGATCCGCTCCAGCATCTGTTCGATGGGCGTACTCATACATGTTAAGCGCGGCACGTCGCGCTGTATGTGGAGCGAATTTTCGACTTCGCGCATCCGCATTGCCATGTCCACAATGTCTTCCAGGTGATCGGTCTCGAGAGCGATCACGAATTCGTTGTCGTCCAGTCCAATCGAGTACACGGTATTCATTCGCACCCGTGGGAATTCCTGCGACACCTTGATTTGTTCGCTGACCACTCGTTGGCGCTCTTCAAAAGGTCTCAGATACCATTCGCGGGTTTTGGAAAAAGGATAGATCGTGAGGTACTTCGATCCGCCGGCCTTGATGTAACTGCGGTATGCCTGATTGCTGTCGTGTTCCTGGCCGATCAAGTATTGCGATCGCTTGGTCATGCCGACAAACCAGTGACTCGGCTCCAGGTATCCGCCCAACTGGGTTTTCAGCAGATCGCTGTGAGCGGAGCTCAGGCATTCCAGCGAATACGAAATGCGCCATAGCATGAAGTCGGCGTCGCCGCGCAGTCCCACCGTCGAGTACGTGAGCACCCGCATGTCTTCGCAGTCCCAGCGTTGCAGGATTTGGATAGCTTCTTCCTTGTGCTCGCGGCGCTCGGCAACCGGCAAACGGCGCCACTCAGGCTGAATTCGGAAGAAGGCGAAATTGACGATTTGGCGGCGGGTCGATACGTTCTTGCCTGATTCTGCCATGGCTTTTGACCTGAAGGATTCTACCAAAGTGTAAGATGCATTCCCCGTCCAACGATCATTGACCTGCTTACCCACGGCATATACTCTTTTTTCAGCATGGCAGTGAAAACTATTCAATTAGGCCAGGTCTGGCGCAGCGACACCGATGCGCAGAACTATCTCGTCACCAAGGTGTACAGCGAGGTATTTACCCAGTACGTAATTTTGCGGCGCGCCGACGCGAGTGCGGCCTCCAGCGAAACCACTCGTGTCAAAGTACAAAAGTCCGGCGATGGTGTTACGCTGCCCGGCTACACCTTTACGCAGGAGTCGGAAGAGTTCTAGCCGGACACGATGATCGCCAGAATCATAGAAGCTCTCTCCGTTTTCATCATCTCCGTCATTTCCACCACGGGATACGCGGGCATTCTTTTCCTGATGGCCATCGAATCGGCCTGCATTCCTCTGCCGTCCGAAGTCATCATGCCGTTCTCCGGATATCTGGTTTACACCGGACGCTTCAACCTGTTTTGGGTGGCAACCCTCGGCGCGCTCGGCTGCAATCTCGGATCGCTGATCGCCTACTACATCGGCTATTACGGCGGTCGTCCGCTGGTCGAACGCTACGGTTCTTATATCTTTCTCAGTGAAAAAGAACTGCACTGGGCTGACCGTTTCTTCGAAAAGCGCGGAGACTGGGCTGTTCTCATCAGTCGCATGTTGCCGGTCGTGCGCACGTTCATCGCGCTTCCTGCCGGAATCGCCCGCATGCGGCAGCTCCGCTTTCACATCTTTACTTTTGTGGGATCGTGGCCTTGGTGCTTCATGCTGGCTTGGATCGGCAAGCGCCTCGGCGAGAAGTGGAATACCGATCCACGACTGAAGGAATGGTTCCACCGCTTCGACGCCGTGATTCTGGGCGTCATTCTCATCGGCGTGATCTGGTTCGTCTGGAGCCACTGGAAGCACCGCATCCGCGCCAGCGAACCGGCCTAACTACTTGGCAGGTTGAGTGGGCGATTCGATCTTCGTCGCCTGCCACGCGATGACCTTCCATTGTCCGTTTCTCTTGGCAAACGTCCCGGTGTTCCGGTAATAACCGGTTTCCTGCTTGCCGTGATCGTCGATATGCGCCACCAG
>CAYWSM010000526.1:0-2583 GCA_964460935.1 uncultured Terriglobales bacterium | reverse complement strand
CATGCAGGCATGCCTCAACCGTGGCCTGCGGACCGAAGGTATTCTTCCCGGCGGACTCAAGGTTCGCCGCCGCGCGCCTGCTCTCGCGCGCAAGCTCGCCGCCCGCAACGGGCACGACCCACTCACCCCGCTCGACTGGGTCAATGCATTTGCCATGGCCGTGAACGAAGAAAATGCCGCCGGAGGACGTGTGGTTACGGCTCCCACCAACGGCGCTGCCGGAATCATTCCGGCTGTAGGTGAGTACTATGCGCGATTCATCGAGGGCGCTTCCCGCGACGGGATCATGAAGTACCTGCTGACCGCCAGCGCGATCGGCGTTCTCTACAAAGAGAACGCATCCATCTCCGGAGCCGAAGTCGGATGCCAGGGCGAAGTCGGTGTCGCCTGTTCCATGGCCGCCGGAGGTCTCGTTGCCGCCCAGGGTGGTAGCAACCTGCAAGTCGAGTACGCCGCCGAGATTGGTATGGAACACAATCTTGGCATGACCTGCGATCCCATCGGCGGACTCGTCCAAATCCCCTGCATTGAGCGCAACGCCATGGGATCGGTGAAGGCCATCAACGCTGCTCGCATCGCCATCCAGGAAGGTGGCGAGCACAAAGTGTCTCTCGACCAGGTGATTAAGACGATGTATCAGACTGGGTTGGATATGCAGTCTCGCTATAAAGAGACTTCGCTAGCCGGTCTCGCCCTCAACGTCATCGAATGCTGATCGCGACAGACATCCGCCATTCGTAGACCGATCGATTCTCTTCCCGCTACTCGCCTTTTCCACATCCAGATCACCACTTCCGCTCCGTACCTCGCATCCATCTTGGTTGGCCTTAAATCCCCCAGGAGGTAATCCATGAATCATTACGGCACACTTCGCGACTATCGCTTTGCAGACAAAGATGCCGACGACATCCGCGGCACCAACATCTACGGACTTAACGACGAAAAGCTTGGCGACATCGACGACGTGGTCTTCGACCACTCAACTGGCGACATTCGTTATGTTGTCGTGGATAGCGGTGGCTGGCTTTCCAGCAAGAAGTTCCTGGTTCCCGCCGACCGCCTCCGCCCTTCGACCATGCACAAGGACGATTACCACGCAGACCTCACCAAGGCTCAGATCGAGCAGTTCCCTCCTTACAACGAGAAGGACATCGACGACGCCGACCGCTGGCGCCAGTACGACGACCGCTATCAGAAACAGATGACCACTGGTGGTGGAGTCATGCACCGCACGGATTCGTCCGATCGCATCATCACGCCACCCGCAAGCGAAGGTCTCCCCAGCGGAGCTGCATCCCGTTCTTCTGCGCCAATCACCAGCGCGCCAGTTACAAGCGAGGGCGTCGCATCCCGCTTCGATGAGACCAGTGGCAGAGACCTGTCCGTGAATCCAAATTCATCAGCTACAGGTGCGGTAAATATGGGACCTGGTACTTTGTCCCGTCCGCATCTCGGCCAGCGCTGGACGAATTTCGAAGACAGTATCCGGCGGGATCGCCCCCGGATTGCCTCCAGTTGTAATGTCTGCAAATTCACGCCGGAATCGGCTGAATCCGTCAACCGTGACCGTCCGCGCAAGATCAGCTAACCTCAGATGTCTATGCCCATCCCTGGCCTCTTGCCGAGGATGGGCCTTTCCCTTTTGGGGCGTTTCACCGAGCCATCTTCCACAAAAAACTGCATCTTCCGCTACGGACCTTTCCGCTCCTCACGTACAATTGGCTCTCCCAGTTAGGTAGCCGGAGAATTCATGTCTGCACATTTTCCCCACTGGGTCGGCCGCGTAGTCGGCGACGATCTGTCTCTCGCCGCGTTCGTTGGCGATACTGAACACACTGCTGTCTTTCAAACTACTTTCGCGGGACAGAATGCCGCCATCAAGCTCATCGCCGCGGACGAATCCGCCGAACGTCATCTGGAGCGCTTCGAACTCGCCTCGAAACTTTCGCATCCGAATCTGCTCCGCGTATTGCGATTTGGTCGCACACAGATCGATGACGCACCGTTTGTTTACGTGGTCACCGAGTTCGCAGAAGAAAATCTCGCTCAGGTTCTGCCCGACCGCGCTCTTACCAAAGAAGAAGCCCAACAAGTCTTGCAGGCAATTCTGGACGCGTTCAACTATCTGCACCAGCAGGGACTCGTTCACTCCGATCTAAATCCCGCCAACATCATGGCTGCGAACGACCAACTCAAGCTGTCGATCGATGGCGTGCATCGCACCGGAGAGTCGTTGTCGCGTCAGCCTGACCCGCATGATGCTCCGGAAGCTTCATCTGCCGTGACCGCTGCTTCGGATATCTGGTCACTCGGCGTGACGCTCGTTCAGATTCTGACGCAACAGCTTCCCGGCGCGCCAGCATCGCCGAATGCAGGTCCGGTGGTACCCGAATCGGTTCCGGCTCCGTTCCGGGAAATCGCGCAGCACTGTCTTTTGCGTACGCCAGAACTTCGGTGGAGCCTCGCCGACATCAGCAACAAGCTGAATCCAAAATCGAAACACACTCCCACTCCTGCCCCGTCTCCCGCTGTTACAAAACCATCGCCAAAGCCCGTCCGCAAGGAAGCACCTCTTCCCGTTGC
>CAYWSM010000525.1:0-8788 GCA_964460935.1 uncultured Terriglobales bacterium | reverse complement strand
TGATCGTGACACCGCAGGACACGACGAAAACGTTCGGACTCCCCAACGGGGCCAGCCTCGTCTTCGTCGTCGGCGACATCACGCGTGAAGCCTGCGATGCCATCGTGAACGCCGCCAACTCCTCCCTGCTGGGAGGCGGTGGGGTGGACGGCGCTATTCACCGCGCCGGCGGCCCTGAGATCCTCGAACATTGCAAAGCGATCGTGCAACGCATCGGACGCCTGCCTGCCGGTGAAGCCGTAATCACCACTGCTGGAAGGATGCCGTCAAAGCACGTTGTCCACACCGTCGGACCGGTTTGGTATGGCGGCGAACGCAACGAACCCGAAACGCTGGCCAACTGCTATCGTAATTCCCTCCGTGTGGCGGACGAAAACCGTTTGCAGTCCATTGCGTTCCCGTCCATCTCAACCGGCGCTTTCGGGTACCCAACAGACCGAGCAGCTAAAGTTGCGGTTACAACCGTTGTCGTCGAAGCTCCGGCGTTCAAATCAATCCGCGAAATCCGTTTTGTCCTGTTCGACAGCCGTACTCACAACCATTATGTAAACGCAGCACATGCAGTCTTAAATGAATCAGGCAAGACGTAGAAGCGAGGTCTTTTTCTATTCCCTAAATCCGTACCAATCCGTCTGATCCGCGTGATCCGCGTGAAAAGATCTTTGTGAAAGGCTCTCAAAAATAATGCGCAAAAAAGTAATTGCAGCCAACTGGAAGATGTACAAAACGCCCTCCGAAACCCGCGACTTCTTCTCCGCCTTTTTACCTCTGGTGAAGAGCCACACCCGCGACGAGATCGTGGTTTGCCCGCCGTTTATCGACATTCTTGCCGCCGTCGAAGCTGCCAAGGGCTCGAACGTCGGTATTGGAGCCCAGAATTTCTACTGGGAAAAAGAAGGCGCTTACACCGGTGAGATTTCCGCCGGCATGATCGTGGGAGCCGGTTGCACGCACGTGATCATCGGACACTCCGAGCGCCGTCAATACTTCGGCGAGACCGATGACACCGTCAACAAGCGGCTCAAAGTAGCTCTAGAAGCCGGACTCACGCCGATCGTCTGTGTGGGCGAAGTCCTGGAAGAGCGTGAAGCCGGTATTACGGACGACGTTCTTCGGCGCCAGTGCTCTATCGCTTTCCGCGGCATGTCTTCCGCGAAAGCTGCCAAACTCGTGATTGCCTATGAACCGGTATGGGCAATCGGAACAGGCAAAACAGCTACGCCGCAGATTGCCGCGTCCGCGCATCTCACCATCCGCCACGAAGCCGCTAACGCATTTGGTAAGGAATTTGCCGACAACCTGCGAATTCTGTACGGCGGCAGCGTCAAGCCCGACAACGCCAAGTCCCTCATGTCCGAGGAAGAAATTGACGGCGCATTGGTTGGTGGAGCTTCGCTCAACCCGCAGAACTTTGCCGCGATTGTTCAATACTAAGGCGCACTGCCAATATCAGCCCAACCTCCGGGTTGGGCTTTTCCTTTCTTGAAAACCGGTTGAATACTTTCCTGCCGAGGAGGATCATTTCCGCCAGTAGTCACGCAGGTGAGCCATGAAGCGCCTAATCCTCGCAGTGTTATTCTTCGCGGTTTTTGTGCCCGCAATGTCGGCTCAGAATGCCGATCCTGATGCAGTCGCAAATGCAGCCACCATGCAGCACATCACCGATCGGATGCGCGGCAAGCAGTTACCCGTCCAGGATCGCCAAGGGATCGCGGCTCCGACTGGAAAGACCCTGAATATCCGCGATATTGCGGTAAAGACCAGGGAGCTCAACGAAGTGGTCCACTCTGTCAACCTGGACGTCATCAACATGAGCAAGGGCATTCTAGCCGCTGACCTCACCGCAAAGCTCAAGAAAATAGAAAAACTTTCCAAAGAGCTGCGGCGCTCGTTCGAACAGTGATAGAGGAAGGAACAGATGAAGCCCTCACCTTTTCAACACGTTAGTTCATTCTCCGACCATCGTACTTCGTCCTTCCTCCTGCTATAATGTCGATGCACCTGAAATTCGGGTTACGTGTGGGTCTACCCTGCCCATTGCAGTGCGGAAGTGGTGAAATTGGCAGACACACCATCTTGAGGGGGTGGCGCCGAAAGGCATGGGGGTTCAAGTCCCCCCTTCCGCACCATAATAATTCCCCGAAACTTAGGCAGAATTTTGAACTTGGCGCCTGTTGTGCGCCCGATTGGCCGGAAATGCTCACAATTTTTATTACCATCGTCCACATCATCGTCTGTCTGTTTATCATCGTCGTCGTCCTGCTCCAGAGCGGGCAGAGCGCTGATATCGCCGCCGCATTCGGCGGAGCAGGCAGCCAGACCGCCTTTGGCCCCCGTGGCGCCACTACGATCTTGAGCAAAGCCACAACCTGGGCGGCCATTCTGTTCATGATCACATCGATCTCGCTCTCCATCTTTGCCAGCCGCGAGCGCCATGCGTCGGGATCGATCTTGAACGGCAATTCAAATACTCCGGCGAAGTCGGCGCCTGCTCCAACGAACCAGCCGTCGCCAAACCCAACGACGCCGACACCACAAAAGTAGTAACCGGCGATCAGTTATCAGTGTTCAGCATAAAGCCTCCAGGTCGCTCGGAGGCTAAAGTCGGCTCTCTTTCTTGACTGTCATTCTTTTTTGCACGGAAATATACATATTTCCTGGATTGCACAAATACGTACAACCATTACAATTGGCACGACATGGCCAAGAGACAGTATGCGGTAATTACGGCAGATATTATTGAATCAAGGAAATTACAGCAGTTTCGAAAAGTGAGGGATCGTAAATTGCTGCCAATTTCACAACGCCATATGAAAGAGAATCTCCTTCTTTCTGAGTACGCCGTCACCGCTTGGGATGAATTTCAGGCAATTCTCCGCAAGCCTGGTTATATTCCAAAAGTAATTTTTGATCTTCGGCGAAGTTTCTATCCAATCGAATTGTGGGTGGCTGTTGGTATAGGAGAGGTCTCTGAACCCTACAAGAAACCGGTGAACGTCTTTTCAGGAGGCTTAGCTTTTGAGCGTGCACGAGAAGCGGCCGATACACTAAAAACAAAAAGCCACAAGTTTCGCATCCTAACTCAGATATGTTCTGGCAATGAGGTATTCGATATCGTTTCAAATGCTATTTATCACCTGCAAGACACATTAATACAAGCAATAACAAGCAAGCAGTGGGAAACGATCGGTAAATACGTTCAGACAGAGAATCAGGAAGCGACGGCTAAGAAACTGGGCATAGATTCTTCAACCGTGTCCCGCAATTTGAAAAGAGCACATTACTGGGAGATAGAAGAAACAATCCACGCTGCCGAAACCTTAATAGAAACTTATTTTTAGGATGTACGCTTTTATACATAATTTAAAATTTGCATAAATCTATGCATCCAACGTCAAGGCTGTTTTTAGCTCTATATTTAGCCTATCTGATCGCAGATCTTTCTCTGAAAACACCACGTCTGGCTAGAAACAAGGAAAAAGAAGTTTTCGCATTGATTGCGCGAGCGGCAGTACATTTCGGCATGACCATTTTGATCTTGCTCTTTTTCGTTCCCGAATACATGGTTTCTTTGCGCACCTACCTAGTTTTAGGAGTGTTCATCATTAGTCACGCTGCGCTCGATCAGTTGAAGTATTGGGCAACGACCAGAAGCCGCTCAAACAATTTTACGTTTCTTTTAATAGGTCTGTTTGGCGATCTCGGCATGATTATCGTCGTATCTCTATATCTAAGCAGCGGGCGTATATCAGAGATACTGCATGTGTCGGACAGCACAAAACAGCATATGCTTGCTATTGGAGTTATCTATGTACTGGTGGTATTTGCGGGAGGATATCTCATTCGCTATTTAACAAGATCACTAGCCCGAAATCTTGTCCCCGATGGCGAGACAAAAGAGGAATTAACCAATGCGGGCTTGTACATTGGCTGGCTAGAACGCTTCTTGGTTTTGACTGCAATAGCTATTCAATCGCCTACAATGGTGGGATTGATCTTGACCGGAAAATCTATTGCCAGATTCCCTGAATTGAAGGAGCCAAAGTTCGCTGAATATTTCTTGATTGGAACATTCTTAAGTATCTCGATCGCAATTCTGGGAGGTCTGATCATTGCTCATGTTGTGTGGGGGACTTCCTCGCTTAAATAAACTCTTAGTCGGCGATGGATTGTGAACCCCGTATATCACACTGACACTGTCTTTTATGATCCACGAAATCTTCCCTGTCGGCCCCCTGCAATGTAACTGCTCCGTTATCGGAGACGAAGCGTCGCGCGAAGCCATTGTGATCGACCCCGGCGACGACATCGACCGGGTGCTGCTCACGTTGGCAAAGCATCAGCTCACGCTCAAGAAGATCCTGATCACGCATGGTCACATCGATCATGTTGGTGGAGCAATGAAGCTGAAGCACGCGACGGGAGCGCCGATCTGGATGGACTCCGCAGACAGCATGCAATTGCAGTTGATGGATCAGATGGCGGCGTGGATTGGTGTTCCCTCACCCGGAACTATCGCCATCGACGCCAGCCTGGAACACGACTCGCCGATTCACGTTGGCGGCCTGAGTGGAAAGGCCATCCATACTCCCGGACACACTGAGGGCAGCACCTGCATCTACTTCCCCTCCGAAAAGAAACTGATCGCCGGTGACACGCTCTTCGCCGGCAGCATCGGGCGAACCGACTTGCCCGGCGGCAACTTCGAGAAAATCATCGACTCACTGAAGCAGCGTGTATTGACGCTTCCAGAGGACACAGTTGTAGTCCCGGGCCACGGTCCTGCAACCAGCATCGGCGAAGAACGGGACTCGAACCCGTTCGTGCGATAAAAAAGAAAAGGACAGCCCGATGCTGTCCCTTCTCAACTTACGCCGTGCTTAGAACCGGAAAGCCGGTCCGAAGGTGATGCTCAGGTTGTGATTGGCGCCACGGTCGAAGTACATCAGATCTCCCGCTTCTGCGCGAAATCCAATCGGTCCCGCGAAAAACTCGACACCGCCACCGGGATAAAACACGCCGTTCGTGTCACCGCTGCCGAAACTGCTCAGTTGGTTGGTGAAGCCAATGGCTGGACCGTTACCCGACACTCCAAAATTCAGGAATCCGCCCTTCAGCACCGCGAACGCACGTACCGGTCCAACATTGGTCATGAACTTGGGACCGAAAGCGCCGTGAATCAGGCGCAAACCATTCGATTGCGTAAACGTGGTAGTTCCGCCCGTGCTCGTGGTCGTGGTGAAATTGCGTTCGAAGTCATAGGCAATGTCGCCCTCGAGTTGAACGTGCGGCATGATATTAAAGCCCACGCGCCCACCGAGTCCCCAGAAGTTTGCGTCGTCCGCATGATGCAGGCGAACATAATCAGCGAATACGCCCACTTCCGCGTGATCCTGCGCAATCAGCGCAGGCACCGCCATCAAGCCCAATGCGGTTACCAGAAGAAACACTATTTTTTTCATCGTACACACTCTCCATCGTGGGGTCTTTCATCCGCCGTGTTTGCCGTTGTTCGCACCCGGACTCACCGTCAGGAGAGCGGGATATTCCACGGGGACAAACGCATTGGATGGCTCAGGTGTACGGCGGGTGGGCTAAATGCACCACCCGCGTTAAACAGCTATTCCGAGGTAAGCTGCTGCAGTAAGTGGAAGAATTCAGGGAAGGAAATGCGCGCGGAACTCGCGCCGTGAATGCGAGTTTCTCCTGAGGCACGCAGAGCTGCTACGGCGAAGGCCATCGCAATGCGATGGTCGTCGTGTGAATCGATATCAGCTCCGTGGAGTTGCTGGCCGCCGGGGATGGTCAGGCCATCCGGATGTTCTTCGAGTTTGGCTCCCATGGCGCGGAGATTCTCCGCAATGGCCGCCAGCCGGTCTGACTCTTTCACCCGCAGCTCACTTGCATTCTTGATCACGACTCCGTCGCGAGTGTAAGGAGCAATGGCTGCGAGCACCGGAATTTCATCGATCACGCCCGCGGTAATCGGGCCGGAGATGGTGGTCCCCTTCAGCTCGCTTGCCTGCAGACCAATGACTCCAACGAGCTCTCCATGTCGCTCTTCCAGATTGAGAACCTTGGGCTTGGCCCCCATGGAGGTTAGTACATCGAGGAGAACGGCTCGCGTCGGATTCATCCCTAGACCATCGATCACCAGGCTCGATTGCGGGAACAAAGCTGCGGCGCACAGGAAGAAAGCGGCTGACGAAAGATCGCCGGGTACCTCCGCATCGATCGCTTGCAACGACTGTCCTCCACGAACCGAAATGCGGGTGCCAGCATGAGAGACTTCTACTCCAAACGCGCGCAATGCGATCTCGGTGTGATCGCGCGTGCGGATCGGCTCGATGACCGATGTTTCGCCGTCTGCGTAAAGCCCCGCCAGCAGAACCGCCGACTTTACTTGCGCACTGGGCACTGGTAACTCGTATGTGATTGGGGACAAACGACCGCCGGTAATTTTCAGAGGCGGAAGACCATTCTGCGATTCGATCCTTGCGCCCATGCTCGTAAGTGGAGCCATCACGCGGCGCATTGGCCGACGGGAAAGCGATTCATCCCCAATTAATTCCGACTGAAAATCCTGTCCCGCGAGAATGCCGGACAGCATCCGCATCGTTGACCCGGAATTGCCGCAATCCAGTGCTCCTTTGGGAGCCTGTAAATTGCGTCCTCGCCCCTGAATCTCGACAACGCCGTCGCGATGTAAAACGTCACATCCCAGTCCGCGTATGCACGCCAGCGTACTGGCGCAGTCGGCGCCGGTAGAAAAATTGGCGAGGCGCGTCGTTCCATTAGCGATAGCGCCCAGCATCGCGTAGCGATGAGAAATCGATTTGTCGCCGGGAACGCGAAGACTTCCGACGACATTTATAGCCGGATAAATGGTTACCGAGTCCGAACCCTGCATTGAAAAACGTGCATCCTTTCTGGTTGCCCGTGGCGCTTACTTTATCTTTTTGTTTCTGTCAATAAAAAAGACAACTTAGCCTCTTATTTCCCATTCTGAGTGCTTAGCGCGGCACTAAGCTGCGCCGGGAGCGGCCCCAGTGGTGAACGAACCCACGGTGAAACGCTCTACGTGAAACTGGGAACGTGCTCGATGTTCTACCGGCCCTTGCTCTTGGTGTCCATTGTAATCGCGGCGCTCTGCTGTGGCGCGCAAACCAGTCCATTTAACAATGAATTCGGGGTCACCGTGTTCCGATCGCACCTGACGGGCGTTGTGCACGACAACAACGATCGTCCCGTGAACGGCGCACGCGTGGACCTGATGGACGTTAACACCGGTCATCCGGTGCCGGGAACGTACACCTTCGCCAACGGGACTTTCCAATTCGAGAACCTTCGCAACGGTACCTACGAATTGATCGTCAGTTCCGGCGCCGCCCAACAGCGAACGCAGGTTGACGTCGATAGCGATCGTGATGTTTCCGTACGTTTACCGGTGAACCCTGTACCGGAAGGCAATAACGCTACCGTGTCGTTGTCGCAGATGAAGGTGCCGGGAAAAGCGCAGAGCCTGTTGCACAAGGCTGAGGAAGCATTTCGCAAGTCGCGTATCGACGATGCGTTCAGGTTCGTGCAGAAAGCGCTCGGGGTTTATCCCGATTACGCCAAAGCGCTGACACTCCGGGGAATCCTGAACATGCAGAAGGGCGACAACACGGACGCGCAGCCTGACCTCGAAAGAGCGGTCCAACTCGATTACGGAGACGGCATAGGATTTGTCGCATTGGCTTCTCTTTACAACAACGAGGGAAAGTTTGACCGCGCCCAGCAAACGCTCAAACACGGCATGTCTATGAATGCGAAGTCATGGCAGGCGGACATGGAAATGGCACGCGCTCAGATCGGACAGAAAGACTACGCCGCTGCGGTACGAAGTCTCGATCGGGCGATGCCGCAGGCACCTCCAACGGCCACGGTAATGCACCTGTTCCGGGCGCAGGCGCTGATTGGCATGAACGCCTATGGCGATGCAATGTCGGAGCTAAAGTCGTATCTGGAAAAGTCTCCGGAAGGTCCGAACAGCGATCAAGCGCGCAAGACATTGGCACAGTTGCAGAGGTTCACCGAGACGGCGAAGAAATAACTCATTCGCCGAAATCAGAGGCGGGCGGATCAACCAATCCGCTCGCCGTTTCCTTTACACTCCAACTTGCTGCAGCATCTCCGCCGGCACTTCTTTCAGCCCCACGCCGATTTCGAACATTGGCTGTTCCGGTCCGCGGCCCCAGCGGTTAACTTCCCAGTGAGCACGGAGTGCCTTGATATCCGAATGAGCCGTGAGATCAAGGAGCAGCGGGGTTTCACCGCGATAGAACTTTTGAGGAAACGTCAGCAACGGTTTCGGGTCCCATGTCTGGCCGTCGACAGAACCGAAAATGCTCAGTTCGATGGACTCCTGCTCGATGATGCTGGTAATGTTCAGCAGGACCAGGAAAACCCGGCTGACAGCTTCATCCACGGGGACCGGATTACCGTCCCCTTTCGCGGTAATCGTAGTGTTGGGTGCAACCAATTGTGTATCGATCATGACGAAATGATTGTAGCGGGTGAATTCCAGTCACAAAATGGGAATTCGTAAGTAATTGAAAATAACGATCCGTTCGGGGCGTAATTGAAAACGCGAGAGTTAGGTCGCTGAACAGCCGGGGAGATCCCTGACATTTCAGACCGGAGACATGCCTGACACTTTTTCCTCCGCAGCTGCGTCGAGGGGAAGGGGTGCAGGGGAAGGGGAAATCTCCCCTGCCCCTGCCTTAGCCATGACGAAGCTTACTCC
>CAYWSM010000524.1:0-2331 GCA_964460935.1 uncultured Terriglobales bacterium | reverse complement strand
AAGCTGACGGCGGACATGGGATATTGCGAGTAGAGATCAACCACCAAGGACACGAAGGATCACAAAGGAGTTCAGAGAGAATTCGAAATCCCTTGGTGCTACTTCGTGCCCTTCGTGGTTAAAGGATGTGGGAATTATGCCGGGAAAAGTTATGCGTATCGGTACGTTTAGCGACTGGCAAGGGTTGTTCGAGGAATGGCGGAAGGAGATCGGCGTCAATCGTGACGAGATCGCCAGCTTCCAGTTCGACACGCTATTCGGGCAGATCGAGACCGACGAAATCCAGTTTGGACATTACAAGGGCAAGAAGAAGTGGGAGAACCTTCGCCAGATGCCGACGCAGCAGATGCGAGACGCGCTGCTGAATATGATCGTGTACCAGGGTGACACGGAATTTGCCAGCGTCGAGCAGCAGAGGCATCTGTTTGAAACCGCCCCGACAGATTGGGACCGCCGGGCGCTGACGCGAGTGATGATCGAAGAAATGCGCCATGGCTGGCAGATGTGCGCGCTTCTGGTGGAGTTCTTCGGATACACCGGCAAGGTGGAAGCACAAAAGATGCTGGAGCGACGTGCATTCGAAAACAAGCGATTGCTCGGCGCGTTCAATGTCGACGTCGACAACTGGATGGACTTTTTTACCTACACCGACTTCGTCGATCGCGATGGCAAGTTCCAGTTGCAGATGTTGAAGTATTCGGCCTTCGCGCCGCTGGGACGGTCAATGTCTTACATGCTGCGGGAAGAGGCGTTCCACATGGGGACCGGGAACGACGGGCTGCGACGAGTGGTTGAGGCCGGGAAGATTCCGAGCTGGCTGATTCAGAAGTACCTCAATAAGTGGATCTCGACTTCCTACGATCTATTTGGGACGGATCATTCTTCCTCTGCCCATTGGGCCTATGTGTGGGGCATCAAGGGTCGCTACGATGAGCCGCAAAACGATAGGGCTGCTGATCTCGATGATCTGAACGACTACAACCGTGAGCTGTATCGTTCGGAAGTATCGGGGCTGATCGAGCGGTTCAACAAGGTGCTAAAGCCGGGGCAGGAGCCGCTTTTCACGCCGGACATCAAGTTTAATCGTGCGATCGGCAAGTATGCGGGGCGGAAGTTCCACGTCAAAACCGGGGAGCCACTAAGTGATCGCGAGTACCAGCAGCATTTCGCAGAAGTGATGCCCAGTGCCGATGACAAAAAGCTGTTGCTGGAGATCATCAACAACGATGCGAACTGGATCGTCCCCAAGGCGGGAGCAAAGGATCCGCTGGAGACGATCGGCGAAGTGCGGAAGTCGGCGATAAACATTTAGTTCATCAGTTCGTCAGTTCATCAGTAGAGCGTTACACTGAAGAACTGATGTACTGATGAACTCCTGACAATGAACTGGCCCGTAAGTATGCCATCCCACTACACCCACCTCATGGTTTCACTGCAAGCGCCGGTGACGCGCGTCATCCTGGCTAACCCTCCCGTTAACGTGATCGACCTGCCGATGATGGACGAGCTGCAATCGGTCCTACAAGAAATCGAACAGCGTACTGACATCGTGGGCCTAGTGTTTGCCGGGAGTGATCGGGCGTTTTCGGCTGGAGTTGATGTTGGTATTCACACGCCCGATCAGGCTCGCGAGATGCTGACGAAGTTTCATACGGTGATCAAGACCGTGACGGCTTCGAAGAAGGTCACTATCGCTGCCGTGCGTGGCACTTGCCTGGGTGGTGGCGCGGAACTCGCGGCAGTTTGCGACATGGTATTCACCGCGGATTCGGCGAACTGGGGATTTCCGGAGATTTCGCTCGGACACTTTCCTCCTGTCGCATGTGCCGTGTTGAGCGGGCTGATCGGTCAGAAGCATGCGGCGGAATTGATTCTCACGGGCCGCCAGATTTCTGGCGAAGACGCGATGCGCATTGGCTTGGCGAACGAGGCGCTACCAGAAGATGAATTGGCGGAGATCGTGGACGACACCTGCGACCGGCTCGGGCAGTTAAGTCCTGCGGCGTTGCGGATTGCGAAAAAAGCTCTGTATGCGTGGGACGCCATGCACTTCGATAAAGGGCTCGGCAAAGCCGAACAGATTTACCTCGACGAACTGATCAAGACAGAAGACGCTGCGGAAGGCGTACGTGCTTTCCTGGAAAAGCGGCCACCGAAGTGGAAGGGACGGTAGTGGGCTACTACATCCGTGTGCTCGCCGAATCCGATGGCAAGGCTCCGCTGCAGGAAATGCGCACTGTACTTGGTCCGCAATTCGAAGTCCTTGTGGAAGATGGCGACGAGCAGGACTGGCGGCAGTTGCTGCTGAAGCATGCGGATGGTCCCGAGATT
>CAYWSM010000523.1:0-18892 GCA_964460935.1 uncultured Terriglobales bacterium | reverse complement strand
AAGGTCCATACGTCGGCACACCGGGCCACATGCTCGCCTCGGTGAAGCATTTCGCCGGATACGGTGCTGCCGATGGTGGCCGCGACTACGATGCTTCCTATATTCCCGAAGAACTCTTCCGCAACGTATATCTGCCGCCGTTCCAGGCGGCTATTAAGGCCGGTGTCGGCACTGTGATGTCCGCCTACATGGACCTGAATGACGTTCCGGCAAGCGGCAACAAATGGCTGTTGCGCGATATCTTGCGCCATGACCTTGGCTTCAAAGGATTTGTCATCAGTGATGCCATGGCTGTTGACAGCTTGATGGTCCACGGCTATGCCCGCGACAAACAAGACGCCGCCTACAAGGGCTTGACTGCCGGGGTCAACATGGATATGGCGAGTGGCACTTACCTCAATAATCTCGAAGCGCTCGTAAAAAGTGGTAAGCTCACCGAGACCGACATCGACGAGGCCGTTCGTCCTATTCTTGCGGCCAAGGTTCGCATCGGCCTGTTCGAGCATCCCTACGTGGACCTTTCCCAATCGGAAAAGATCCTCAGCAATCCTGAGCATCGCCAGTTCACCCGCACGGCCGCACAACGCTCTATGGTGCTGTTGCGCAACGAGAGCCATACGCTTCCGCTGCGGAAGACCTTAAAAGCGGTCGCCGTCATCGGCCCACTCGCCGATACGACAAAGGATCTCACCGGCTCCTGGGACATTGAGAATGCATCTTCGGTTGGGCCCAGCATCGTCCAGGCGATCCGCGCCAAACTCCCTAACGCTAAAGTTACGTATGCCCCCGGCGGCGAAATGAAACGCAAGTATCCGATGCCCTGGGGAGACCAGAGCCGCGAAGAGGCGAAGCCACTAACTCCGGAGCAATTGAACGCTGAAGTGAAGAAAGCTGTTGCCGCCGCTCGCGCTTCCGATCTCACCATCCTGGTTCTCGGCGAAAATGCGAACATGAGCGGCGAAGCATCATCGCGCTCCACGCTCGTGCTCCCCGGCAATCAACCTGAACTGCTGGAAGCTATTGTCGCTACCGGCAAGCCTGTCGTGATCGTGTTGCTCAATGGCCGCCCGCTCGATATCACCTGGGCCTCGGAACATGTTCCAGCGATTCTGGAAGCATGGTATGCGGAAGCGAAGCCGCAAACGCCATCTCGGATGTGCTCTTCGGAGACGTAAACCCCGGCGGCAAACTACCTTTCGATTGGCCGCGAGGCAGCGGAACGGTTCCGAGATACTACGCGCACAATCTGACGCAAGCGCCGGAAACTGCGCCCGACTTCAAATCGCGTTACTGGAATATCTCCAACCTACCGCTTTATCCATTCGGCTACGGTCTGAGTTACACGACCTTCACCTACTCCAACCTGCACGTGAGCAATGAACACCCCAAGGTCGGCGAGAGCTTCAAAGTCACAGCCGATGTGCAGAATACGGGCAAGGTGGCGGGCGACGAAGTGGTCCAGTTGTATATCCACCAACAGGCCGGAAGCGCTTCACGTCCGGTACGGCAGCTAAAGGGCTTCGAGCGGATTTCGCTCGCGCCTGGAGAAAAGAAAACTGTCGAGTTCAATCTCGGCCCCGACGAGTTGAGCTACTGGAGTGGTCAATCCAAATCGTGGATCGAAGAACCTGAACAGTTCGACGTTTGGGTGGGCGGCGACTCCAATGCGCCGCTGCATTCGACATTCCATGTCGAAGCGCAGTAGTCCTCTGGTAACAGCCTGCACCCTTCGGGGGGCGTAACAATGCGCTTATGAAGAGAGTGCAGGCTGTCTTCATCTATGCTAACGTACCCCGCACTTCCTGCCTGTGGGGGGCAAGATGAAAATCCTGTGGGCCTCAGCCTGCGCGTGCCGGCATGCTGCTCTTTGTGTGTTGCTTCTGGCACTTGTTGGACTTATCAGCGCTCAAAGTCTGGCGCAAGTCCATATTGCTTCTGAGATTCCTTCTGTTCCGTCGGATGCATCGCAGATACCGAACTTCAGCAGCCGCCCGCTTCAGAGAGAAGTCAATCTCGTACTGATTCCGGCTACAGTGGTTGATTCATTTAACCAACCCATCACAACCTTGCAGAAGGAAGCCTTTGAACTTTACGACGGCAACGAGCAGCAGGAGATTAAGTACTTCAACCAGGAAGATGCCCCCATCTCCATCGGCATTCTGCTCGATACCAGCGGCAGCATGAAACAGAAATACGACCTCGCCTGCGCGGCGGTGTCGCAGTTGTTCGCTAACTCCAATCGAAACGATGACTATTTCGTTATCACTTTTTCCGAGAAGCCTGAATTGCTAGCGGATACAACGCAATCCATTCACTCCATCGAAGCCGAACTGGAGAACGTAACCCCATCTGGTGGAACTCCGCTTCTCGACGCGATCTATCTTGGTCTCAGCAAGCTGAAACATGCCCGTTACCAGCGACGCGCGCTCGTGATCATTTCCGACGGCGGCGACAACGAGAGCCGATATCACAGCAAGGAGATACGGAGCATTGCTCAGGAATCAGACGCACAGATTTATGCACTGGGAATCTTTGCTCCTGTGATGCTCTCTCTCGAGGATTGGACTGGCAAGAAGCTGCTGTCAAACATTACTGCGGCAACCGGAGGGCGAGCTGTGTTCTTGTCATCAGCAGACAGGCTGCCCGAGACCGCCGCTCAGTTCAGTCGCGAACTTCGTAGCCAATATGTCCTCGGATACGAACCGAAATCCCTGCAACCCGATGGCAAGCCGCACAA
Source organism: uncultured Terriglobales bacterium (assembly GCA_964460935.1). Classification (GTDB taxonomy): domain Bacteria; phylum Acidobacteriota; class Terriglobia; order Terriglobales; family Acidobacteriaceae; genus DATMXP01. Next base: position 16,155 of record CAYWSM010000523.1, on the reverse strand, counting down.
GATCAGAGTCAAGCTGACAAACTCAGCCCAACGCCTTCTACATCTCTATTACAAGCGCGAGTACATTGCCTGGAAGTGAACCTCGGAGCCCCACGGGCATTCCCGGCCTTCTCTCGGCGGTTCACGATAGCGTTACTTTCCCCAGCTCTCCCAAGTCTACCCGGGCCAGAGCCAGCCATACGAAACTTTTCTCAGCCGATGCCGTTTGCATACTCAAACACAAATGCAGACGCCGAATCCGGCCCTAGCCGGAGGATCGGGTCGGAGGAAAATAGTTCAATGAAGCGCGTATTTCTTACGGCAGCGCTCGCAGGATCGATGATCGTTGCCGGACTCCCAGCACTGGCACAGACGACTGAGTCGCAGAGCAATGCGACCCAGCAGCAGTCCTCGAACGAAGGCCGGCATCGCGGCAAACATGGCGATCATTTCGCTCGAATGGCCAAGAAGTTGAACCTCACACAGGATCAGCAGGACAAGCTGAAGCCCATCTTCCAGAAGCAGCGCGAACAGGCGCAGGCCATCAAGAACGACACATCATTGTCAAAAGAACAGAAAAAAGAAAAATTCCAGGCGCTGCGGCAAGACACCATGACACAGGTGAACGGCATTCTGACACCGGAACAGCAGCAACAGTGGCAGCAGATGCGGGCTAAGCATCACCACGGCAACAAAGGCAATACCCAGTCACAATCTGCTCAACCGCAGGCCTAACCATTAGAACCTAGCATCCGAAGTGGATTAGGTTGAGCAACTCGGGGCAGCCATCCGGTTGCCCCATCCGTTTCGATTTCAATTTTGCAAACTCTGAACCGGCATGGGATTCGGCCGCTCTCCTTCCTGCTCCACAACTTCGCCTGTAAGATCGACACTCGACTTTTCACGTTGTGGTACAAGCTACAAAGATGCCAGCCTCTACCGATCTCCGCGGCAACGTTCGAGCATTTAGCGCGACATCGTTCTTCAACGACACCGCTACCGAGATGGCGTACTGGGTGTTGCCCGCTTTCCTGACTTCAATTGGTGCCGGACCAGCAGCACTGGGGCTTATTGAAGGAATTGCCGAAAGTGTCGCCGCAGCAGCGAAGTTGTGGAGTGGCTACCTCGTTGATCGGACGCGCAATCGCAAACCACTCGTTGTTGCAGGATACGTGGTCGCCAACCTCGTGAAACCGGTTCTTGCGGTCGCGACCGCCTGGTGGCATGTGCTGTTAGTTCGTTTTACGGACCGCCTCGCAAAGGGAGTGCGCGGAGCGCCACGTGACGTCATGCTCTCTGAGTCTGTTGACCAAGCGCATGTCGGGTCAGCTTTCGGCCTGTTGCAGGCAATGGATTCGGCAGGTGCGATCGCTGGCCCTTTGGCTGCAGTGCTCTTCATCTCGCATATCGGCCTTCGTGGCGTATTTCTGGCGGCCGCGATTCCAGGACTATTGGCGATGGTGATCGTGTTCGTGTTCGCGCGTGAAACTGGCGGAACCGCTACCGGTCATAAGCAGCCTGAGGCTCGAACCGATTCGCCGCTCTCCGGCAGCTTCATTTACCTGATGTTTGCCGTGGGCCTTTTCTCGATTGGCAATTCCAGCGACATGTTTCTCGTCTTACGTGCTCAGGACGTCGGCATAGGCCCGGTCTACGCCCCGCTGCTGGGCCTGGTCTTCAACATCACTTACACGGCATTCTCCTGGCCCGCCGGCAAACTGAGCGACCACATCTCGAAAAAGGGCCTGGTAGCTGCTGGATTTGCCGTGTTTGCGATCGTCTATTTTGTCTTCGCCAAGGCGCCATCCCACGGCGCGATCTGGGGAGCTTTTGGGGTTTATGGACTTTACTACGCACTGACCAATCCCGTCCTGCGAGCAATGGTTTCGCAAGCGGCGCCTGCTCAATCGCGCGGGCGCGCATTCGGGATCTTCTACTTCGTCACCAGCATCACGGCTCTTTTGTCATCCGTTGTTACTGGCGAGCTTTGGAAAGCGTACGGGGCATCCGTTCCGCTTTACCTCTCCGCCGCATTGGCCGCGGCTGCGGCACTGATGGTCGCGTTCTCGCGGCCATCACCAGTACAAACATAGCTTTTCAATGATGGACAAGGAACTCCGACATTGGTGATGGCGGTATCCCGGCGATTATCCTGCCGCCACCGAGAATTGCCTTCTCAGTTCGGTTCCCTGCTCATAGACCTGCTGCGCCCGCACCAGCGCTGCATCTACGTTTGGACAGATATTCTCCGGTCCAACGTGCTCCTCGAATTCCGCCTTCTTCATTATCATTGCGGGTTGTTCGCGCGCACCACAGAGAATCAGCGTCCGTCCGGACCGGTGCAGAGCGTCCGCAACATCCTCCAGCGCCTTCATTCCTGTGGCGTCGATCGCTGTCATGTTCCGCAACCGTAGGATCACAATCGGTGGAAGCTGTGGAATCTGATCTTCAATGGCTGAAATCTTTTCCGTGGCGCCGAACAAAAATGGTCCGTGAATGCGGAAAATGCGCAGGTAGTCGGGAATGTTCTTGTCCTGCAGAATGTGTACCCGGCCTTCATCGACGTACGCGTCCGTGACCTCTGAAACTGTTGTGGTAATCGTCACTTTGCGGATGAACAGCAGCGTCGCCAGAATCATGCCCGCTTCCACAGCGACCGTCAGATCGGCAAACACGGTCAGCAGGAAGGTGACGATCCAGACAGAGATGTCGGACTTCGTCAGTTTCAGGATCTCCGGCACCTCACGCCATTCACCCATGTTGTACGAAACCACCATGAGGATGGCCGCCAACACTGGCAAGGGAACGAACTTTGCCAGCGGCGCTGCGAAGACCAGGATCGCCAACAGCGTCAAAGCGTGAATCATTCCCGCCACCGGACTTTGCGCACCCGAGCGGATATTCGTTGCTGTGCGGGCAATCGCACCTGTGGCAGGTAACCCGCCGAACATCGGCGAGAAGAAGTTCGCGATGCCCTGACCAATGAGCTCGACATTAGGATTGTGCTTGTCGTTGCTCATCCGGTCGGAGACCACGGCTGACATCAATGACTCGATGGCTCCCAGCATCGTCACTGTTAATGCCGGTCCCAGTAGCGCCGGAACCATTTTGAAGTGGAATGTGGGAATCTCGAGACGCGGTAAGCCGCTGGGGATACCGCCAAACCGCGAACCGATTGTCTCAACCGGAAGCTTCAGCAGGAGCGCCGCGCCTGTGCCAACAAACAAAGCCACGATCGTTCCCGGCACTCGCTTTGTCACCTTCGGTGTCAGAAGGATCAAAAGCAATGACCCGATCGATAACAGCAGGGCGGGCCATGAGAACGTGTTCCAGTGCGTCGCTAATCCTTCCATGCGACCCTGAAAATCCGCCGCAATGTGATCGACTTTCAGGCCGCAAAAGTCTTTGATCTGCGTGCTGGCCATCAGCACTGCGATGCCATTCGTAAATCCGAGCACGACCGGCCGCGGAATAAACTTCACCGCCGATCCGAAACCTGTGATGCCCATGATGACCAGCAGTACGCCAGCCATTCCGGTAACGATGTATAAGCCTTCGATCCCGTACTTGAGAACGATGCCGCCGACAATGACAACGAACGCGCCGGTCGGACCACCGATCTGCGTTTTCGATCCGCCGAAAGCTGAGATCAGAAATCCGGCGACGACAGCGCAGTAAATACCGGATTGCGGGGATACGCCCGAAGAGATGGCGAACGCCATTGCCAACGGCAATGCGACAAAGCCGACGGTAATGCCGGCGATGAGGTCAGAAACAAACTTTTGACGGTTGTAATCGCGTAGTACAAGAACTGACTTGGGAAGCCAAGCTTGAAGATTGAACGAACTACTGCCTTCCTGCGTTTCCACTGTCTCCCACTTTTGCTAAAAGGTGATTCTAGTTTCGCAGGTAAGTAGCTGGAATGCCATCCGATTATCACCGTAGCCCAGTCATTGGTGCATGCACTCCTCCTTAAATCGCAAGAAAATACAAAATGGGCGCCGCTTTTGAGCGGCGCCCCCAGTTCTCTAAGTACTCAGTTCAGAAGGTCATTGTTCTGCCGGCGCCCTGGCCGGTGCTCTGATCATCGGGGCAGGGCGCAACCGCGGCCTCAGCCCGCAGAACTCCTACGCGAGGAAGAATTCCTTCGCGATCTTCTCCAGGTCGGCTTCCGGCATCAGCGATGTCAGGTCGTTCACCGCCTCACCGCCGTCCTGTGCCAGTGCGGGCATCGGCATCGCGAACTTCTGGTGCAACCGGCCAACCGCTTCTTCCGTCCACCAGCGAGCCAATTGTCCGCCGAGCAGGTTGCGATAGTTCGTCTTCGCATCCGGAGACTGCACCGTCACCAACCAGCCTTCACCGTAAGGATCTTTGTTCGCCAATCCTGGGTTCTTCACCACTTCTTCATTGATATCCGTGACGCTGCCTTCGATCGGCGACACCATGTCGATCTTCTTGCCATCGCGAATGATGCTCCAAATCTTCTGTCCCTGCCGGACCCACTGTCCACGCTGCGGCAGATTGATGCTGTCGACTTTGCCAATCAGCTTCGACGCGAAGTCGTCCACGCCGATACGAACCAGTGTTGGGCTTTCACTCAACGCCCACGTATGGCCGGGGTGATACCGCAAATTCTCGGGAACCCGGAATCCGCCAACCAGTGTCGGCACGAACCGTGGCTCGGCTGCCGATGCGATCTTCGGAACCGCAGGCTGAACTTCCATCTGCACAACGGGCTTCTTCGAGAAGAAATGATCGATGAGTAAGAAAGCGACGAAGGTTGCGAGTACCAGAATGACTGTCATATGAGTTCTCCGTTTCCTGGCGTGCTATTTTCTGAGGCCGCTCGCCACCTTTCGTTAATGCATTCGCCATGCCATCTCCCAAGAACTCGCTGTAGCAGATTTTTACGGCGTGTAATCGATTGAAAAATCAGAACTTACGCGTTAGCGAGGGGAGCTGCGAACGATTTCGTTACAACGGCGAAGCCACGAGTGCAGATGAATTCATCAACAGCAGTGGGTCTGTAACTCGAACAAAACGCGCTGCAACCTCGCATTTACAACAACTTAGCTGCTGTAAAGAAACTCATCGCGTTACTGATGAACGATTCATCAGCGGCAAGCGCGCCCGTGGAAACAAGGACTAACAACTCACGGGAAACATTCAATAAGGCATCGCCAGGATGATTAGGGCGATCGACAAGTGCGTTTTTCAACCGGACTTTATCGGTCCGGTTTTCTGGCCCAATCGGGATACTGGTAGCGGAATTTCGAGCAGAACCCTACTCCAAGTTTTTCGAATGATTCGCATAAGAATAATGAATTTCCCTTCTAGCTCATTCCCACGTAAAAACATATGCAACATTCCGGTTCGAAAGAGCCGAAGGTTTGATAAAGGCGGGAACCGCGCAGTCGATCGGAGGGTTGCGGCGCGATCTTTGTCAGACGGAAGGTTTGGCTGGCGTGAATATACCGCCTCTGCCAAACGCAAGACGAGTTCCTTGTGACTCTCCTGTCACAGCTGGGGGAAGGGCCATCCACGGGGATGGCCCCATTTTTCTACTGCTCCCCTGATCCTTTCACTACAAAAGCAACTTTCATCGGCTTTCCATTATCTGTAACGACTTCGGCCTGGAACACCACCCATCCATCGTCGGTTTGGAACGCTGAGCCTTCGCCGTCGCGGGCTGGCATCATCTCGAACGCCGCCGGATGTGCGCTTCCTGAAGCCTTGGTACTCAGTTCGACCATTTTGCTGAAGTCATAAGTCGCGTCGGGATCGGGATCATCGGCAATGGGGATCAGCAGCACCATGTCCAGATACGGCGCCACTCCCATGTGATTGCCATCTCCTGGTAGCAGTTCGTAGCGCATCGTATAGGAACCCGGCTTGATGGTCTGTCCGCGGAAATCGCCGCCTCCTCCCTTTGGAAAGACAATGACCCCGAGGAATTCTGACTCGTGGAACTCCGGATAATAAGCGCCCGGTACGTCTTTCTTGGTTGCTGCAATTTTCTTCGGCAGCCACACGTCGCAGCACGCCAGGGTGTTGGGTAAATAAACGCGGTAACCATCCGCCGCGAGTGCCGCCTTCAGTTTCTCCGACCCCTCGGTGAATGCTCCGATCTTCTCCGCTTTCGTAGCCGCGAACGCAACACTGGAAACTAGCAACAGGAGAGCAAAAGCAAGCCGTTTCATGCGTACAACTTACGCATGAAAACAAGCGCTCCGCAAGTGCAGGCAAACAAAAACGCGGGCCGCAGCCCGCGCCGACAAAACACTCTGTATCTACAGACCGGCTCGCGTCTGCGTGTTTGCAGCTTCGGTGACGACAAACGTTCCCACGAAGGCGCTGCGCTTGCCACTGTTCGACCACGTGTCTTGCAGCCCAGGCCCCTGGTACTCATCCTTCTCCGCCACCGCAGGCATGGCATGTGCCGTTTGCGTCAGCGGCGAATAGAAGGTCACTTCATTGCCGCAAATGTGGTCGTGATCATTGATGCCGCGGGTCTGCACAGTAACGAAATCCCCGGCGCGCAACAGAGCTTTCCCATGATGTTGCATATCGTGTAGCACGGCCATGTCGATGGTGGTGTAAATCACTTTCTCCACGTTCTCAGTCAACTTGCCGGTCTGATGGTGTACGAAGCTCACCAACGCCGCTCGCTGTTGGGCGTTTGCGGCCTCATCGACCACCAGCACCGATTTCGCCGGATACGGATTCGCATACGGGTCGCCCAGAGTGGCCTTGGCGCGAACGACGGCTACCGCATTCAGTCCGTCCAGCGAAACACCATCCCACGAGCCTTTTTCGATGCGCCAGCCCATAATGGCCTCGTTGCCGACGAGGTTCACCTCACCGTTGGCGAAACACTGGCCGGTATAGACATCGGCGGAACGTGTCTCGATATAATCACCGGAAATCTGTTGGGCAAAAGTGAACGGAACCGCAAGAAAAACAAACGCGAGAAGCAGATTTTTCACGACAGAACTCCTCACCCGATGAACCTATTTTCTATCAAGATGTTGGGAGTGAAAAGCGGTCGCAAAACGTGAGATTTTTGTGGCTTGTCGCAGTGCTGCTCAATCTACTCGCAGGATATTATTTCTGGAGCCCTGCTGCGGCATACCGTGCGCTTTCGGCACGTTCTTTTGAATTTGGTAGATCGATAGCAGCACGTTCACGTTCGGCGGCCATCAATTCCGTCACGATGAAGAACGTCACGGGATCGAGTTCAGACAAGTCACGGGGATCAGAACAACGAGGCATGGGGGGACCTCCGCCTGAGTTTTACTCGTCCCGATTACTTTACCCTAAACATGTTAATAAAGTACGACGGTTGGTACGAATGCAGAACCAGCTGGGATGCAACTCGGATCATGCAAATCCGGCCAGCAGAGGAACTTGCCGCAGAGATAAATTGCCTCCTTGCCCAGAGATTCCTCGATACGATACAAAACAGTTATGGCTCGCGCTTTAAGCCCGGAGAAACTTCGCGCCATCACCGATCGCGTGAACTACTATCGTGACCTCGGGATCTACGACTTTTATCGCCGCGACGTAGAACCCACGCCCGACCAAATGGCGCAAATCGAAGAGGAGATGGCGCTCGACATGGCCCGCCGCAACGCCGAACGCGACGAAATTAACGAAGGATTCGCAGTTGATGGTGCCCCATTCAAGCCCTCTGTTGGATTGAGTGGGGTAGTTGACGAGCCTGCAGCCGCCCTTCGCATCATCCGCGAAGACCTCGGGGACTGCACCCGATGCCGACTTCACGCGCAGGGTCGCAAACAGATCGTCTTCGGCGTCGGAAATCCCGAGGCTGACTTGATGTTCGTCGGCGAAGGCCCTGGGGCCGATGAAGACCAGCAGGGCGAGCCTTTCGTCGGACGCGCCGGCCAGTTGCTCAATAAGATGATCGAGGCCATGGGCCTGAAGCGCGAGCAGGTGTACATCGCCAACGTGGTGAAGTGCCGTCCACCGGGAAACCGCACGCCTGAACGCGACGAGTGCGACACCTGTTCGCCGTTCCTTTATCGGCAAATCGATGTCATCAAGCCGAAAGCGATTGTGGCGCTAGGCGCGGTTGCGGCCAAAACACTGCTCGGCATCAACGAAACCATGGCCAATATGCGCGGCCAGTGGTTCGACTATCGCGGCACGAAGCTCCGCGTTACCTATCACCCAGCATATCTTCTACGCGATCCACGTCAGAAAGGCGAAGCGTGGAAGGATTTGCAGGAAGTGATGAAGTATCTCGGACTGGAAGTGCCGAAGAAGAGCTAGACGGCGTTTACTTTCCGATGAACGCTGGCGTTGACAATTTTTGTCCCCACCCCCTCCCCTCTCGTGTCTGAAAAGAAAGGGAGTTACCGGACATTTCCCGCTTGATGTTTCAGCCACAAGAACTTAGAGCTGGATGTTTGATAACACGGCAGTTACAGCCGGAAAATCAAGGCCCGATACCGTCTCTCTTCCGTAATGGGAAACTCTCGTCGAGACGAACGGGGGCGGATGGTTCACCACTCGGTTAACGCCGCCGCAATTTGAAAGAACTCTAGCGCCTTGGGACACGACATTGAAACCGCCCCCCAAGCGCTGCCCACTTTGGGCCTCTTCCAATATAGAGCCGTGTTGGGGCGAGTCAAGGAATTCGTGCTCTGGAAGGGGCATTTCAAGCGCCGCAGTTTTCCGAAACGGGAACCTAGCACGTGAAGGGCCGGAGTGATTCTTGTTCGCTTTCACGCGAGCGAACCACGACGAACGAGACTCTCAGCGAGGGTCCCGTTTTGGGTCATTGTCACTCGTGATTTCACAGTTTGAGATAGTTGGCGGTATCGGCTGATTCCAACACCTATTTGGTCGCCGCTGACTTTATCGGTACACGAGCTATGCTGCTATGGCGGAAATCGAGCTGCCAGAGGCTATCTTTGAAGCAAAGCTTTGTTCCGGGCTCGCGATCAGTGTCGGTTGAAGATGCAGAGATAACGATTCTCTCATCATCAGCAAAACGGACGGGGCGATACACGACGTAACAATCGGCGGGAATCAGTTTTTTGAACAGCGGGTGCAGTTCTATCCTCCAGTGCTTGTCGTGCTGAAAGTCGTAGATGATGGGAGTGGTTTGATCCCAATCTCCTTGCGCTTCAATCTGCGAAATCAAGACCATCTTGCCATCTTCCGACCATGCGTTGATCTCGAACGAGTTTTCCTGCACCCACTCGTTGTCGTCAGGGCGATCCTCACGTTCAGCTACGGTAATTCTCTTTGGCTGCTTGTTCTGATCCCGCATGTGCAGTATCCACGATGTTACGCAGATACGTTGCTTACCCGTCCCCGCCACCTTCGCCCGTAGCTCGACAGCCGCTGAGAACCCTGCTCTCGAAGTGACCCATTTCCCCTTACCGCCGCCTGAATCTGCGGATTCGCATGTAGTTGTTCCTGCCTCGGCGAGAGGCTTGCCATCTTGCGCTAAAGCAAGACCGAGGAAGCACAGCGAAAAAACAAGGGGCAGCAGTTTACGCATGCCCGATTCTACGACCGGAGTTGTCTGGAGCGTGATGCTCTCGTCGATTACTATTCAAAAATCCGGATACCACTCCGTATCTCATGGTGTCGTGACAATGGCAGTTTTCGAGTCATGGATTGCAGTGTTATCTGGAACATGGCCGGAGTTCGCGGTGTCTTTACACAATGGAACCATAAGTTATGACGAGAAGAGAAGTCGCGTTTCTCTTAATTGGATTGGGATTCGGGCTGCTGATGTCTCTCGCAGTCACACTGGAAATTTTCATATCTTTACAGCGTAGCAGTGACATAAGCGCCTATTGGATCGATAAGGTGGCACTGATATTGTCAATCGCCCTGCTTCTTGCGGGAATCATCTTGCTCGGCTTTCGCAAACGAGAGACGCAAGTACTACACTGAAAAGCCTTAGCGACGATAGCTGTTCGAGAATCCCCTTTCAGCAAGTAATTCGTCACAGACCGGACGTCTATGTTGCTGTCTATTATCTTGATCGGCGACTATCGCGCATCAAGGAGCGACTTGTGGGCGCAAAAACATGGATGCTTGTGTACGCAAACGCCAAGGTGGCGGAAGCGCTGAAGGGCTATCCTCAGCTGGATCGCGTCGCAACCCTACGACTCGCAACAAGGCTGTTTCCTAAAGACAATCTCGAGGTAATAGGAGATGGAAATCTCTCCTATACGTGCCCGCCCGACGATGAGCTTCATATCTGTTGCTTCCCGGGCGTTGCAATTTTAGCAGCCAAAGAATTTGGAATAGACTGTCCCTCAAAGTTGCCGGAACGATTTATTTCGGAGGGAGCCAACGGCGCGACCTACCTCCACGCAATGCATAGTGTTGTCGATTGGCTGGCATTCGCCCAATGGGTGAACGGGGAACTTGTTCGATCCCTCAGTTTGTGTCCTGATCGCGGCATTTTGGAAGACAAAGGCGATCGGTTTTCTTTCGAAGAGCCGTTTTGGTCTGGCCAGCACCCGGCCACCGAAGATGAAGGCAGTTCCTATCCCTTCCCATTCCACCCGCTGGAACTCGGAGAAGTAGCGCTGAAGGAATTCTTCGGCTACCAACTGGAAGGCTTTGGCGACACTTCGACGCCGCTTCGACCGGAATCGATACCGCTGATCAAGTACAAACGGCGGTCTCGATGGAAGTTTTGGTAATGCATTCGTCGCTTCATGATCGTCAGGATTGGGGTTCTCAGCTCTCTTCCGGCGCCGGCACGAAGAAAATCTCTCGGACCTCGACCGGTGTACCGCCCACTTTTGCACCTTTGCGGGCCCAGGCCAGCGCCTCGTCCAGGTCTGCGGTTTCGAGGATCGAAAAGCCGCCGGCGAGTTCCTTGGTCTCGAGATACGGGCCGTCGGTGATGAGCACCTCGCCATTCGGCTGAGGGCGCAGGGCCTTCGCCTGGCCCAGTCCGCAGGCAAACTTCCTGACGCCGGCGGCGATCATTTCCTTGTTGAGCGCGTGGATCCCTTCGATCGCTTCTTCGCTCATGGTGGACGGGTCGAAGTTGTCGGGGAGGTATCCAGTAACCAGATATTGCGGCATGTCGTCTCCTGAAATGCTTTTCGCTTGGACCGTGGGCGGCCTTCATTGTATGGACGAACGACGCGAGCGGAAATCGACAAAGTGTGGGGAAAATTTTGGAGCGACGACCTGGCCTCGGCGGCTAAAGCCGCGCTCAGGAAAACCTGTAACTTACTATGTTGATGAAACCTCGCGTCTCAAGCGTTTCACAGCCTCGAGTGCTTTTTCGTTCGGCGCAGGTGGATTCAGTAGCAACTCTATAAGACGCTCCGACGCACGTCGTTCAAGTTTCAGAACAGGAACGTCGTCCGTGTTCCCGGAAATCTTCTTCCGCTGCTGCATAGCTTTACTTGTACCACTTTCCCTTTGTGACTTCACGACCAAACACTAACTACCAATTACTATTAACTTTTCCATGTCAGCTTTCGCCGACGTAGCGCTTCCCGTCCCTCTCGACGCGGTCTTCACCTACCGCATCGGCGACCACCCTCCCGTGGTCGGCGGACGCGTGCTGGTTCCGTTTCGTGAGAAGCGGCTCGTCGGAATCGTCACGGAATTGCACGATCGCGACCCGCAGGCCGGAACGAAGCCTATCGAGATTAAGCCGATCATCCATGCGCTCGACCAGCAACCTGTTCTCGATGGCACTTTGATGGAGCTTGGCAAGTGGATTGCGTCGTACTACATCGCTCCGCTCGGCGAGGTGCTGCGGACCATGCTGCCGCTGGGGGCCGAAGTGCAGTTCGCGCGGATGTATCGCATCACCGAGCAGGGTCTGACGGCGCTCTACGAATCGGCGACGAAAGGCTCGTCATTGCGCTCCCGCGTCTCACAGGAAGAGCAGATGGAGGAGTACGCAGTCCTCGACTATCTGTCGCAGCGACCGGATGGGATTCGCGAACAGACGCTTCGCACGGCGATCAAATGCAGCCGCAGGACGCTGGACCGGATGGTGGCGAAAAAGTGGGTAAAGCGGGAGGACGTTTCGGCGGCACGCGACGCGAGCCGAACAATCTCTGTAGCCGTACTTCATAAACCGATTGCGAGTGTGAATCACGACCACACTCAACCCAAAGGAAGGGTTGAATGGGGCACCCAAGAATCTAGTGTTTCGAAGATCCGGAAAGCTCGGAAATTAAACTCGAGCCAGCAGCAGGCGCTCGATGCACTGGCCGCCAATGACGGGCGGCTGCCTGTCGAGCATCTGAGAGCATTGGGAATTCCGCGATCGTCGATCGAATCACTTCGGAAGCGGGGCGCAATTGCGGTTCTCGAGGAGCAGGCAGACTTTCACGTGTCGGCATTGAAGCCGCGTCCCATAGTACTTAACGCCAGCTTTACCCCTTCGCAACGCGAAGCATTCGACAAAACCCGCGACGCCGCACTGGCCGCTAAGTTCTCTGTCAGTCTTCTCCACGGCGTCACTGGCTCGGGCAAGACTGCCGTCTATCTCGCGGCCATGCGCGAAGTCCTCGACGCCGGACGTTCGGCGATCATGCTCGTTCCCGAGATCGGACTCACTCCCGCCGCCGCCGCCCAGCTTCATGACACTTTCGGCGACGAAGTAGCGATCTTGCATTCCGGACTCACCGACGATGAACGTGCCGAGCAGTGGCATTGCATTCGGAGCGGAGAAGCGCGCATCGTGGTCGGAACGCGTTCCGCCGTCTTCGCACCTGTCAACGACCTTGCGTTGATCGTGGTTGACGAAGAGCACGATCACTCCTACAAACAGGAAGAGACTCCCCGCTATCACGCGCGCGATGTCGCTGTAATGCGCGCCAAGATGTCAAATGCCGCCGTCGTACTTGGTTCTGCTACGCCCTCGCTCGAGTCGTATTACAACGCTTCCTCGAAATACCGGCTCATCTCGATGCCGAATCGCGTCGAAGCCCGTCCGCTCCCCAAAGTCGAACTGATCGACATGCGCGAGGAATTCAAGGAAACCGGTCACGAACAGATCATCTCGCGCAAGCTGGCCGACGCCATCCGCGACCGTCTCGACCGCCATGAGCAGGTCATTGTGCTGCTGAATCGCCGCGGCTACTCGCCAATCGTCCTCTGCCGGATGTGCGGCAACACTGTGCAATGTCGCAACTGCGATATTCCGATGACCCATCACAAAAGCTCGCGTCGTCTCGAGTGCCACTACTGCGGATACATGGAGCGCGTCCCCGAGCGCTGTCCGAAGTGCAACAGCGAATACGTTTATTTCCTCGGGGCCGGATCAGAAAAACTCGAAGAGGTTCTTCATGGCATGTTTCCCGCCGCACGCATTGCTCGCCTTGATCGCGACACGGTTCGCGGACGCCGCGACTTCGAACGTGCGCTGGCCGCCCTTCACGCGGGTGAAGTCGATCTTCTGGTCGGCACGCAGATGATCGCCAAGGGTCACGACATTCCCGGCGTTACGCTGGTCGGCGTCGTCGGTGCCGATAACGCCCTCAAGTTTCCCGATTTCCGCTCAGCCGAGAAAACCTTCCAGCTCCTCACCCAGGTCGCTGGACGCGCCGGACGCGGCGACATCGCGGGCCAGGTGATCCTGCAAACGTATTTCCCCGATCACTATGCGGTTCAGTTCGCGGCCAAGCACGACTACCACGGCTTCTATGAAAAAGAGATCAAATTCCGGCAGTGGATGAGGTACCCGCCGTTCTCGGCACTCGCCAACGTGCTGATTCGTTCCGACGAACTCGATGCTGCGCTCAAATACGCTGGATGGATCGGCCACTTCTTCAAGGACAACGAGTTCCCTGCCGTCAAAATTCTCGGCCCCGCTCCTGCACCGGTTGTGCGGCTCAAGCGCGAGTTTCGTTACCATTTCATCCTGAAATCAGCCAGCCGCGAAAAGTTGAATGGCGCATTGCGCGCCATGCTGTCCTACTCGGCGCAGAAGAAGATTCCACGCACAAACATCGTTGTCGATGTCGATCCGCAAAACCTCACTTAATTAGCGTAGCCTTGGCACGTCAGGAATAAACGTCAGCACCAGCATGATCAGCGCCAGCCACGCCAGAATTCTCCGGTTGCGCGGAAGTCCCGGCCAGTCCAGTACCGGTGGATGCCGCAGGCCGCTCAGTGCGATCAGGCCAGCCCAGAGCAGCCAGCTCCACGAAAGTGATGCCATCGGGAGCAGAATTCCGATCGTCAGAATGGTGACCCACTTATGTGCCCGAGGGAACACCGCGTATATGATGTGGCCGCCATCCAGCTGTCCACCTGGCAACAGGTTCAGCGCTGTCGCGAACATTCCCACCCAGGCCGCAATTGCTGTCGGATGCAACAACATGTATCGAAGCGGCATGGCTCCGCCCATATCGCCCCAGATGAGCCAGTGCAACAGGTGAAAAATCAGCGGATAGCCGAAGACAATGTCTCCCTCGAGCATGGAGGGTTTCGACAACGGCAACGAGAAGAACAGCACCAGTGTTGCCACCACAAAGCCCGCGATCGGCCCTGCGATCCCAATGTCGAACAGCGCTGTCCTGCTGCGGATCGGCGACTTGATCCGGATAAACGCTCCCATCGTTCCAATCAGTGTCGGCGCTGGGATAAAGAATGGCAGCGTGGCATAAATCCCATAACGCACGCAGAAGATGTAATGCCCCATCTCGTGACTGAGCAGAATCGTCATCAGCGTCAACGAGAATGGCAGTCCAAGCAGAATCAAACTCGGCTGGTTCAATACTTCATGAATCGGAAAAAGCGGCAGAAGATCATCGCCGAAAGTGAAAATGGGCTGTCCCTGCAGGTAATTCAGTTCCAGCCGCGTTCCCACCAGCATGGTCGTCCCGAACGTTAATAGCAATAACAGAAGGTGCAGCCAATACGGATGCCGGCGCGTCGGCGTTGGCCGGTACACCTGCACAACTGGCAGTTCGGTTTCGACAGGGGAAAACGGGGGCGTGATCTCAGACATTATTCAGGACTTCTGCTGGCCAGAATAACAAAGGCGCGGCGATCCACACGCCCCAGTGTAGAAGTAAATCGCGCGGTCCGTTGGATACAGGCCGATTAGTCGATCGACTGTAATTCTTTGCCAGGCTTGAATCTAACGGCCTTACCCGGAGGAATACTCACTTCGGCGCCTGTGCGCGGGTTGCGTCCGATTCCTGTTTTTCGCGGACGCACATTAAAAACTCCAAAGCCGCGCAACTCGATCCGGTCACCATGCGAGAGCGCTTTCTTCATGCTCTCAAAAACCGTCTCCACGGCCATTTCCGCCTTGGTTTTGGTGATTCCGGTCTTGTTCACCACCTCGTTGATGATGTCCAACTTAATCACAGGCAGCTCCTCGGAATGCGCAGCTCTCGTAACTTGCTGATATTAAAGGGCTGAACTCCCATTGTCAACAAAGGCCCCACGCCCGTAAGATGACTGTCACTTCCGGGTAAACAGCTTCCGCCGCACAGGTCGGGTGCGATCGGGTGTCCATTCTTGCCCTTCTTTAGGCGAGTGTGAGAGTGACTGCCAGCCCTCGGAAAATAGCTAAGTCATTCTGGAGTCAATATTTAGATGGCAATTAAGAGCGATCGTTGGATCCGCCGCATGGCCCTCGAGCATGACATGATCAATCCCTTTTCGGAGAAACTCGTCCGCCAAGGAGTGGTTTCATATGGTTTGTCTTCATACGGTTACGATCTCCGCGTCGCCGACGAATTCAAGATCTTCACCAACGTGAATTCCACCATCGTTGACCCGAAAAAGTTCGACGAGCGTTCCTTCGTGACGGTGAATTCCGATTGCTGCATTGTCCCGCCAAACTCCTTCGCTCTCGCGCGGTCCGTCGAGTACTTCAAGATCCCGCGCAGTGTGCTGACGCTGTGCGTTGGCAAATCCACCTACGCTCGCTGCGGCATCATCGTGAACGTCACGCCATTTGAGCCAGAGTGGGAAGGCTTCGTTACCCTCGAAATCTCGAACACCACCCCGTTGCCGGCGAAGATATACGCCAACGAGGGGCTCTGCCAGATCCTGTTCTTCGAGTCCGACGACATTTGCGAGACCAGCTACAAAGATCGCTCGGGCAAGTATCAGGCGCAGACCGGAATCGTGTTGCCGAAGGTGTAAGGAAAGTGGAGAAAGCTGTATCGCCAAGCACCGAATCCA
>CAYWSM010000522.1:0-1626 GCA_964460935.1 uncultured Terriglobales bacterium | reverse complement strand
CGATCTACCCGATTGCCGTGCGCAACCACATCGTGATTCCCAAGGGGACGTCCATACGCGGCACGGTGACGCAGGTGATCCGCCCGGGGCATGTGAAGGGACGCGCTCAACTGGGCTTGAGATTCGATGAGTTGGTTCTTCCCAACGGGACCACGCGGCACCTGCGCGCGTCGCTCGCGGGATTCGGCAACGAACGCGATGATACGTTTAAGCCCAAAGAGGGGCAGATCGAAGGCGGAGGCTCCAAGGGAAACGATGCGGGAAAGATCGCGCGCACGACGATACCGGGTGCGGAAATTGGAACCATTGTGGGCGCGGCCAAGGGAGCGCCACTCGAAGGATTGGGGGTGGGCAGCGCGGCGGGAGCGGCGGCGGGCATCGTCTGGATTCTGGCGTCGCGCGGCAAGGAGATCGTCCTCACGCACGGCACCAGCCTCGAACTCCAGCTCAGCCAGCCGCTCGATTTCGATCGCGAAGACCTCGACCCAATTTCCCACTACCAGGACGGGCCCAACCTGCCCCGCTACGAATACGGTCCGCAAAACTGAGCGGCGCACGGAGCGGCTGGAAGTGACGGCGGCTTGGAGGCACAACTCGGGCGGGTGCCGGAATCCAGGCCGGACTCCGGCGGGCCGGAAGGCTTGACGGACACGTCCTAGGTGAAAACCAGGGACTGCCCGGTAAGGTCGAACCGCTTACGGCAGCGCGGGTTCTTGCACATCATCACGTCATCGCGCCGGATCATATAAGACTTGGCCTTGGCGAATTTGGCCCGGTCGCGCTCGTCGGCGTGCCCGCGCAAATTCGTCCGTTTGGTCCGCACCAGCCAGCGAACCTCGTAGTCTTCGGTTTGCCCGCAGTGACTACAGCACAGTCTGGCGGGCTTTCGGCTTTCGGTTTCGTCAAAAAAGTCGCGTTCTTCCATAGCGGCCTTATTCTAGACCGATTCGACGGCGAAGGCCAGCGGCAGGAATGCGCAGGCAAAAACGTTCAACGGAACGCAAGGCCTGAGTCGTCGGGCATGAACATTGCGAGCACCACGAAGGCGGCACCGAGTGCCATCCACCATTCCGATCGGGCCAGTTTGAATCGATTCAGAGCTGCAAAAATTCCTGCGACTGCAAGCCACAGCACTAAGATCGTCGAACAAAACATGCCGCCGATGGCGAAAAGCGGATGAATATGCAGGATGCTGAAGCCAATCATTTGTCGGCCCTCTCGGTGAGTCAGCCAGGTCTTTTCCCACAATATCCTTGCTGAGAAAAGGAAAGCGAGTGGCGACGCGAAAAACCACACAATTGTCATCCAATCCGGCAGCTGTCTTGAGTGGCTTGGCTGGGGTGAAGGATATGCGTCAAACACAACGACCTCCTTCGGTGCAATGGTGCGGAAAGCGGGAACGTAACCAGTTCGCGATCAGGACGCGAATCAGTCAGGGAGTATCCAGCCTTTGGCGCCGCGATCATCGGCGGAGACGGGGTAAACGCGCGACTCGACGCCCTTCTCCGCCAGCGTCGTCTGGACCAATTCGCCGATGGCGGCGGTCTCTCCACGCGTGAAGGCGAGGAGCGACGGTCCGGCGCCGCTCAGGCAGATTCCCATCAGGCCGGCATGCTTCAGCGCCAG
>CAYWSM010000521.1:0-10467 GCA_964460935.1 uncultured Terriglobales bacterium | reverse complement strand
TGCATTGATCTCGTTCTCGGTGAGAGTGGTTGGCGTTTGGTCGGGACTGCTTCGGCCCGCATTCTGCTTGATGCGATCGAACTTCGTCTGGGCGCTGCGGGCTGCGGCATCGTACATCGCCTGCGTGCTCGAAGCCGGCGGCGCGGATTGTTGCGCCCACGCAACACCGATCAGCAGCAATGAACAGAGAAGATGACGCATCATCAGCGATTTTGCGACGAACTCAACTTCGCCTGGGTAGCGGGCGAACGTACTACCGAAACCGTAGGACGCTCCAGCGTCCCCGTCACGGAGTACGCCGGTACGCCGTCGCGTGCCAGTTTCAGTTCCAGACGACGTCCCAGAGAAGCGGTTCCGCTCATCAGATAGATGCTGCCAGGAGCGTGCATTTTGCTCTCGGCGACAGTGAGAACTCCGTTCCGCAAATCCAGCTTTCCGGCAAAAGCTTTAAAACGCAAAGGTTTGCCATTATCGATGGCGATATGGGTGAGCGCACCATCGTGCCATTCAAAATCTGCTTCCCCCGTCGCGGACGAGAGAAGATCGTCGGAGTTCCACCCCTTCGTTTTGCCACGATAATTCAGGGTAGCTGTGCCGGATGCCCAATCGTCCTTCATTGCTCCGGCCAGGTTTGTCATGGCGAACTTCTGGATTGTCCCCCGCGAAGTGTACGCCGGATCGCCAGTCAGATCGGAGTGAACTTCACCCTGGAACTTGCCCCCTAGCAAGTCGGCGGTGATATCGGTGAGTGAAAATCCAATCGGCCGGACAGTCAATGCCGAGCTGAAATGACTGGCTGTCACGGACTTCATCTCCAATTTCTTCGCGGTGATTTGTCCTAGCGCGTAGATGTCGGGAAACCGAGCCTGATTCGAGCCCATTACCGTATTCGCGATAGCCGCGTACCATGGCCGCTTTTGGGCCTTCGGATTCAGAAGGGAATTGATCTCGTCCACATCCAGTTGGTCAGCCGACACGGTGAACTGAATTGCGCAGTCGAGTTGGTCATTGCCCTGTGGTGGAATGCAATGCTGCGGCCAGGAAGCCGAAGCCTCCAGGGCACTATGCATCCGTGTAAAAGCTGCCGTTGCCTTGATGACGTTAAAATGATCTTTGTCTGCCGTGAAGTGGGCCGATGCGATGCGCAACGGTTCTGCTACTCCAGTGAACTTTGCCGTTACATTCTTCAACTGCGCATCACCCGTAATCGTGGCCGGAACAAACCCAGCCCATTCGCCTGAAACTTGCAGAGCCCCTTTTGCACTGCCGGCTATGTCGGAAGCGGGTGTTGGTAATCCCATCAGCTTTGCAACTTCGAACAGGCGGGCAAGATCGGTCTCACCGCGCAATTCGGTGAGGTATCCATCGCGCGAAAACCAACCTGTGACTGTCGCCGGTTCACCGTCACTGAGTTTCACTTCGAGCGGCTTCAGTTTCCACGCCACAGAAGAAGGTTCAGGAATCTCCGTCACCACATTCTTCTTGTGCGCGTGAGGTTTGGGATGCGCTTCCGTTCCTGGCATCGCCATCGACCATCGGCTTGATGCCAGCAACAGAGGACGGCTCAGAACCGACGAACGTATTTCCACATCCGACATTTCACCATTGCCAGCCCAAATGCGTTTGCCGTAGTCACCTCTTACAACTACGCTCGCGCTCATCATTCCCGTCAATTTCATGTCGCTGGGCAGGTCGCGCTTGGCGTGGCGAGCCAACAGCGCCAGGAATTGCACCGGAACGTTTTCAGCGGCAACAGTAGCTTCAAGACGGCGGTTCGGAAGGAAATCATAGCTGCCTTGGGCGAGAACCACTCCGCCGCCGGCGGGCGCCTGACAGGAGAAGTCCCGCACTTGCTTGGTGGTGAAGTTGTAATCAGTGTTGCAATGCGCTTCCAGCGAAACCGATTCGCTGATCAGAATGTCGTAACGCCGGAAATCATCTACTTTCGTATCGAAACGAATCGCGAGATCTTCCGGCTTCCCTCTTACCGTTGCGGACGCGTGGACCCCTCCACGCCAACCACGATCCCGCCCGTAGAACAGGTGACTGATTTGCCCCAGTTGGCCGTAGTCCCACCAGAGATTCACGGAAATTGGTGTCTGATGCAGGTCGGGCGCACGCCGCCAACTACCTTGCACCTTGATGGTTCCGGTGTCGCTCAGGTTTGCATCCGTGCGGATCGGCCGCGCCTCCAGGCGCATACGCCATTCGTCTTCCGAGGCAAGCCAGACGGCGAAGTCGGCATCCGTCAGCGCATAAACAGTCTTTTCGTTCCCGAGTTTCAGGTTAATGCGACCGCCGTCTGATTCGATATACGGGAATCGACTGCGTGCTTCGGGATGAGGGTTTGCCGTGGGAGCCGAAGGGGTCTGCCGCGCGCGCTCCAGCAATGATTCGAGGTTCCAGCGGCCGTCATTCGAACGGACCAGGTTCACGCTGGGGTATTTCAGTTTCAGATTGGAAATCTCGAGTCGTCCACGCCAGAGTGAGGTGAATCGTAGACTTGCCAGCACTTCGTCGGCGCGAAGGATCGGTTCGGCACTGATGCTCGGATCGTCGGCGACCACCACGCCACTCAGCAGCAGTCCAGGCTGTGGAAAGGTCTGAATGCTGATGCCCTGTACCGTGACCTCCCGCCCCAAAGCTTGCGACAGCGATTCCGCCACGGAGAGCCGGTACCGTCCGATGTTGATAGCGGGCACCAGGAACAGGACAACCGCAACCAAAGTCGCAGCGCCTAGCACCATCCGTTTTTGAGCTTTCGTGAACATCGACTACAGGCGCACACCAGCGGTCTGCAGCATCCCGCTGAGTATCATTCGGAGAACGAGTCGCGCTCTACTTCACCAGACGGAACATGCGTCTCCAGCGCGTCTCATCGAAGAAATGGAAAATCACCTTACCGATGAACTGAATACGATCACCGATATCGGTCTTCTTGTACTGATCAGGCGGAGTCTCAAAGGACCAGTAAATGAACTCCGGTCGTCCGACCACGTTTTCTTTCGGAATGAATCCCCAGAACCGGCTGTCGTAGCTTACGTCCCGGTTATCGCCCATCCCGAAATAGCTGTCCGGCGGAACCACCAGATCGCCATTCTCGATGTGCCCGCCCATCGTTAGCCGCCATTCCTGTGTGACTCCGCTGCCCTCCATGGGAGTCACATCCGGAAAATTGTCGCGGTAGGGAATGTAGTCGCCGCGGCTGTGAATCACGTAGGGCTCCTTCACCTCGACGCCATTGCGATACAGAACTCCGTCTTTCAGGTGAAGGCGGTCACCGGGCACTCCGATCACGCGCTTCACGACGAAAAGTCCCGGCTCAGCCGGAGACAGGAATACGACAATGTCTCCGCGCTTAGGCTCGTGGTAAGGAATCACCGGAAACCAGTTGGTCTTAGGCGCGGGCGTCACACGGTCAACAAACACGTGATCGCCGATGAGGAGCGTGTCTTCCATCGAACTGGAAGGAATCTCGAATGCCTGCAAGTTGAAAGTGATGATGAACAGTCCCACCACGAGCACCACCGCCATCGAGGCGATGAACTCCATGGGTGTTTCTTTCTTCTTCGCCAGTGCAGGTTCTTTCTGTTGCGCCTTGTTCTGTTTTGCCAACGTTGGTTCCTGGATGGTTTAGCGGACGATCTTCATCGTCCGGTCCCAGCGCACATCATGGAAAAGGTTCCTAAGACGATATGCCAGACCTGTAAGTTTAGCATTCACATCGCTATCGCCGGTCCCGGCTTCGTCTCCGCGATCGACAGACCAGTAGATCAGCAGTGGTCTTCCTACGATGTTTTCACTCGGGACAAATCCCCAGTACCGGCTGTCGAGACTGTCGTCCCGATTATCGCCAAGTACAAAATAGTGGCCCCCCGGCACGATGAGGTTACCGTCCTCGATGAGCTTGCGCATCTGCAGCCACCAGCGCGACTCTACGTTGCCGTCGATGTACTTGGTATTGGGAAAATCGTCGCGGAAATAGTTGGGCTGCGAGGAGTGATAAACCGTATAACTCTCGCTGAGCGGCTGGCCATTCACAAACACCTGCTTATTCGACAGATGTATGCGGTCGCCGGGGACTCCAATCACACGCTTCACGAAATGCTGCTGCGGGTGGACCGGATAGCGGAAGACAATGATGTCGCCGCGTTGAACCTTGTGGTAGGGAAGCACCGGGTCCCAGAAACCTCCCTGGGCATAATCCACCTTATCCACCAACAGGTAATCGCCCACCAAGAGTGTGTTTTCCATCGAGTCGGAAGGGATCTCAAAGGCTTGCAGGTTGAACGTGATCACAAAGATTGCGATCACAATCACGCTGGAAATCCACTGTATGCCAGTTGAGACGCTGCCGTTCTGGTGCCGGGTACTCTGAGGTCTGGTTTCGGGCGCGGTTTGGACAGCGTCGGTCACGATTCCCTGGTTACACCTTTTCGACTGCGTCGCGAGGAGGAAGGTTCCTTGAGCGACTTAACATATTTCAAGGCCGCTTCCGCCGCAGCCTGTTCGCCCTTCTTCTTGGTGGTGCCATCCGCCTGCGCAACATATTCGGCGCGGTTCTTGTCGGTGCGTCGCAGGCGAACTTCAATGGTGAACGTTTTATTGTGCTGTGGACCCTGTTCACGAACCACAGCGTAGGCGGGCTGAACGAATCCGGCGGCATGCGCGGATTCCTGCAGGGCCGACTTGTAATCCGTTACCGGCAACGGCGTGTCGGCTTTGCGCCGCCCGAGCTTGCGGATCTCCGCCCCGATGATCTTGTCGAGGATGAACTTGCGCGGTGTTTCCAGGTCGGAGTCCAGGTACATTGCTCCCATCAGGGCCTCGAGCGAGTCCACCTGGAGCGCCGTCTTGTTGCGGCCACCGCTCATCTCTTCGCCGCGGCCCAGCCGCAGGTAGCGTCCGATCTTCAACCGTTTCGCAGCTACGATCAGGTGCTTCTCGCTGACGAGATAAGCCCGCAGCTTGGAGAGCTGTCCTTCCTGGAACTTGGGGAAGCGCTGGTAAAGCTCCTGACTGGTGACCAGGCCCAGGACAGCATCACCTAGGAATTCCAGTTGCTCATTGTCGCCGATGTTGACTTCTTCTCCTTTTGCGGCATGCTGCGATTCAAGCTCGCGAGCAAAGGAGCTGTGGGTGATCGCCAATTCCAGCAGGCTTCGATCGCGAAAGTTGTGACCGAGGGCGTCTTCGAGTTTGTTGAGGTCCGGTGCCTTCATGGCAATGTCCCCCTCGTTACGTTTAGTCGCAACGAGGGGGAATGAACTGCACTTCAGCTCTTACTTGGGTTGTGCCTGGGGCGCGGCTGCCGGAGCGGTCGTGCTTGCAGGAGTAGCGGCCGCAGCGGGTTTCGCCGGCGGATTGCTCACCAGCTTCTGCAGATATCCCTGGAGGTTCTTGCAGACATTTCCGACTTCCGGAGTTTGCGTCGCAACTTCCACGCACTTGCCGGCCGCGGTGAGCGCATCAGGATTCTTACCTTCGCGCTGCAACGTCAACGCCAGTTGATACCAGCTAATTGGGTCGGGCTGTGCCTGGCTTGGTTCCACTGACTTCCTCAGGTTCTGTTCCGCGTCAGGATAGTTCTTGTTGTTGAAGTCGATCGCACCCAGGGCGGCATAAGCCATCGACACGAGTGTGTCCTTATAGGAAGCAGCCTGGGCGGGCGGCGTACCGGCTGGAACCGCCTGACCGGCATTGGCCAGTTCCAGCGCCTTTTCGGCGTCCTTCTTCGCCTCGGCAAAACGCTCATCGCGGTCGAGGTCGGTTTCGCGGGTGCGGTTGGCAAGGAAAGTTGCGATCGTCACCAGGGCTGGAGCATTGTCCGGCTCCATCGCCAACGTCTTGCGTCCCATTTCAATTGTCTTATCGGAATTGTTGGCGTTCTGATAGAGGCCCATTACTCGCTGGTAAAGAGCGCCGCGGAGTTCACTCTGGGGATACTGTTGCGCAAATGCATCGGCCGCAGCTTCCGCCGATGGACCGTCCGGCTTCGACGCCGCATCCTGGTACGCCTTGAACTCTTCTTGTGTCTTGGCGACCGGCTGATGCTTGCCGGTGGGTTGCGCCGCCTGCGGTTGCTCTTCCTGCTTGTTATTGAGCGAGTTCTGATTGGCAACGTCGTTCAGTGTCTTGCCCTGCGCCGGTTGTTGCGGTCTTGGTCCGCCGCTATTCCTGTCACCAATCGGAGGTCCCGGAACTTGCGCCATAGCCAAACTCGACGCAGCCAACACAGCTAGTATTGCGATAAGCCTCTTCATAGATTTCTCCTTAATGTCTGGCAACCGACTGCGCCGGAGTGCCGTTTTACTGCTCTTCCTGCGACGAAGCGCGTCGTTCGTACGGAGACTTCAAACCACGTTCCGCTGCGGCTTTAGTTTGCGGAGAACTGTCTCCCGCGCGCAACGCCGCCTGGTAATGTTTTACTGCCAGATCCCGTTCCTGATCGACATCGTAAATGCGCCCCAGGTAAATATGCGACCAGGCGATCAATCCTGGATCCTTTGCCGTCTGCAACGACTGTTGGAAGTACTTGATCGCCGAATCCTTATCCTTGTTCAGAGTAGCGATTTCTCCCAGGATGAAGCATGCCCTCGGCGCATCGGCCGAGTTCTTCGCCATGACCTGTTGTGCGAGTGACTGCGCGCCGGCAAGATCACCGTCGGCCAACTTCTGTTGCGCCGTTTCCAACTGATTCTGCGCGTCGGCCGACTTTCCTTCGACTACTTCCGCGCGCCCGTTGGTGTTGAATTGAATGTTAGAGGCCTGCTTGGCTTCTCTGCCGACGTCGAGATAATAGAGGAAGTCGCCGAACGCGTCCTTCAGGCTGGTCGGTTCCTTTTCAAATTTTTCCAGCGACTCGTAGAAGTATTTCGTCAGAATGTAGCCGTCCGCCATGTCGCGTTGCACTTCCTGCTCGCGGCGAGGCTCCGCGGCTTTTCCGCCGGGAATCGTTCGGGCTTCAATAGCCCGTATCAGGCACTCCGTAATCAGCAGCGAAATGTCGGTCTTGAAATTCTGCTCCAGCGGCGCCGACTGAACTTCCTTCAACAACGGCGCCAGCCGTTTCATCGTCGAAGCACGTCGCATCGCCAGTTGGTCAAGCATGAAGTGGAGGTAGGTATGCCGGATTTCCTCCATCGGCAGTTCGTTCTTCTCCGGCGACGCGATCAGAAAATAATCATCTCCATAGTTGCGAGCGTTGATCTTTCCGGGGCCGGTCATCGGCTCTAAATAAATAACGAACTGTCGGCCCATATAACCGCTGATTGGGTTTTTCAGGTACAGATCGGTTTGCAGAATCAGGTTCGCCAGCGGTTCATTGAACTTCTCGATCAACGTGTTGTATTGCGGAGAAATGTCAGTCCATACCTGGTGAAGATGGGCCGCTTTGTAGAAGTGCGCCACCAGCGGCACAAATCCAAGGACGTAGTTCGTATCCGGCGGCAGGTCGGCTTCCTTCATTGTCGGTTTGAAATCCGGCGGATACCCCAGGTTCAACGCCAGCGAGACATACTGCGAGAGATCGCGATTGACGTCGCTTGGCTGGTGCTCGCGGTAGAACTGGCACATCTCGTTCTTCGCCGCCCGCGCATCGGCGGATTGCTGAACCGCCCGACCGACTTCCGACCGCACCTGGAGGCGAACCGGTTCGGATTCGTTCAGCCCATCGTCATAACCGCACGCGTTCAGAGCGGTGGCTACGCTGAAGATCGTTTCATTGACCTGAAGTTGAACTTTTGACTTCTGCTGGGCGGAAAGCAGGGAAGAGAGCAGCAGACACACCACCCCCGGCAGAATGAAACCACGGGAAACCAGCACATTCCTCCTGAAATTCCTGCAGGAAAACCGACCAGCAAAGTTTACGGAGTTCGCGGCAAATCGGTCAAACCTGTCGTCACAAAGCCCGGTGTTTTTTGAGACCACTTCACACAAAAACGCCGCCCCCGGTTTATCACGGTGGCGGCGCGATACCCTGAACGAAACGTTCTCCTTAGCCCTTCACGTTAATCTGCGAGAACGACAGCACTGCCTTTCCTGCCGTCGGACGGCCATAGGCGGTCGCGGGACGGAAGATCGTGAAGATCAGCATGTTCTTGATCATCGGATCGATGTCGTTCACATTCCCATCAGGCGAGGAGAGTACCTTGTAATCCTGCACGCGTCCGTTGGAATCCACGTAGGCTTCCACCACAACCGAGTCCGAAGAGATATTGTCCGTCATGCCAAAAGGCGAGACAGCGAGTTCCGGAGGGGTATAGAACACAGTCGAAACCGGAACGTCGTTACTGTTAGACGGAATGGCAAAAAATCCGATCAGCAATCCAAAGAACAAGATCGCGCTCAACAGTCCGGCCGTGGCCGGAACCATGAATGCGTTGGTGGCGTTCTGCAAACGGAAACGAAGCGCCTCGAGCGGACTGACACGTACCTGTGCTGCTTCGCGGGAGATCGCAAGCCGCAAGCGAAGCGCCATATCCGAGGGCGCTGCCTTGCGGCCCACTGTGCCCAAAAGGGATTTCATCTGGCGCAGACTGGCAAGCTCCTCCTGGCAAACTCCGCAAGCTTCCAGGTGCTCGTCCAGCTTTCGTGCCTGGGCTGTTTCCAGTGCGCCGTCCAGGTGCTGCGATAACAACAATCTGGCTTTCGTGCACTTCATGACGCAACCTCAACTTCCCGGCCCGGATGCCGCAGAGGTGAAGCTACTTGTGGTTTTGCATTGCGCAAGTACTTCTCCAGTCTTTTCTTCAACTGCTCGCGTCCGCGGGTAATCCGGGACTTCACCGTTCCCATGGTCGATTCGGTGATCTCGGCGATCTCCTCGTACGACAGTTCTTCCATGTCCCGCAGTACCAGGGCGGTCCGATAAGGCTCCGGCACCTGGGTGAGTGCCGCTTCCACTTGCCCTTTCAGTTCGCTGCGGGCGCAATCCTCGAAAGGAGAGCTGCCGTCATCGATGAGCTTGTCCTTGATGGCCATGACCGGCTCGAACGATTCTTCGTCCGCCGGTTCCATCGACGTTTCCTTGGACTTGTGCCGGAACCACCATCGGCGCCGATTCGACGCTTCGTGCACGGCGATCCGGTAAATCCAGGTCTTCAGGCTTGAAGCACCGTTAAAGTGCTGCATGCCGCGAAAGACTTTCAGGAAAACTTCCTGTGTGGTGTCGGCTGCTTCCGCTGAGTCGTTCAGGATGCGGTACGTGAGGTTGTAGACCGGAGGCTGGTACTGGGCAATCAGCCACGAATAGGCCTCTTCTGATCCGGCCTTTAGTTCGGCCACAATCGAAGCCTCTTCTTGCCGCACTTCCAGTGCGCCTGCTGCCAAGTTGCCCAAAGCTGCTGCTCCCGCCATGGCTCTCATGGCGTCACCTCCACATTAGCAGGAACTCGTGGCTACAACAACACACCGCCGTCACAGAACCGTGTTCCTCTATCCCTCAGAACGCCGATCCCAACGGAATAAGCAACCCACATCCCTTATAGACCCCAGGGAGCAGGCAAATGTTCCCGGAAATTACCCAAAGGTTACTTTAGGCACCTGGGTGGTAGCCACTGTCCGCCGGAAGGCAAACTTACTGTTGTTTGGGCGCGGAAGTAGTCACGGCAGGCGTGGTCTTCTTTTTCTTTTTGGCCACCGGCTTCTTGGCAGGCTCGTTGTCGTCAACGATCACCTTTTTGGCTGGTGTACTGGCCGCCGATTCTGCTTGCTGCTGTGCTCGTGCCTGGATCAGCAGTTGAGCGTAAGCGTTGTCCTGGGAGGACGCCATGGCTTCCAGGTGGTCGGCAAAATTCCGGCGCAGCGTGTCAAGATTTGCGGCATCAGTTGCCAGCGCCTGGTAGTCGTCTTTCGATCCGAATGCGCCCGCCGATTCTGCCACCGAAGCCAACACGTCATAGACGACATTGAGATTCCGGTAAAGCTTTACCGCCGATCCCACGCTGCTGGGATTGGCTTGCACCTGCCGCATTAGTTCGGGCAAGGCAGCGCTGAGATTTTTTTGGAGGGAATCGATGTTACTGCGATATTGCTCCTTGGTGTTGCCGTCGGCTTTCCACTTGTCGACGCGAACATGACCAAGATCAAGCACAGTCTGGCGTGAGAACTGGTCGATTTCCCCGAGCGAGAATGTCGAGGTTCCCGGCGCGGGAAGCGACCCCGCCGGAGCGCTGACTTGGGCGACGACTACGGACGAAATTACGAGAGCGAACAGCAATGAGCACGCGTGAATTTTCATGTGAAGACCGTAAACGACAGAGCAGCGCACTTAATTGTAGATGAAACCGTAGTACATCGTGGTTAGCTGTTACCCATGGGCGACGGGTTTGACTCCCGCCTCCGCTTACGCGAAAATAGAACTCGGCAATTCACTGTCCTACCCCACGTGGGCCTGTGGCGCAGCTGGGAGCGCGCTTCCATGGCATGGAAGAGGTCGTCGGTTCGATCCCGACCAGGTCCACCAAT
>CAYWSM010000520.1:0-4456 GCA_964460935.1 uncultured Terriglobales bacterium | reverse complement strand
TTCAGGTTCTGGTCGTAGCCAAACGTGTGCCGCAGAAACTCGTTCACCGTCTCTCTTGACAGCGTATTCGACGCGCGCTGGCCTGGCGTCTGCGCCCCAAGGCCACTCGGGGGAGCGGGTTTGGAACTACTCTGCGCGGCTACGCTTACTGTAAGTGCACCTGCTAGAAACAAAAGAGCTAGTCTCTTCATTATTCCTCTGTCGGATGAACCTGCGCCGGAATTAACTTCGTCCTTCGTACATCGTACTTCGCACGTCAATTTTCTGACTTCGCCGCAATCGGCATCCTTCTTCCCACGCCGAACGCCTTCTCGGAAATCTTCAATCCCACCGCGGCCTGCTGGCGCTTGTACTCGTTGCGATCGACCATCCGCATCACCGATTTCACCAATGCCAGGTCGAATCCATGATCCTTCGCAATCTGCTCCGCAGCTTTGTAATCCTCTATATAGTCCACCAGAATGGCGTCCAGCACATCGTACGGCGGCAGCGAGTCCTGATCGGTCTGGTTCGGACGCAGCTCCGCCGATGGCGCTTTGGTGATCGTAGCTCGCGGAATGATCTCGCGCTCGCGGTTTACATAGTTCGCAAGTCGATACACCTGCGTCTTCGGCACGTCCGAAATCACCGCCAGCCCGCCGCACATGTCGCCGTACAGAGTACAGTATCCGACCGCGAGTTCCGACTTGTTTCCCGTGCTCAGCACCATCGCACCAAACTTGTTGGAGAGGGCCATCAGGACGCCGCCGCGGATACGAGCCTGCAGGTTTTCTTCCGTGACATCTTCGGGTACGCCGGCAAACACTCCGCTCAGCGCGTGACGGTAGGCTTCAAATTGCTCCGCAATCGGGATTACTTCAAAGCGGATTCCCAGGTTCGACGCCAGCGTTCTCGCATCGTCGATACTTCCCTGCGACGAATAGGGACCCGGCATACCCACGCCCATCACGTTCTCGCGACCGACCGCATCTATGGCAATGGTCGCGGTTAGCGCCGAGTCGATACCGCCGCTCAACCCGACAATCACTTTCGAGAACCCGCACTTGCTCACGTAGTCACGGGTTCCCAGAACCAGTGCTGCATATGCGCTTGGATCGCCACGCTCGGTTTGCTCGTGCATCTCACCGGTCAGCGACTCGGTATCGAAGTAGACCAGGTCTTCTTCGAACGACTTCCCTTGGGCGATCACGTGCCCATCGGGTGCAATCACCACGCTCGAACCATCGAAGATAACGCTGTCGTTACCGCCGACCAGGTTCACCATCGCCACCGGAACCTTATCGTTTTTTGCGATGGTGGCGAGCATGTCGTAGCGAATCTCGCGCTTTCCCACATGGAAGGGCGACGCCGAAATATTCAGCAGCAGGTTACCGCCCGCTCCCAGCAGCGCTTCCACCGGATCGAATCCGTAGAACCGTCGATTCCAGAAATGTTTGTCGTTCCATGCGTCTTCGCAGATTGTCAGCGCGACTCGGCGATTACAAAAATCGATGAGCCGTTGCGATTCGGCAGGCGCGAAATTCCGCGATTCGTCGAACACGTCGTAGGTCGGCAGCAGCATCTTCGACTGCAGCAACTTGACCTCGCCGCCCTGCACCAGCGCCGCCGAATTCATCACCGACTTGCCTGTCGCCGCGTTCGCCTTTGTCACCAACCCAACGATGATCGCGATTGACAGCTTCTCCCGCCGGATACGCTCCAGCGCCTCGTCATTCTTCTCGACGAACGTCGATTTCTCGACGAGATCGCGCGGCGGATAGCCACAAATTGAAAGCTCGGGAAAAAGGATCAGGCTGGCTCCCGCGTGCTGTGCGCGGCGGGCATAGTCGAGGATTTTCGCTGTGTTTCCCGCGAAATCCCCAACAGTGGTATTGATCTGGCCTAAAGCAACCTTCACACTTTAAGTGTAACAAGGACGGACGTTGTGGACGGAAGGTGTTGTGGAGGCCGGTCGCCCTCGACTGGCTTGACCTCCCGACTACTTCGTCATTCTTTCCGCGAGTTTCTCCAACGCCGGTTCCAGCCTCTGCTTCAGAGTCAGCACCGGTGCAAACAGATCACCCACACGGCTGAATCGTTCCACCGCATTCGCCAGCGTAAACCGATCGGGCGTGAGATCCGGAGTGACTTCCGACCACTTCAGCGGCGTCGATACCGGAGCCCCCTCAAACGCACGCAGTACATACGGCGCGGAAATGGTCTTGCTCTCCGAAATCTGCAGATAATCGAAGTACACCTTGCCCTTCTCGCGCGCTTCGACCTTCCTCGGCGTGGTAAACAAATCCGGTCGCTCCCCCGCTGCCAGCCGCGCCACGATCTCGGCAAACGATCGCACCTGATCGTAGGAATAGCTGTTCTCCAGGGGCACGTAGATGTGCATCCCATCGCCGCCGGTCGTCTTTGGAAATCCCTGCAGCCCCAGTTCGTCGAGCATGCGTTTCACAAGTTGCGCCGCGTCCACGATGCGATCAAACGTGCACTTCACCGGATCAAGGTCGATCAGCATGAAGTCCGGCCGGTCCAGCGATCCCACGCGGCTCATCCACGGATTCTGATCGATGCACCCCAGGTTCGCCAGGTACAGGAGCGACGCTTCATCCTCGGCCAGCACAAAGTTGATTGGCTCTCCACGGTGCTCAGAGTCGATCTTCTCTCGCCGGATCCACGAGGGCGTCCCCAGCGCTGCATTCTTCTGAAAGAAGTACTCGCCCTCGATCCCATTTGGATAACGCTTGAGTGACAACGGCCGGTCTTTCAAGTGCGGCAGAATCAGCGGCGCGACGGCATGGTAGTAGTTGATC
This sequence comes from uncultured Terriglobales bacterium, assembly GCA_964460935.1. Classification (GTDB taxonomy): domain Bacteria; phylum Acidobacteriota; class Terriglobia; order Terriglobales; family Acidobacteriaceae; genus DATMXP01. Next base: position 1,655 of record CAYWSM010000520.1, on the reverse strand, counting down.
AGGTCGCGCTTCTTATATCCCTCGCGAGGATAAAAGACCTTGTTCAGGTTCGTGAACTTCAACTGCCGCCCGTCAATTTCCAATATCTGTTCAGCCTTCTCCGGATCGAGCAGCGGACCATCTGACTTGCTGGGTGCCCCATATCTGCCCTCTTTTGGCAGATGTGGGCTACGGTTGGGTGCCCCATTCAACCCTTCTTTTGGGTTGAGTGGGGTTGTTATCTTCTCCGGTCTTTCTCTTGTGACTTCCCCGGCATCTATGTCCTGTCTTAACCCCAAATACACCGGAGCCCGCAGCCGCCAATCCTTCGTCCATGCCAGATACTTCACGGTGCACACCAGATTCGGTTCCACCCACGTGATCGGATCCCGAAGCTTCGGCATCTCCGCGATAGTCGTTTTCTTCCGCACCAGCGGCCGAAGCAATCGCCCCAACTGATCCAAAGTCTGCTGATCGAAACCTGTACCCACACTTCCGGCGAACACCAGTTTGCCCGAGTCCCAATATCCCAGCACCAGCGCCCCGAACGGATCGCGTTCGCCTTTTGTGAATCCGCAGATCACGAAATCTTGCTGCGAGACGCACTTGACCTTTACCCACTCACTGCTGCGCTTCGACTCGTACCGGCTCGTCGCCCGTTTCGCAACCACGCCCTCGAGCTCATGCTCCTTCGCCGCATCGAGAAGCTCCTGCCCCTTCCCGGCAAAGTGCTCCGAATATCGGACCAGACTTCCCTGCCGGATCACCGATTTCAGCAGCTCTTTCCTGTCCGTCAGCGTCGCTCCTTGCAGGTCATATCCGTTGAGGTACAGCAAGTCGAACGCGAACAGCATGACTGGCCGTTCGGCAGCAAGCTTCGCCGCTGCACTTGCTCCGATCCGCGACTGCAACCGCCCAAAGCTCGGACGTCCGTTTTCATCGAGCGCCACAATCTCGCCGTCGATGATCGCCGTCTCCGCTTGTACGTGCTTTGCCAGTTCGCCGACTTCCGGATACTGCTCCCCCACCTCGCGCCCGCTTCGCGCCAGTATTCGCGTTTTGCCGTTCTTAACGAGGCACAGCGCCCTTACGCCATCCCACTTCGGTTCGAACACCCACTCCGGACCAACCGGCAACTTCTCCGACAACACCGCTAACATCGGCGCGAGCGTCTTCGGCATCTCCGCCTTTACAGCGCCCGCCACCGATTCCACACCAGCCGCTGCCTGGCGTACGCTCCGGATATCGCTCTCCGGATCCCAACCCTTCACCACGGCGAAGTCCTGCTTCTTGATCAGCAGCCAATCCTTCTGTTCGCCTTTAACGACCTTGTTCGTCCGCACCAACGCGAACTCACCCGCCAGCTTCTGGCCATGCAAGCGGAACTTGAAGTCCCCTCGCTCCAATTGTTCTTTTGCTGATTTGTCTCCGAGCAGTTCAAACGTTCCGCAGTCCCACAACAGTACCGTCCCGGCGCCGTAGTTACCTTGTGGTATCGTGCCTTCGAAGGTGCCATACTCCAAAGGATGATCTTCCACATGCACCGCCATGCGCTTGATTTCCGGGTCCAATGTCGGCCCTTTCGGCACTGCCCAGCTCTTAAGCGTTCCATCAACTTCCAGCCGTAAGTCATAGTGAAGACGGCGCGCTGAGTGTCTCTGGATGTAGAAACGATT
>CAYWSM010000519.1:0-1777 GCA_964460935.1 uncultured Terriglobales bacterium | reverse complement strand
GTCACCAGCACACAACTGGAATGACCGTCGGGCCAGAACCAGATGAATGGCACTTGATCCACGCCCTTGATCCGCATGGATTCCATCAGCAGTCTTTCGTGCAACTCGTCTACAGTGCGGTCCACAGGCCAGCGCGGGAACGGGTGCGAAGTCCAGTCCCGAAGAAAGAAGCGTTGCAGATGCCGTCGGAGAGCGACCGTCAAGAGCGGGCGAATCATGTAATACGCTTCGCGGATCAGTAGGGCGCCAACAGTTGTTTCGGTGCTGGCCGCATATTGTTCATACCGTAGAAAGTCGATCAGGTTTTCGGCGGCGTGGCTGGCAAGCGAATGATCGGCGAGTTCAGGCCAAACAGGATCGTCTGCAAAAAGAGCAGATAGGGTGGTAGAAAGGCCATTTTCCATTCGGAGCCGCAGTTCGGTGTCTGCAAACCAATCCGGACAACGAAAGTATTCGACAATCGCCTTGGCCATATAGCGAACTGCCCCGTTTCGACCCTCGGAGAAGCTTAGGGATACACCGCCCGTCTCGGCAACCAGAACTGCGGCGGCCGCGATGACTTTCGGCACTAAACCATGTACCCGGAGCTGAAAGTATACTACCTTCCCGGCACATTCTCTGCTCTTTCCAAGTCCGGGAATAGGCCGTACATTAGGTTTAAGAACCATCGACATAGACCATGCAACAGAATCGCAGTCCGTGGTACGCGGAAACGAACAGAATCAAGTATTTGACAGTGGCGGCGGCTTCCGTCGTGATCATCGCGGTTGCTGACTGGTTCATCTTGCCGGACGTGGGTTTGGGCTTCCTCTATTTCTTCCCGATCATCCTGGCGTCCGCATTCTTGTCCCGTTGGCAAATCGCTTTTCTTTCGCTTATCTGTGCGGCGTTACGGGATTTGTATCTGCCGGCGGCGCCTGAAAAGTGGCCTCGCGTCGTTGCAGTGTATGTGATCTATATTTTTGTGGGCTTATTCGTGCGCGAAATGATTGTTTATCGCCGTGCCGCCAATCGTCATTTCCATGATCTCGAAACCGAGCTCAAGCGGTGCCGCGAGTCTGAAGAACAGCTACAGATCCTCATGAATTCCACCCCAGTCGGGATTCTTACGGTATCTCCAGAGGGCAACATTATTCAATCGAACGCGGCTGCGCACCTGGTTTTTGGCGTAGGCCCGGGGGGACTTTCGGGAAAAGCTCTCGCTTCCTATGTGCCGGAGCTCAATCGGTTATCACACGATCAGGGCTTCCATTCGAGTGGCAAAGCCTTGGAAGTCCGCTGTCGTAAGGAAGACGGACGAAGTTTCCCAGCGTATGTTTGGTTGTCCAACTTCCGGGTAGAGAACGGACCCATGCTGATGGCTGTCATTGCATCTACCAGTTCCGATCCGCGGTAGTTCCTTCAAGTAATTTGTGCTCGCAAGAAATCGATGAGTCGACTGAAAGTTCGAAAGCTATTTCAATGTTAAATTACAGGTGGACACGCTAGGTAATCTGCGGGTGCCTCAAATTGACCGCGCAGCATAGCTTCAGCGGTGTTCGCCAGCGCAGGATGGACGCGCGTTACGCCATATTCATATTAAAGATTGCTGGTACATTGAAGGCCTCTTCGTATGACTTCACAACTATCCATCGCATAGAACCCATCTCATAAATAGAAGTTGATGGGGAAGAGTTGATTTGCGATGGAGAGCATGCGATAGAGGAGGCAGCTCTGAGCGAAGCCTGCGACCAGCACGGGCATGGATCTTACCGATGCGCAATGGGAAGTGCTGGAG
>CAYWSM010000518.1:0-4388 GCA_964460935.1 uncultured Terriglobales bacterium | reverse complement strand
GACTCGCGTGTCTATCAGGGGGGCGATCCCATCCGCGTCAGCGCCTTTGCCTATCCGTTGAATCCGTTTCATTGGTACGGCATCGCCGAAACCACCAACTTTTACGCCCGCATGGAAGTCATCAATGGCGAGGTGGATCCGCACGGACAGATGACCATCCGTTACAAGCCGCAGGAGAACGACGCAACTGAGGCCGCGAAGAAGAGTTATCTCGGCCGGGCATTTCTCGACTGGGCTCGCTACCCCGTGCTGGAATCCGAATCGCGCGACGAACCCCAGCGTTACATCGTCCGTTTCATCGACATGCGTTTTCGATATCCGGATAACAACCGCGCCGTCCTGTCGCCGCGTATCGAGTTCGACGGCAACATGAAACCGATTGGCGTCTGGTGGGGCGAGCGCAAAGATTCCGTCCAGTAGAGCTTTCCAAAACTGCCGTATGAATTTTCAAGAACGGTTTGTATCAGGGCACGGCTTTCAGCCGTGCCGTACCGAGCGCGCAAATTGATGCGGCTTTAGCCGCTGAATATAACCGCAGACGCTAACGGAAATTCTCCACCAGCATGATGTCGCTCTCCTGCTGATCGATTTGCGCGTAAAGCAAATGCTGCCCGTCTGGCGAGAGACTCAATCCGCCGATCATTGGCGTCAATTGTTTGTCTTTCGGCAGGTCCGCGACCTTGCGCGCCTGTCCGGCGCCGGAATCGTAAAAGTGTACTGACGCCTCCCCCGACGGGAGTTGCTGCATGTAGTACAGGCCGCCCGGCGCCGGCGTCCAGGAAACGATTTCGCCATTGGACGGCAGCGCACTCATCAACTCGTCGGCTCCGGTCGCGAGCGATACCCGATGAATCACATTTCGCTTGTAGCCGAGCGCGTAGAAAAGGTCTTTGCCGTCGGCGGATTCCACCGCCTGGTATCCGTCTCCTGCCACGACAAGCGTTGCGTGCCCGCCCGTGGACGCTACCCGGTAGATGCCACCATGGCCGGGTGCATCGCTCCGGAAGTAAATCCAGCGGCCGTCGTGTGACCAACTGGGAATTGAGTTATCGGTCACGTCCATCTCGATTCGGCGCGGCACGCGCTCGTTCACGTCCATGATGTAGATATTCGAAACTCCGGCGTCGCGCGAATCGAAAACAAAGCGGCGCTGTCGGGGGCCCACGCAGGCGATCCGGTCAGCGGGCCTTCGAAATGCGTCAATTGCAGCACATCGCCGCCGTCCGCGCGCGACATCCAGATTTCCGCAAACCCCGACCGGCTCGACTCGAACAGCACACGTTGTCCGTCCGGAGAATACTTGGCGTTCTGCTCGTACCGGGTGGAGGCGATCAGGCGTGAGGCGGTTTTCGTTGGATCGTTCAAATCGAGCCGCCAGATATTGCTCGTCTCAGTCCTCTGTTCAAACGCGAGCAGGTTGCCGTGCAGCGAAATCGCTGGCGAGCCGCCTTGCGAACCGACCAGGATAGGCTCTGCATTTCCGGAGGCGGTATCCACTCGCCATAGATCGGCGCGTCCGCGACTGACGCCAAGGACTAACGAACACCCATCAGCCGTCCAGGCCAAACCGTTGGGAGACCCCAGCACCCGCGCGAGTTTTCGCGGAGCGGCGCCAATGTCCGACGTGACGTAAATATCCGTAATGCCCCAGCTCGGCGTGCAGGCGAACGCCAGGGTTTGCCCTTTCGGACTGAACGCCGGGTCGCGGCTCATCAGGCATGTTGGTAACGCCAGCGGTACAGCGGCCATCGTCTGCATGTCCAGCAACGCTACGCGGCTCAACGTGCTCGGAAGAGTTTCGGGATAAGCGAGATAGCGTCCATCAGCGGAAAGGCTGAGCGAGTTATAGTCTCCCGTGTCTTTCTTCAACTGGCGCTCATCGCCCCCGAGCGCGGGGATCATGTACACGCCGCTTCTACCTTGGGCCGATCGTGTGAACACAATGAAGCGTCCGTCCGGCGACCACGAAGGGACCAGCCAGTTATCGGCGTTGTGCGTTAGGCGCAACAGGTGTTCGGAGCCGATTTCCTTTACATAAAGATCGAAGCCCTTACGACCGGGCGGCGGATCGCCGTCCCAGGCAAAAACAATGCGCGTACCGTCAGGCGAGAACGAAGGATTCAGTTCCTGCCCCGGCAGGCTGGTGAACGGGGTGACGGTCAGGTTTGGCGGAGTCGCCAAAGTTCTGTGTCCGATCATAGCCAGCGCCACAACCACCAGCGCACCAATCCCCGCGATCACCGCAAGTTTGCGGGACTTCCAAAAGTGTACCTGTGCAGGTTCAGCAACCGGGATGGCCGATACATTGCTTTCAGCGACAAGTACGGCTGAATTCCCGTTCACCGGATGCAGAGTTCCAATAAAACGATAGCCGCGCCGAGGAAGCGTTTCGACAAAGCGCGGAGAGTCTGCCGAGTCGCCAAGCGCGTCGCGCAATCGGGTAACGGCGGCGTTCAGTCCGTGGTCGAAATCGACATAGGTATTCTCCGGCCAGAGCGCTCGATGCAGTTCCTCACGCGTGACCAGCACGCCCGGCCGCTGTAGCAGAATACGCAGAATCTGAAATGATTGCCCCGGAAGCTTGATCCGGATGCCCGACTTGCGAAGTTCCTCCGACTGGAGGTTAACCTCGAAGACACCGAAGCGCAGAACGTCCGTTCTCGTAACCGGTTGCTGCATAAACCCAACACAAATTGCTGTGAGTCTAGCACTGGAGCCGTATCGGCGCACGTGTGACACAGCGTGATTCGTCCCTTGTTTTCAGGAGGTTAACGTGTGTCATTCATTTAGGAAGGCTGTGACCGCAGCGCCATTGAGGTAGCAAGCCCGGCAAGCGAGTTTCGTCCGCGAAGGATGACCGCGGATGAAACTCACTTTGACGCTTCTTCTCTTTTCCACGATGGCATTCGCCGAATCGGCCCGTCCGGCGCAGCGATTCGTCTGTAACACGGGATACACAATCGAGCAATGCCATGAGCAGATGGCGCGTGTTCGTAACCTGGTCGCTCGCTATCACGGCGATTGGCTTGGCGACTGGACTTGGGTGCTGGTTCGAGCCGACGATTGGAAACCTCTTTTGCGGCAGATCGGAGGCAATCCGGAGTCGCCCGCGTTTTCTGTCCTCGGCAAACGCTCGACGTTTTTCGACGAGGCATTATTCCAACCGACGACTCACGGAGCAGAGTTGCTGCAAATCTGGCAGATGCCCATGGACCGCCTGGCGGTGCTGGCCATGACCCATGAGATCGGACACGCGCTATGTAACGACCCGAACGAAGCACGTGCGGACCAGCGAGCGCAAATCTTACAAAAAGGCGGATCGCCTGACTGTGGACCGCGGCAGCTACAGGCGCAGCGCTAGGCTTTTTCATCAAGTATGTTTGTCATGACGAGCGAAGCGAGGCATCTGCTTTTCGGCCCTGCTCTAAAACAACTTCCGGGAGTCGAGCATGATCGTCACCGGCCCTTCGTTCGTGAGTTCGACTTTCATCGTCGCCTGGAACGTTCCGGTTTCGCAGCGCAAGCCCGTCGTGCGCACTCGTTCGACGAAATACTCGTACAGCTTCTTCGCCTGCTCGGGGCGCGCAGCGGCATCGAACGACGGACGCTTGCCCCGGCGCACATCGCCAAACAACGTGAATTGCGACACGGCGAGAACGGAGCCCTTCGTGTCGATCACAGAAAGGTTCATCTTCCCTTCGGCGTCTTCGAAGATGCGCAGGCCGGTGATTTTTTCGGCGAGATAGTCGGCATCTTGCTCCGTGTCATCATTTGCGACACCGAGCAGTACGAGTAGTCCGACGTCGATCTGCCCGACGATTTCGTCATCGACTTTGACGGAGGCACGACTGACGCGCTGGACGACGGCTCTCATGGAGTTAGTAAATTGGTAATTTAGTAAATGAGTAAATCGACGCCAAGGCGCAATACGAACTTACTAATTTACCAACTTACCCGCTTACTAACTTGCTAATTGAGCTTACTCATTTACTAATTTCAGTAAGCGCGAACGCTTCTCGCGCCGCCGCCACGGTCTGGCGGACATCTTCTTCCGTGTGTGCCGCAGAAAAGAACGCTGCTTCGAATTGCGACGGTGGCAGGTAGATTCCGGCATCGAGCATCGCGTGATGGAATCGCCCGAATGCCTTCGTGTCGCACTTTGCAGCCGAATCCCAATCGGTGACCGGATATTCAGTGAAGAACCACGTGAACATTGAGCCGACGCGATTCGCCGTCACCGGCACGCCGGCTTCTTTGGCGGCGTCCTGCACCATGGTCACCAGCGATCCGGCGAGACGGTCCATGCGGCTGTAAATTTCGCGGTTATCGCGAAGCGTGCAAAGTGTCGCCAAACCAGCCGCCATCGCCAGCGGATTTCCCGAAAGCGT
>CAYWSM010000517.1:0-9963 GCA_964460935.1 uncultured Terriglobales bacterium | reverse complement strand
TCGCCCCCGAGCGGCTACGAGTCTTCTTTCGATACCCATCCGCCGGATCACAACTTAATTGTCTACCGAGGGTTAGAATGACGTTAGTTTCCAAGGGGACGGAAAACTTATGTTTGGGGAACTCGGAGTACCAGAACTTCTCGTAATCCTGGGCATCGCCTTGCTGATTTTCGGGCCGAAGAAAATTGGTGAACTCGGCAAAGGACTCGGCGAAGGAATCCGCGGCTTTAAGTCCGCTATTCGCGGCGAGGATGAGAAGAAACCCGAAGAGACAGCCACGACCACAACCGCTAGCGAGCAGCCGACGCATTCCTAATCGCGCCGTTCACACTGCCTTAAACAACGAACGCCGGAATGCGTCCGGCGTCGGGTTAGCCGTTGAATGTGGCTCAGCCATTCTTGGCTGAGTTCAAGCGGTCTTCCTGGCGTACTGGTTCGGGTTCTCGTCGAACTTTTGCTTGCACTGCAATGAGCAGAAGTAAAACTCCTGGCCGTTGTGTTCGCTGCTCCCTGCCGCTTTGCTTTCGTCGATATCCATTCCACAAACCGGATCCTCTGCCATATATTTTCCTCCTGCCTTGGATAGATGGCGAACACGCCGCAAGCGTAGCCTGCATTCAGCGGCACATGTCAGAACAATCTCGGGATAACCAGATAACCAGCTATCCAGATATCCTGATCTTCCTGACTTCCTCCGGACTCATTCCGCTCTCTCTCAGCTTTCTCAAACTCAACGCATCGTGCCGCTTCGCCAGCCTGACTCCGTCATCATCGGTGACAAGGTCGCAGTGATACCAACTCGGCGGTTTGATGCCGAGCGCTTCGAACAACAGAATCTGTCGCGCCGTAGATTTCAGCAGATCGGCGCCCCGCACCACTTCGGTAATCTCCATCGCCGCGTCATCGACCACCACGGCCAACTGGTACGCTGGAACATCGTCGCGTCGCCAGACCACAAAATCTCCGAAATCTCGCCCTGCGACATATTCCTGCGATCCCTGCCCGCCATCTTCAAACCGGACCCGCCGCCCATCCGGCACACGGAATCTCCAATTCACTCCCGCGGGATTGTCTTGTTGCGATCGATTCCCCCGGCACTTCCCCGGATACATCGGCTCATCATTGACATCGTGCGGCGCGCCTGCGGCCTCCGCCAGGTCCTTGCGCGAACAGGTACACGGATAAATCCATCCCCCATCGCGCAGCTCACGCCAGGCATCCCGGTACCAGCTCCGCCGCATGCTCTGCACGTACGGTGCATGCGGACCGCCCACATCCGGCCCTTCCTGCCACTCGATGCCCAGCCAGCGCAGGTCCTCGATCATCGCCTCGGCGAACTCGGGTTTCGAACGTTGCGGGTCGAGATCTTCATTGCGGAAGACAAGCGTACCACCAACGTTACAAGCTCGCCGGTAGGCGGTCCAGAATGTGCGCGCGTGGCCGAGATGCATCAGTCCCGTGGGCGACGGCGCAATGCGCCCGCGATATTCGCTCACTGCCGTCCAGCCTTCCAGTCGCTCGCCAGCAGGCCGTAATTGTCCACGTCCTTGTACTCGCCCCACTTCTTCACGTGGTGCACGGAGCGGCCTTCGTACTTCATCCCCAGTTTTTCGAGTATCTTCTGCGACGCCGTGTTTCCGACATAGCAGGTGGCGAAGATGCGATGCAGCCCAAGTTCCTCGAACCCATAGCGGACCACTTCCAGCGCTGCTTCCGTCGCGATTCCCTTCCCCCAGTACGGCACGCCGATCCAGTAGCCGAGTTCTGCGCGATCATGTTCCAACTCCAGGTTCAGCCCAATTCCGCCACAGAGTTCATCGGTTTCGCGCAGGAAGATGCCGAAACGGCTCGGTGTTTCATTTTTAGCAAACTGCCTCAACATTGCCCGCGCATCGTCCTCGGTGTACGGGTGCGGAATTCGCAACGTGGTGGCTGCCACCTCGCGTGCGCCAATCAGCGCCACCAATGCCTTGATATCGAAAGACTTGTACGGCCTCAGCAGTAACCTTGCCGTTTGCAGGGATTTGGTGACTTTCGCCATGACGTTCTGTATCCGTTAATGTACCCGATCAGACGCGTTGCACGGCAGGTTCGAGGTTGCCTGTATAGCGATAGACCGCCTTCACGAGGATTGCATTCAACAGGATACTGAGCAACGAAGCCATCAGTGCGGCGTTGTAAAGCGCATTGTCGACCAGGCCGGCTCCACGTGCCACTTGCAGCAGAACGTAGGAAAACTCTCCAATCTGCGTTAATCCAATCGCGATGCGCATAGCCGTTCGCACCGGATACCCGAACACAAACGTTACAGCGCTCCAGATCACAAACTTGCCGGCGACGATAAGCCCCAATATCAGCAGTAACAATCCCGGATGTGTCAGCAGCGCCCACGGATTGACCAGGGCGCCAATGGTGACGAAGAACAGCGCCACGAACACGTCGCGAATCGGCAATAGTTCTGACAGCGCACGATGCGCCGTCTCCGATCCGCTGATGATTAAGCCGGCGAGAAACGCCCCCAGGGCAAGCGACAATCCAACGGCTTGCGTGATCGCAGCCGTGGTGAATCCGATCGCCGCCGAAACCAGTACGAACAATTCATCGCTGCCCAGGGACTCAACTTTTCTCAGGAGTGGCGGCACAATGCGCGTGGCCAGAAACCCAATCGGAATGAGGATAACGGCCGCCCTTAACAGCGAATAGCCGAGGTCCAGCAGCGCGCCTCGGTTGAAGTCCTTCAGCACGGGGAGCACGATGGTCATCACGACAACGGCGATGTCCTCCACCAGTGTAATGCCGATCATCGCCTTGCCTTCCGCCGACCTCAACTGCCCTCGATCCATCAGCAAACGCGAGAGCACCATGGTGCTGGCAACACTGATCACCGCGCCGAGTGTCGCGCCGGTCGCCCAATTCCATCCCATGGCGAACGCAACGCCAACCCCCAGGACGATCGACAACAGGATCCCCGCCGGTCCGCCCAGCAACGCCACCCACTTCACTTCCAGCAGATCGCGTGGCGCGAACTCGATTCCGATCGAGTACATCAGGAGGATCACGCCTAACTCAGCCAGGAGTTCCAGGGTATGGAGGTCGGAGATGGTCGGCCCCGGCGTGAATGGGCCAATGAAGATACCCGCAAAGACGTAACCCAGGATCGTGGGCTGCTTCAAGCGGCGGGCCAGCAAACCACCGACTACCGCTCCCACCATCACGTACGCCAGGTCGCGATAAAACAGGGTATGGACCATGCACGATTGTATGTTATCGGTCGTTTCCGAGTTTGCTATAGAGGACATGTTTACACCCGCGCTACAATCACCCGCGGTGTGGGGCTGTCGGAAACGGCTGAGACTTCGCCGCTGCCGTCGCTTTGGAAGACTTCAACACGTACATGCCGGTTGATCGCATCTAAGCTGGTCGGAGGGCCAACTGCACTTGAACTGCTCTGAGTTGATCTACGACTGGAACAATATCCCCGGTCCCGACTTCAAGCCCAAGGGCCCGGTTCTGCTCGATGATGAATCGCTCCGCGACGGTCTTCAGTCGCCATCGGTGCGCGACCCCTCCATTCCGGAAAAGCTCGAAATCCTCCACCTGATGGAAGCACTTGGCATCAACATGGCCGACATCGGGCTTCCCGGCGCTGGTCCGCGAGCATTTTCACACTGCGAAGCCATCGCCCGCGAGATCGCGCAGGCGAAGATGAATATCCGCCCCAACTGCGCTGCACGCACACATGAAAACGACATCCGCCCGATCGAGGAACTCGTTCAGAAAACTGGCGTCCCGATCGCCGTTGCCATGTTCATTGGCTCCAGCCCCATTCGCCGCTACACCGAAAATTGGACGCAGGACTTCCTTCGCTCGACCACGGATCGTGCCGTACGGTTCGCTGTCGATCACGGCCTGGAAGTGATGTACGTAACCGAGGACACGACCCGCTGCGATCCCGACACGATCCGCATGCTGTACTCCACGGCGATTCAAGCTGGCGCAAAAGCGATCGTCGTCGCCGATACCTGCGGTCATGCCACGCCTATGGGCGTCATCAATCTGATTCGCTTCATCAAACGCGAAGTCGTCGATCCGTCAGGTGACGCCATTCGCATCGACTGGCACGGACATTGCGATCGCGGCATGGGAATGGCGAATGCTATCGCCGCGCTTGTCGCCGGCGCGGGATGCGTGCACGCCACTGCTTTAGGCATCGGCGAACGTGTCGGCAACACGCAGATGGACCAGATGCTGGTCAACCTTAAGCTGATGGGTGTCGAGCCGTGGGATCGCCAGGACCTCACGCGCCTGAAGGAATATTGTGAGAAAGTGGCCGCCGCAACCGGTGTCGAGATTCCGAAGAACTATCCCGTGTTTGGCGAAGACGCCTATCGCACAGCGACGGGTGTTCACGCAGCAGCCGTGATCAAGGCCTTTCGCAAGAACGACGTTGAACTCGCCAACAACGTTTACTCCGGCGTTCCGGCACACTACTTCGGATTGGAACAGATCATCGAAGTCGGGCCGATGAGCGGCAAATCAAACATCCTCTATTGGCTCGACAAGCGCGGCATTCCCGCCAGTGATGACGTGGTCGAGCGCATCTATGCCCGTGCCAAGTCTTCCGACCGCGTGCTGACCGAATCGGAAATCCTCGACTGCTGCCGAGTACCAGCGGCGCGCATCGTATCATAATTATTCCACCTGTGGTGGTATAATTAGATATATGCTCGAACTATTCACGCTTACAGAAGCTGCTGCCATCGCTGAAGTATCGCCCGACAGCATTCGAACTGCGATGGAAAAGAAGTCGGTCGTTCCGTCGCACCGGCAGCGCGTAGGCAAGGTAGTGCGACATCAGTTCTCGGCCGCAGATACCCTGTTGGTGAAGGTGCTAACCGAGTTCCCATTCGCATTGAGCAAGCAGGATAAAGAGTCTCTGGCCCGGGTACTGGTTTCTGGTCAAAAGCGATCTGGGTGCTGGTCGCTGCAAGCTTCGGAGCTTATATACCAATGCGGAGATATGCGGGTTTCTGTTGCGCTCAAACTTATCCGCTCAAAAATCTCCAGGAATCTGGCAACCTACCGTTGGGGCAAACGAAGGATTACGTCGCATAACGATGTACTCAGTGGCGAGCCGGTATTCCGTGGAACCCGCATCCCGCTGGACCATGTTGCGTCGTTATTTCGCAAGGGTATTTCTGAGCAGGAAATCGCCGAAGACTTCCCCCATCTAACCAGTAGGGACCTCGAGTACGCTCGGCTGGCCTCCAGGTTCGTCGACCGTCCGGGTCGCCCAAGAAAGCGTCTCGTGATGCAAAGAGGATCCCGGGCTGCCTAGAATGCAACTTCTGCTCGATGAGCACATCTCACCGGTCCTGGTTACTCGACTGGCAGAAATCGGTGTTTATGCTCAATCGGTTCCACACGTCGGGCTCATGGGCCGTAAGGATTCGGAGATTTGGAACTTCGCTCTCCAGAATAATTTCATCGTCGTCACTACGCGCGCGACTTCATACACTTTCTCGATACCGACGTTCATCCCGGACTGATTGTGCTACGAGAGAGTGGGTTAAGTCGGCAGGAACAATGGATTCGCCTGAAACCAGTAGTCGAATACATCGCTGCGACCGGCGATCCGGATTTCATGTTGAATAAGCTGATTGAAATTGTTGGAGTTGACCGGTTTTTTATCCGTGATGTAACAAGTTAAACTACCGCCTACGTGGTCAGATTCGTATCGTTCGCCGCAATCCGCGTTGTAATATCAATACTCCTTCTTATGCCATCGTCCCCTGCCCAGACCGGCGCAGTCATTGAACCCGAGATCACCCGCGCCGCACGGCAGGACGTGACGCGTGTCGCCGCCCTTCCTGAAGTTCATGCGGCTATGGCGTGGTTCCGCTCGCACAGCCGCGACCTCATCGACGAACAGATGGAACTGGCCAAAATCCCCGCTCCGCCATTCGGTGAACATGAGCGTGCGGAATGGTTACGCCAGCGGTTCGTCGAACTCGGACTAACCGACGTACACCTCGACGAAATCGGCAATGTCATCGGACTGCGGCCCGGAACGGAATCGAAACCAAAGAAAGTGCTGGCTGTCACGGCGCATATTGACACGGTGTTCCCCGAAGGCACGCCGATGAAAGTTCGCCGCGAAGGGGACCGCCTGTTTGGACCCGGAATCTCCGACAACGCCGCGGGGCTCACCGGACTGCTGGCCCTTGCCGAGGCGCTAAAAGCCGCCAACGTGAATACGCAAATGCCAATCGTATTCATTGGCAATGTGGGCGAGGAAGGCGAAGGCGATGTCCGTGGAATGCGGCACCTGTTCGGCGATTCCGGTTGGGCCGACGCGATCCAGTACACACTGGTGCTCGACGGTGCTGGAACCGACAGCATCGTCACGCAGGCGCTCGGAAGCAAGCGCTTCCTGATCACCGTGAATGGTCCCGGCGGACATTCGTGGAGCGACTTCGGCATCCCGAATCCGATTGTGGCGCTTGCTCGCGCGATCGACGACTTTAGCCGCATCACTGTTCCGACGGACCCGAAGACAACATTCAACATCGGGCTGATTTCTGGCGGCACATCGGTGAACTCGATTCCCGAAACGGCATCGATGAAAGTCGATCTGCGCTCGGCCTCTGCGGAAGAGATTGCCAAGCTGGAAAAGCAACTGCGCAATTCGCTCGATGTGGCGATAATGGAGACTTCGATATCATCGAAGCGTCGCCGCGATGGCAGTCCGGTGCTGTCGTATGAAATGAAATTGATCGGCAATCGCCCCGCGGCGGAATTAAAGCCGAACTCGCGGCTGCTGGCGGTGGTGCAGGCCGTCGATCTGCAACTCGGAAACTCGGCGCGTCTGCAACGTGCTTCCACTGACGCGAACATTCCATTGTCGATGGGAAAAGAAGCGGTGGCGATTGGCGCAGGTGGAACCGGCGGTGGTGCGCACACGCTTCACGAATGGTTCGACGCGTCAGACCGGGAGCTTGGGCTTAAGCGCATTCTGTTGAGCGCGCTCACGCTGACGGGAGTAGCGCCTCAGCCAAAGAAGAAGTAAGCTCCTCTATTCGCTGCAACCGCAGTGTTGAAAGCATGAAACCTATACTTCCATCCGCATTTCTGGCACTCGTGATGCTATTGCAACTAACGGCTTTCGCTCAAAAGAAAGAGTCCGCCGACTTCATCTTCATCAACGGCGATATTTACACCGGCGCCGTGCTTCCCTACGAACCGGGCGTGAAAGCACCGGCCCGGCAGCGCGCACAAGCCATCGCGGTGAAGGACGGGCACATTCTCGCCATCGGAACCAAGCGCGAGATGAAGAAGTTCCACTCCAACAAGACGCACACGATCGACTTGGGCGGACACTTTGTCATGCCAGGCCTGAACGATGCGCACGTTCACCTCGGCGAAGCCGGTCGCGAGCGGATGAATGTCGATCTGGTCGGGGTGAAGTCACTCGACGAGATGAAGGACCGCATTGCCGCACGGTCGGCGACTTCTGCTCCGGGCGAATGGATCCTCGGCGGTGGATGGGATCAGACGAAGTGGGCGGGACAGAAGCTGCCCACGAAAGAGGATATCGACAGCGTTACTGCTGGACATCCGGCGTACTTCGATCGCGTGGATGGGCACATCGCAATCGCAAATACAGCGGCGTTGAAAACGGCAGGGATCACCCAGCAGACGGCGCCTCCCGCCGGAGGCGCTATCGACCGCGACAACAATGGCAACGCTACCGGCATTTTTCGCGATGCGGCCAAGGACCTGATTACCGCAAAAATCCCGAAACCTACCGCGGCGCAACGGCGCAAGGCGCTCGAACTGGCGACGTCCGATGCGGTGGCAAACGGGCTGACTTCGGTGCAGGATTACTCCGACTGGGAAGACTTTCTGGTAATGGAAGAATTGGAACGCGACAATCTTCTTCCAGTACGGGTTTCGGAATGGCTGACATTTAACGATCCGGTTAGCACGTTGCAGGAGCATCGCGCGCATCATCCGCAGACCGACCCGCTGCTGCACACGGGAATGCTGAAGGCCTTCATGGACGGGTCGCTGGGATCGCGGACCGCGGCGCTGCTGGCCCCTTATGCGGATGATCCCAAGAACTCTGGGTTACCGCAGTATCAGCAGGACCAACTCAATGAAATGGCAAGAGAGAGAGTGAACGCGGGCTTTCAGTTTGGATTCCATGCCATTGGCGATCGAGCAACAGCGATGGCGCTCGAAGCTTTCGACGAAGCCGAACGCGCGGCGCGGCAGAATGCTGCTGTCAAACAAGATGATTTCCGGTTCCGAATTGAGCACGACCAGGTTGTAACCGCCGACCAGCCTGTGCAGTACGCAAAACTCGGAGCGATCGCCAGCGTCCAACCCAACCATCTGCTGACCGACATGAATTGGGCCGTCGATCGGATCGGTCCCGAACGTGCCAGGCACTCGTATCCCTGGCGCAGCTTTGTGAATAACAAGGTCATGCTGGCGTTTGGAACGGATTACCCAGTGGAACCGATCACGCCTTTCCGCGGCATCTACGCAGCGGTCACACGGATGAACGAGGCAGGGACTAAGTCATACTTCCCCGAACAGAAGCTCACGATTCACGAAGCGCTGGCGGCATACACGACCGGTTCGGCCTACGCCGAGTTCGCGGAACGGGAAAAGGGGTTGCTCGCGCCGGGGATGCTGGCGGACTTCGTGGTACTCGACCGCGACCTGACGAAAGTATCGCCTGCCGATATTCTCAAGACCAAAGTGCTGCGAACCGTGGTTGGCGGCAACACGGTGTACGAAGCTGGAAAACCGGCGGCGGATACATCTGGAAATCCAGCGAAGTAAGGCAACATGGTGGGCATGAGGGTGGAACCGACCTGGCAGGAACGGGAGAAGGCGCTGATGTGGGGCGCTCCTCTGGTGCTGTTCGCGGCCTTGGCGGTCGATCCTGTAACGATTTCGCTCATCATCGATCCGGCATTCGCGCATGCGCGCTGGTTTGGCTGCGCGCTGATTCCAATAATCGGCGTGGGCATCGTTGCCGGGCTCAACTGTCTGGCGGTCTGCTTTCGCAGCGACTTCGACGTGCTGACGTTCTTCGCCGGCGGAACCGCCGTTGTTCTCGTGGTAATCGCCATGTGCGAAGGGGTCATCCTGGCTAGCGTTGTCGGGAGCCTGTAGACACACGTCGGGTGAGCAGAGCTGGATATCTGATTATCTGGTTATTGGTTCCTTACTGTTGTTCTTCGGCATGCAGCCGTAGGGGTCGTAGATGCCGCGCTTGGGTTCGGAGGCGGTGCGAGCTTTCTGGGCGAGGTCGAGTGCGCGGGTTGCACAAGTCCGCTCTTCGAGATTGAGAGAAGTGAGTGTGGAGGAGAGAGGCACAGAGGCACGGGTCTGGAGACCCGTGCCCACATTCTGCGGGTTCACTTTGGCCACAGGCTCCTTCATTTCCTTGATGTTCTGTTTCTCGATGGCGGTGATGGTTTTCGAAGCCAGGCGCAGCATTTGCAGGCCGAAGGTGGCTTCTTTCAGATCGATTTTCTTGGACAGAAAAGCTTGGTACAGATGAGTGACGGCTAGCTGGATCGACTGGTGGGATTCGAGTAAAGGAACCTGGTAGTTCGTGTCTCCGGGGAGAGCGGGTGGATTGTAGTACTTGCGGTGGAAATAGCAGTAGGGCGTGTTGTGGACTGGAATCGCCTGACAGGGTGAGCCGTCGTCTTTGATGTGAGTGCAAGTTAGGATTTCTTTCATTGCCAATTTCTCCTTAAGAAAAAAAGCCCGTAGTCGTCGAATCAATGACTTACGGGCGGTTCAATGCGTCCATATTTGAAAAGAAAGAACTTAGTTCATCAGTTTGTCAGTTCATCAGAAGGTCCTCGGTTTTCGGTTGTCGGCAAAAAGAAAATCCAATTTCTTCTTCCATTGTTAAAGCTAGCCTGTGAGAGAGGG
>CAYWSM010000516.1:0-19291 GCA_964460935.1 uncultured Terriglobales bacterium | reverse complement strand
AAGTTCGTGCTGACTCCGGGGCCATCCATGCTGATGATGGGAGGTCGGTTTTAGAACAAGTTTGCCCCGCCATATCGGCTGCGCTCCGACTTCAACGGTACCAAAAAGAAATGGATGCTGATGTGGACCCCGCACTCACGGCGGGACTATGAAATGTCGTCCCTCGGGACTTACCCAATTGGGCCGTGGGATTTTACCTGAGCCAACTTGGATGCTTTGCCGGTTCCTTCTGGTCCTATCCTTATTTTGCCAACAGATGGCGAAGAGGAGAGTGCGGCCGGTACTTTAGCACAAACTCATCTGGGTTATGGTTTGGGAATCCTTGTGCAATCCACTGTTAACGGAGTACTCTCACCTGCTCCGTCCAGACGGCGGCTTATCACAACAACCAGGACTTCGAAATGAAGCTGCGCCACAACGTCTTCGCACCACTCGTATTTCTGTTCACTTCCGTTGTTTTTGTTTTGCCCGCAAAGGGTGGGGACCACGAGTTCGTCACCCAAACACCACGCCAGTTACTCGATGAAGCCGCCACCGTGAAAAACACCACCGGGGGAGATGTGGATGTCCTGCTCGAAGAATGGACATACGAAGTGGACGCTCAAAGCCGTGTAACTGAGACGTTACACCGCATCTACCGTATCGATACCCAAGCAGGAGTAGAAAACTGGGCCTCAGTATCGGCAAGCTGGTATCCGTGGTACGAAGACCGTCCAGCAATCAAGGCCAGAGTGGTCACGCCGGACGGCGTGGAACATGTCCTTGATCCGAAGGCCCTGACGGAAGGTCCTTTGGATGAAGAGTCGGCCAATGTTTACGAAGATGGGCGCGCGTATCGTGGGCCGCTTCCAACGGTGACGATGGGCGCGGTAGTAGAAGAGGAGATCGTGATGAAAAACCATGATCCCATGTTCGCCGCCGGTGTCGCGCGTCAATTTCGCGTTGGCTTCTTTGGGGCTCCGGTCGAGAAAACCGTAATTGTGGTGCGAGCGCCCGATTCGATACCGCTGAAATATGTGAGTAGGTTGTTGCCCAACCTGTCTGTGGAGAAGAAGACATCGGCAGGAGCTATTGAGTATCGTTTCGAGCAAGGCCACATGGACATTCTGGCGGATACAGATCCCGGCCTGCCGAGCGACGACCCGCGGCAGCCATACTTATATCTATCAACCGGCGCTTCATGGCAGGCGATTGCATCGGCTTACGAATCCGTTGTGGAAACACGAGTACGCCAGAGTGACGTCGCCTCACTAGTCAAACAAACAGTCAAGCCCGGTGATTCACGCGAAGAAACGATTCGCAAACTGCTGTACCTGTTGCATAAAAAAGTTCGGTATACAGGAGTGGAATTCGGTGATGCGGCACTGGTACCGACGCTCCCAGGCGAGACTTTGAAGCGCGGTTACGGCGACTGCAAGGATAAAGCGCTGCTACTGGCGACGATGTTGCGAGCTGCAGGGATACCTGCCCAACTCGCGCTTTTGTCGACCGGTCCGGGTAAAGACATTGAGCCTGACATGCCGGCGATGTTCTTCGATCACGCGATCGTTCATGTGCCCGGCCCACCCGAGATGTGGATCGATGCAACAGCCGAAAGCATGCAATTGGGCACGATCCCCCTAGGCGACAGCGAACGCCTAGCGTTGGTGGTCGATAAAAACACGACAGCCCTGACGCGAACACCGGAACTGAAATCTAGCGACAATACCCAGTTTGAAACGCGCGAGTTTGTTCTTTCTGAGGACGGGCCGGCACTGAAAGTGATTGAGACATCCAGACCTCGCGGGATTTCCGAGGCATGGTTTCGCGATAACTATGGCAGCGCGGATAAGAAGAAAGCACAGGAAGTCTGGGAAGGGTACGTGAAAGACGAGTACGCAGCGGAGAAGCTCGCTGAAGTCACGCACACCGATGCAAGTGATCTCACGAAATCCTTCGAACTGCGCGTGACGGCGGAAAAATGCGATAGGGGTTGGACGAATGACGATAAAGCTGAGATTGCAATTCCTGCCGGGGCGCTGTACTCGCGACTTCCAGATTATTTGAAAGGCCAGGACAAAGAGACCAGGCAGGATACGAAAACACAAAAACCCAAAAAGGTGCGAACGGTCGACTACGTCTTCACGCCATTCGTAACCGAGTGGGAATACCATGTTGCCCCGCCACTCGGATACCGCGTGCGGGCACTACCGGAGAACAAAACGGAATCGTTCGGCCCGGCGATCTTCTCCTCCCAATTTTCGACTCAGCAGGATGGCAGCGTGGTGGCGAAGCTGCGATTCGATTCCGTCAAAGGCCGCTACACACCGGAAGAGTCGGATGCGATTCGAAAGGCGATCAAAGCATTCGAAGAGCGCGACGCAACGATGGTTAGGTTTGACAACATTGGTCATGCGTTTCTAACGGATGGCAAGATTCCTGAAGCCCTGAAGCAATACGAGGAGGTTGCGTCAAAACATCCAAAAGAGGCGTTACACCGGTCACAAGTGGCACAGGCACTGCTCGAAGTCGGGCTCTGTGAGATGGCGCGGAAGGAAGCGCTGGCAGCAACAGAACTGGAGCCCAACTCGGCGAAGGCATTCCGGGAACTAGCGTGGGTGCTACAGCATGACCTGGTGTGCCGCCGATTCAACGGTGACTTCGACTATGACGGAGCTGTAGCTGCATATCGCAAGGCTGTAGCACTGGATGCTACGGATGTTTACACGCACGTAAACCTGGCGATCCTCCTCGAGCATGGAAAGGATGGCGTTCAGTACTCAGCGACTAGTCACCTGGACGAGGCGATTGCCGAGCACAAAAAAATCCGAGAAATTAATAAAGAGGTTGCGCAGAAGTACACAATCAACCTTTTGTACGACCTGATGTATGGGAAGCATTTCCAAGAGCTGAAAACGGAACTCGCCTCATTGTCAATGGATGCCACCCGGCGGGCGATGATGCTAACGGCAACGGCAAATCTGTCTGGCAGTGTTGCGGCGATCGACGAATCGCTGCGGCTTGCACCCGATGAAGCTCAAAGAAGTACCGCGCTGGCGGAGGCATCTCGTTTTCTACTGCATATGCGGATGTACCCGGAGGCAGCAGAGTTGATGGCGAATGCAGCTAAAGGCCAAGCCAATTCGGCTGCAGCATTGCAGCAGGCGGATATCTACCGGAGAACGAAGCGAATCGACAGTTCGCCGTATGCCGATTCGGATCCACGATCTCTCGTGATCAAGACCATGCTTTGGGTGCTCGGAGGAGGACACGAGGCGGAATTGGCGGATTCGGTCAGCCATTCGTCGTGGCAGGGGCAGAGCAAGCAAGAGATTCTGGAATTCTTCAGAAAAGAACCGGAGATGGGAAAAGCGCGTGCACAATTCAAGAGAGCGGCACTTCCATCTGAAGTCGTTTCGGACATAGCGTTCTCCAATATGCAAATGTCAGTGGAAGGAGATGATGCGACGGGGTACCACATTGTGGTACAGGCGATGGGTGCGAAAAATCAGTCGATGTTCGTGGTCAAGGAGAATGGGAGGCTCTTCATGGTCGGAATAAAGGAAGCAACTGCCGACCTGGGCCCTCTAGTGCTAGAGCATTTGAAAAACAACAATCTCGAGGCGGCGCGCAAGCTGCTGGATTGGGCGCGGGCCGACGTATCCATTGCCAGTGGTGATGATCCACTCGCAGGATGGGCGTTCCCGCACTTATGGACACGAGGCGATTCACCTGACCCGATCAAGATGCGCTATGCGGCATTAAGCATGGCGGCAGCCCGAAAGGATGCTAAGCAGTGGATTCCTGAATTGGTATCTACCCGAGATAGTGCCACGAACGATAACGAGCGTGTGTATCTGGAGGATGCGCTCACGAACGCCTACTTCGTCAGCGAAGATTGGAGCGGAGTCCGTGAGAGCGCGTTACGGCAGTTGAAGATATATCCACGCTCGAATTCCACACTGAATACACTCGGGAGCGCTTGTGCGCAATTGCACGACTGGGATACATGGGCGAAGGCGATCGAGGCTCGTCTAGCGACCATTCCTGACGATCCGACCGGCTTACGGCAGAAGGCGTTGTGGTTACAGGAGCAATCGAAATTCGAGGAGGCGGGGAAGGTGTTGAAAAAGCTGATTGACTCCGGGCTGGCAACGCCGTCCGACCGTAACGGGTACGCGTGGAATGCGCTACTTATGCACAAGGTTACGCAGGACAGTATCGAACAAGCGCGGCAAGCAGTGTCGCTAAGCAAGAACTATCCCGAGATCCACACGCTGGCGGCGCTGTACGCGGAAAACGGCAACTCGCGTCAGGCACAGCAATTAATTATTGATCTGATGAACGAGAACGGGATGGAGGCGCCTGACTCCAGCCTTTGGTACGTGTTTGGCCGTATTGCCGAAAGCTATCAGCAACCGCAGGCCGCAGCGGCTTGCTACAAACGTGTGGAATGGAAAGAGAAGTCCAAGCCAGACCCCACCGCCACATATACGCTCGCGCAACAACGGTTAAGTGCACTAAACGGAAGCGCGTCAGGGGCTGTCGAAGCCAAATAAATCGTAGCCCGTAACTTCACATCGTGTGCAGGTAGGCCACTATGGCGTTGACCTGGTCGTCGTTGAGGACGTTGTTGAAGGCGGGCATCATGGCGCGGCCGAGTTTGATTGTCTCTTTCACGCGGGCATCGTTGGCCGGGGCTCCGCTGGGGAGTTCGCGTTTCTGGAAGACTCCGGCGAGGGATGGGGCGCTTTTACCGTCAGCGTGACAGGGGGCACAGTATTGTCCGTAGAGCTGGCGTCCGTCGGAGGAGCCAGTGGCGCTGGCAGTTTGCGGCGCGGATGCCTGAGGTGTGGCGGGTGGACCCTGACGTTCGGCGCGAGAAATTTCTTCGGGGGTGTGTCCGCCGGGATTGGTGCTGGTGGCGCCGTTGCATCCGGCGAAGAGCAGAGATAGGGCGAGAAGCATAAAAGCGATGCGCATGGGGAAATAGAATATTAGCAGGATTGCAATGAGGGTTAGGAGTTGGAGGTTGGAAAATCCTCAGGGGTTAAAGCCGTAGAAGAATTTTTTTTGGGCCGGAATGAGGCAGTGCTAAAGCGTGCTCCACCCAAAGGCAAAATCCCCACTCAACCAAAGGAAGGTTGAATGGGGCACCCACTGACGCCGCGGGAAGAAATTGTTGGGATCCGCGCGGCACGACTGCAGTCGTGCCCTGATACGACATATCGCTCCCCGATATAAATCCCGGAAGAATTTCGCGTATCCAGCTAAAATATTAGGCAATGGCAATTGCGTTAAAGCATGTGTACGATCCGCCCGCGAAGAGCGATGGAGCGCGGGTGCTGGTGGATCGGCTGTGGCCGCGCGGGCTGAGCAAGGAGAAGGCTCAGATCACGTTGTGGTTGAAGGATGTGGCGCCTTCGGATGAGTTGCGGAAGTGGTATCACGCGCGTCCGACACAGTGGCAAAAGTTTCGCGAGAAGTATCTGGAAGAGCTGTCGTCACGGGAAGAGGCCGCGGCCGCGCTGGATGAGCTGCATCGGATGGCGGCAAAAAGCAAGAATCTGACGCTGCTGTATGCGTCGCGGAACACCGATCAGAACAACGCAACGGTGCTGAAAGAATTGCTGGACGGGACGAAGAAGCCTCCGCGTAGCACGGGTGGGGGCGCTGCGGCGGCAGTACGGCAGCGGGCGCGGGCACGATGATTCTGCGGCCGGTCGCGGGCGTGCTGAGAGGTTCGTCGCCAGACGAACTCGGGGCGCAGATCAAGAATACCTTTATCAGTTCACAACAGGCGGGGGACGGATTCGAGCCGTCGTGGGCGGCGATCGCACGAACGCAGAATGCGAGGGCGGATCGGTGTCTGCTGATCGCGCAGCCGGATCATGCGCGGCTGGCCGGCGAAATGGCAGCGCGGTTTCGCGCGGAGTTTCTACCCGCGGGAGCGGCCGAGTGCTGGAAGGAGATCGCGGTCCACGATGATGGATGGCTGCAGTTTGAAGCGGAACGCAATGCCACGGCGATGCCGGAGGTGGGGGACGACGGGCTTCCAGTGAGCTTTGTCGCGGTGGAGATTGAGCAATCGCTGGCGGCATGGCGAGGGTCGATTGACGCGGCGGAGAAGGTGAGTCCGTTGGGTGCGTACATGGTGAGCGGGCACTTCATGCGGCTGGCGAAAGGACGGCTGGCGGCGCATGCGGATGATGAGCGGCGGGAAAAGCTCATTCGGGAATTTGTCGCCGCAGAGGAGAACCGGCAGGCTCGCGTGGAGCCGGCGTTGGGGCGAAGTGCATGCGAGTTGCGGGAGTACGTCGATCTGCTGCAATTGTGCGATACGTTGTCGTTATATGTGTGTTGTGGGGCGACGGAGGCGGTGGAGTTTCCGCAGCGTTTCGGGGAGCAGCGGATACGAATGTGGTTCGAAGATGGAGTTTATATCAGTGAGCCGTCGCTATTTGGATCGGATGTTCTGAGCTTTTGCGTCGCTGCACGATGGTTTCCGTCTCGGGAAGTGGGTGAGGTCGAGGTTCGGATCAAGTAAAGTAAATGCATAGATGCTTCGCTTCGCTCAACATGACCTAAGTCCCAGGCCAATAGCCCCAAGCACAATAAGTTCTAATCACAATAAATTCCAAGCACAAAGGTTAGCGTTTGCCGGCATCCTGGACGATGACGTTGACGATCTGGTCGATGGTGTCGAGAGCGCGCTTGTTCGGCAGCGTGTGATTGTTCGCCAAAATCGAGAAGGCCACCTGATCACCGCTGAGCGTGGTGGCAAATCCCGAAAGTGAGTTGACATGTCCGAGAGAGCCGGTCTTCGCGTGGACACGGCCCTGCGCGCCGGTGCCGCGGAAGCGTTCGGAAAGCGATCCGTCGAGTCCGGCGACGGGAAGCGTGTCCATGAAAGCGGCGCTCCATGGCTGTGTATTAGCGTACTCGAGCAGGCGCACAACGGCATGAGGCGTAACGAGGTTCTGGCGCGAGAGGCCGGAGCCGTCGTAGAAAACGTATTCGTCGGGGTGGATGCCGGCTTGCAACAGGAATCCGCGGACGACTTCGAGTCCGGCTTCGATGGTGCCGCCATTACCTTTTTCGCGACCGAGGAGGCGAAGCATCAGTTCGGCGTGCAGATTCTGGGAAACCTTGTTGATGACCTTGAGATCCTGCCCCAGCGGCTGCGAATCGTAGGAGGCAAGTACAGTGCGGCTATCAGGCATCGGCGGACGCGGCTTGCTTTCGGTGTCGCCGCCGCCCGCAGGCGCAACGGTTGTAACGCTGAAGGTAGAGAGCGTCGCAAGCTCGGTGTGCTTCGTCTTCGGCTGACCATAGACGACGACACCACGCTTCTCCAAGAGTGACTGGAAGACGTCGGCGGCGAACTGCGCGGGATCCTCAATCGCCAGGGCTTCGTTGGCGCCGGGGTCATCGACAGGGATGTTGCCGAACAGCGTCAGCCGGTTGGAGCCGGGTTCGCGCGTGATGTAGATGCGCCGCGGACCGGTGCCGCTGGGGGTGGTCATCACCCGGTTGTCGACCTTGTAGTACTCGGCGTAAGGGGATATCTGGACGAAGGCCTTATCGCCGGGATGGTCGGCGGGGAAGATGCTCACGAACACGACGTTGTCATTGATGGTGAGCGCCGAAACCGGCGCGCCCCACTCCCAGACCATATCGTCCTGGGCCCAGCCCTCACCGTAACGCTCGAAGGCGTAGTAGGAATCGTCACCAATGATGTCGCCGTCGATGAACTTCACTCCCGACTTTACTACCTGATCGGCGAGATCCTCGAGGACCTTCATGGCGGGGTCTTTGCGTTCAGTGCGCAGGAAATAAGGCAAAGTGCGTCCGGAGATGTTTGGGTCACCGCGTCCGACGACATAAAGGTTGCCGGTGAGGCGTCCGTAGCGGTCAACGCCGCCATCGGTTTCGATGGTGGTGCGGAATTTGTAGTCGGGTCCGATCATCGCCATCGCCGCCGCGGTCGTGAACAGCTTGGTATTCGAGGCGGGCGTGAACAACTTGTCGGCGTTCATCGAGTAGAGAACAGAGCCGTCCTTCAGAGAGACGACTTCGATCCCCCAGAACCCACGCGAGACGTCGGGCTCACCGATGATGTTGTCGATCTTTTGGGTGAGTGCGACCCGATTGGGTTTGACTGACTTTGGCTTGGATCCCTCGGCGGCAGTCAGGTGCGCCGTTAACAAGAGGAAGAGAACGAGCGGCAGCGAAACTCGTGTACAACGCATGGGAGTTGCTGAAAGTTTAGCACCAATACAGGAGTTAGGAGCCGGGAGTTAGGAGTCCGTAGGGGCATTTACTGACTCCTGATTCCTACGAGTACGCTTGCCGATAGTTGTCCAAAACGAATTCTTACTCGCCCAAACTTGTGATTTGGCAGTACGTCGGCTCAATACAGCTTCGCCAGGAAGGTTTCCTGGTGGGTCCGATTCAGGTCGACCCGAGCCAACGTGGGTTTAAGGATCTTGTTCAACTGCTCGGTGAGCCAGTGCTGGAGATCGGATCGCGCGTCGTGTTCGAGCCGGAGAAAACGCAAGCCTGCGCGTCCGGTTTGATTGCACCATTGGACCCGTGCTTCCGCGCCTATCTCCAGACTCGACTGCGGCAGTTTGAACTCAAGTTCGACCAAGTCGCCGGGAGTGAGTTGCACCGGCGCAGCTATGCAAAGCCCGTCCTCACTAACATTAACGGTACGTCCAACCCAGGCAGCTTCCGTGCGGCGATGAGCGACGATGCGGACGTCGATTGGACAACGGAAGTAGCGGCGGCGTTCGCGGATGATGAGCCCGTAGGCGGCACGAATAATGCTGTCGATCGACGATCGCGAAATTGGCTGCAGGAGCACAAAATGAACACCACAGCCCAAAGCGCGATTGGACTGCTCGGAATTAACGGTGATCCCAATGATGATTGCGGTCCGGTTCGACGGCGACGAACGAAGCGCGGACACTGCATGCACTGCCTGATCGCCGAGATTGAAGTCGATACAAGCAAGTTCGTATCGATTGGAGCGTATGAGCCGGAGGAAGTCATCGGTAGTGGCGCAGGTTTCTGAGTATATGGCCACGCTGTCCAATGCGGGCTGCAGCAAGCGGCAACTTGCGGCGTCGCTGGACAGGATCACGGCGCTGGCTACCTTTGACGGTTGGGCCGGGGTACCGCTGTCACCGCGCGATGGAACTACCTGGTCCATATGAATGATCCCGATACGTACGCAGTCATGCCTAGCGGTCCCACCACTCGATTATCACATTTATAGATGGTTTTGCTCGAAAACCCGTATCCATTCCGGTTTTTGGAACAAACTCCACCGTTAGAGAGCGGTTTGCGATGGGGTGGGCATGCATTAAAAGTAGAGCAGGACGCGTATGGCCGCACCCGACTCAGATCTGACCTCAGCGCTTAAAGGCGCGTTGATTTTACGGCACTTACGGCTCGACTGAAGCCGGGCGCCAATACAAATTCTTGAGAGCCTGAGAATGCAGAAATTACATTGGCCACCTTGGCGTTATCTACGCTTGTAAGCAGCATTGGTCACATTCACAGCGGCGGTAGTAGTGAATGTCAGCATCGACTCAGCCGGGAACACCGCCTCTTTTTTTCCCGTTGCAGCAGCGACACCAGTTCCAGCGGCGGCTCCGGCACCAGCTCCGATTGCTGCGCCTTTTCCGCCTCCGAAGATTCCGCCAAGCACTGCGCCGGCTGCGGTTCCACCACCAATCTTCGTGACATTGCTCTTGGTGTGGCTATCGCCTTTACGGCTTATGGATCCGGTTTGAACGCGGATGCCATCCACGGAGGTCAACCGCACCGAGATGGTTCCGGGGGCATGGAGGCGTCCGCTGGACTTCACGCTCGTGACTTTGCCTCGCACGGTCGAGCCCGCACGGGCGATGGTTTTGCCGTGGACAGTTAGGTCGCGCGCCAGAGTGCCCTCAAAGCCTTGGCCAACAGTAGCCTTACCGGAATTCAATTCGCTTCCGAGGCGAACGGTAATTCGGGTTCCAGCCGGAAGAGTTTCGGCGGCCGCACTGAGCGCGAACAACAATGCAACGATGAATACAGATACCAGGAAACGGCGAGACTTCATTCTTTTCTCCTCTACACTAATAGTAGACGTTCAGCGAAGCAGCACTTCTAGCATGACTCAACGCATGTGGATGGCCAAGTTACAAAAGCCCATTGGCTCCCGAATTGACGTGACGGGAAGTTCCCTGCTGCCAAGGGAATTTTATGCGCGCGATCCACGGCAGGTCGCTCCGGATTTGTTGGGTAAGGTATTGGTGCGCCGAGAAGGTAAACAGGTTCGCGCCGGACGCATTGTGGAGGTCGAAGCGTATCTGGGCATTGACGATCCAGCGGCGCATGCGCATCGCGGTCCGACCGCGCGTAACCAGGTATTGTTCGGGCCACCGGGTCACGCGTATGTGTACTTCATTTACGGATTTCATTATTGCCTGAACATCTCATGCGAACCGGAGGGACGGGCCGGGTGCGTGCTGATCCGCGCACTGGAGCCCGTTGTGGGATTGGACCTCATGTATGCGGCGCGAGATTTGGAACCGAAGCACGGGCGAATGACCGAACTGCGGTTGCTGACATCCGGGCCGGGGCGGCTGGCGGAAGCATTTTCCATTACCAGGGAGCGGGATAACGGCAAAGACCTGACGTCGGAACGGTCAGACTTACAGGTGATGGATGACGGCTTTCGGCCGGAGAAGACCGCGACGACGGTACGCATCGGAATCACCAAGGCGGCGGAGCATCCGTTGCGGTACGTGATTGCCGGGAATCATTTCGTGTCGGGCAAGCGAAATCAGTCATAGGCGGGAACTTTCCGGCGGATGCATCGTATCAAGATATGGGGATGGCCATGTTCAATCACGAGCCCATGACACTTGTCAGCGATGCCTGGATCATCCTGATGTTGTACTGGATGGTCTCGGCGTTGAAGGTCAAGCGAATGAAATACATTGCTCCCGTGCATGTCCGGATGATCCAGCTCATTTTCCTGATACCCGGATGCCTCCTGCTGTTCGTCCACCGGTACCGCGTAGGCCCTCTGCAATTGGCCGTGCTGCCAAGGCTCCCCATCGTAGCAACGATTGGCGTGGCGATGACCTTCGCCGGCGTCGCGTTTGCGATCTGGGCGCGATATTGCCTGGGCAGCAATTGGTCGAGCCAGGTTGCAATTCGCGAGGACCACGAGCTGATTCAGTCGGGGCCATATCAGTGGATTCGGCACCCGATCTACACCGGCATTATCGTGGGAGCGTGGGGTTCGGCAATTGTCGCCGGGGAACTCGGAGCATTTATCGGCGTGATTCTTGTGATGGTGGGATTCGCGTATAAAAGCAAGCAGGAAGAGTTGCGGCTGGCGGAGACATTTGGCGACTCGTTTACGGTCCACCAGCGGCGGACGGGAATGTTCCTGCCGCGCATACGGTAAAGTCAACGTTACAGAGCTGCCGCTGGGGCGCTCAGCAACAGGTTGTCGATCAGCCGAGTTGGGCCGATCCACGCGGCTATCGCCACGAGCGCAGTTTTGTTTAAGTCAGTCACAGGCTCCAATGAGTCGGGATCGACGATTTCCAGATAATCGAGCTTTGCGCCGGGCTCATCCGTTACGACCTGCTTCCCTGCATCTAGCAGTGCGGTAATGTTTCGTTCACCCTGATCGGCAAGGAACTGCATACGATTCAACGTGCGATATAGCACCAGGGCCTGCTTACGCTGCTGCGCATCGAGATAGGCGTTGCGGGAACTCATGGCCAAACCGTCACTCTCACGCACAATGGGACAGACGACAATCTGCACGTCCATGTTGAGATCGCGAACCATGCGGCGGATGATCGCCACCTGCGCAGCGTCTTTCTGGCCAAAAAACGCCTTGTCTGGATGAACGATGTTCAGCAGCTTGCTGACAACAGTGGTGACACCTTTGAAGTGACCGGGCCGCGAGCGGCCGTCGAGACGTTCGCTTAGCTCCGCCACTTCAACCGTGGTCTTGGCGCCAGCGGGATACATGGCTTCGACCTTCGGTGCGAACAGGACGTCCACTTTTTCGGACTCGAGCAACCGACGATCGTGCTCAAACGTGCGAGGGTACTTGCTGAAGTCCTCATTCGGGCCAAATTGCAGAGGGTTGACGAAAATGGAAACAGCGACGCAATCAGATTGTCCGCGCGCGGCCTTCATGAGAGACAAGTGTCCGGCGTGGAGGGCTCCCATAGTAGGAACAAAACCGAGGCGTCGACCTTCGCGGCGCACCGAGCGGCTGAAGAGTTGCATTTCTTCGGGGGAATCGATGGTCTTCATTTAAGCCAGTAGATAGTAAACAGCAGATAGCATTCAGTCATTACACGGTTGTGGAGAGTCTTCCGATTCAGCACAGAAAGAATATGCAGTTTCCAAATCTTCTGTACTACGCCATCAGGTTGGAGCAATGACTGAATGCTGTCTGCTGACTTTTGACTGCTGCTTCACCGGATCGCCCTCTTCCGGGCCATGACGTCTTCTAACGCGGCGGCCGTGTCCTTCGACAAATGGTAGGACTCGGCATCGGACGGGTAGTTGCCTGCGATCACGTCCTGCTTATAACTGTGGACGGCGTCGCTGATGGCCGAGCCGATATCGGCATAGCGGCGGACGAACTTTGCCGGGTTCGTAAATGTCATGCCAATCAGGTCGTGAATTACGAGCACCTGGCCGTCACAGTCAGGACCGGCGCCAATGCCGATCGTGGGAACTGAAACTTCTTCGGTGATCATGGCCGCCACTTCGCGTGGAATTCCCTCCAACACCATGCAGCAGACACCGGCGTTGTCGAGCGCAACGGCATCGCGCATCAGGTTCTCGATAGCCGTGAGCGTTTTACCCTGAACCTTGTATCCGCCCATGGCGTTCACCGATTGTGGCGTAAGGCCGATGTGTCCCATGACAGGAATCTCGGCGTCTACGAGTGCGTTAACGATCTCGATACGCTTCTCGCCGCCTTCGATCTTCACGGCTTCCGCGCCACCGTACTTTACGAACTTCGTTGCGTTGCGGAGAGACTCCTTAACGCCCACGTGATACGAGGCATATGGCATATCAGCGACAAGGAACGCGTTCTTTACGGCGCGACGAACAGCGTGCGTGTGATGCAGCATCTCCTCCATTGTGACGGGGAGAGTGTTGTCGTAACCAAGCACAACCTGCGCGAGCGAGTCGCCAACCAGAATCAGATCGATTCCGGCCTCGTCAACCAGGCGCGCGGTGGCGTAGTCATAAGCGGTTAAGCAGGTAATAGGTTCGCGGCGGGATTTCTTTTCGGCGAGTGTGCCGATAGTGACTTTTTGGCGGTTCTCGCCAATCGAGGTGATACTCACGATGACCTCCAGTGCAGTTCCGCAACGTGGCGGATACCACCTGTAGCCCTATTAGATGCGGGCCAGTTCATTGTAGGCGCGGTGTTACAGGTTGGCAATGGACGGGGTGGGCGGCCAAGCAGCATGGCGGCAGGCTCGTCCGAGTGTTGGCTCAAGTGGATTAGTCTCCGCCGATGGCACTTCTCGCGATACGCACCTCGTCGCTCAAAAGTTGCAGGCAGCGCATGCAGAGCTGACCATTGGTCTGCATCAGCTCAAGGAAGCGGCGGCTCGGGATGAAGGCCATTTCGGCTTCTTCGAGAACTTCCGCGGACATGCTGTATGTCTTATCTCCGAAGACTGCGGGGAGTCCGAGGATGCTGCCGGGTTCCACGGTGCGATCGAACGTAATCACGCCTGTAACGGGATTGCGGATGAAGAGCCTGATCTTTCCGGAGCAGAGGAGGTAAACACCAGAGGGTTTGTCGCCCTGGACAAAGAGGATCGCAGACGGACGAAACCGCTTACGGGTGCCGGCCGCCAAAAGGTCCTGAAGTTCGGATTGAACAGCGCACATAAAAAGCCTCCTAGGGGAGGAGGTAATGGGATTGTGCGGCTATTAATGAACATGAGGCTGTGACGGCGGTCACGAATTACTGTGAGAACGCGAAATGGTTTTCCAGGGACAACAAAAAGGGCACAGTGGTCGCAACCCTTCGCAAAAACAGAACGGTAGCTCGACCGGATAGTATGTTTCGGCAAGACCCACGGATTACCTCATAACGCCGCAGCCCATCCTGAACGAATTCCTCGTGTCGGTCCAGATAGATGATTCGTTCCGATTGTCGAGTTCCTCTTCAATTACACGCAAGTAATCAATGGACATCTCCCGGTCAAAGCCTGTCCATATCCAGGTTGCTTCGCTGCCTTCATTCAATTGTTCAAGCACGCGCTCATCGACAATGATCAGAGGAACACCTAGCCGGTCTCAGACAGTGGCCAAGCGCTCTGACACAGATTGGACAAGGCAGCGATTGATAGGTTGAGTTTCCCCTTGGCGAAATGATCGCGCAAAAACCAAGCCCGTCGAAAATCGGTGGGCTTCAAACCCAATGTTTATGCGGCTTAGGGCTTCATTTTAACGCCCTACAAACAACAAACTTCCCGTTAGATATCCAGGTTCTTCACATCGAGCGCGTTCTCTTCGATGAACTTGCGGCGCGCTTCGACGTCTTCGCCCATCAGTGTGGAGAAGATGCCTTCGCAGGCTTCGATGTCCTCGGCCTTTACGGCGAGCAGCGTACGCCGCTCGGGGTCCATGGTGGTTTCCCAGAGCTGCCCTGCCGACATTTCGCCCAGTCCTTTATAGCGCTGGACCGTGTATTCCTTCTTGCCCTCGTTGAGCACGAATTCGAACAGGTCCTTCGCCGACTGCTTCTCGACGATCTCGTCATGCTTGCGGCGAGGAGCTGCCTTGGGAGCCTTCTTCTCGGCCTTCTCCAGGTTCTGCGCTTCTTCGTCCGAAAGCTCTTCTTTGTCGGACTTCGTATCTTCCTTGCCCCTCCACTCAATGACGAATGGAGGCTCCATGTACTGCTCGATCTGCTTAAACTTCGACATCATCTGCCGGTACTCGGGCGACGACGCCATTTCCCAGTTAATGACATGCTCGGCGCCCTGGGCGTTTACGAAGATCACTTCCCAAAGGTTGTGGTCTTCGTCGAATCGCGTGCTGACGCTCTTGAACTGCTCGGCCTTGGCGAACTTGTTCAGTTCCTTCTCGAGCTGCGCGATCTTCTTAGGCGTGTTCTTCTTGTCGCCTTCGAAATCGGTACGCTTGGAAAGATCGAGCCGCGGCAGCAGGTCTGCGACTTTCGCATTACGTACCCGTTTTTCAACCTTTTCGTAGAAACGCATGTACTCGTCGAGCGTGGTCATGAACTTCGAAAGCGTTCCGCCTTCGATGGGAGCAGCGTTGTCGCCGTGGCGCACAACCATTCCATCGGCCGCGCGCTTTACCATCACTTTCACGAACTCTTTGTCGTCCTTGATGTACTGCTGCGATTTGCCCTTGCGGATCGAGTACAGCGGCGGCTGCGCGATATACACGTTGTTACGCTTGATCAGCTCGCCCATGTGTCGGAAGAAGAACGTCAGCAGCAGTGTGCGGATGTGCGATCCGTCCACGTCAGCATCGGTCATCAGGATGATCTTGCCGTAACGCAGCTTCGACGGATCGAAGTCGTCTTTGCCGATTCCCGTGCCGAGCGCGGTGATCATGGCGCGAATTTCTTCGTGCCCGAGCATCTTGTCGTAGCGGGCTTTTTCGACGTTGAGGATCTTTCCCTTCAGCGGCAGGATCGCCTGGAACTTGCGGTCGCGTCCCTGCTTGGCGGTTCCACCTGCGGATTCGCCCTCGACCAGAAACAGTTCGCAGCGGCCCGGATCGCGTTCGGAACAGTCCGCCAGCTTGCCGGGCAGGCCGCCGCCGTCGAGCGCACC
Source organism: uncultured Terriglobales bacterium (assembly GCA_964460935.1). Lineage (GTDB taxonomy): Bacteria > Acidobacteriota > Terriglobia > Terriglobales > Acidobacteriaceae > DATMXP01. The sequence goes on along the minus strand of CAYWSM010000516.1, from coordinate 3,437 downwards.
TTTGCGACGCGTGAGATCGCGAGCTTTACGGGCGGCTTCACGCGCACGCGCAGCGTCGATCGCCTTGTTGATGATCTTGCGGGCGGCCGTGGGATTCTGCTCGAAGTAAGCGCCGAGGCGTTCATTGACGAATGCCTGCACAATACCGGCGATATCGGAATTGAGCTTGCCCTTGGTCTGTCCTTCAAACTGCGGCTGCGACAGCTTCACGCTGACGACGGCGACCAAACCTTCACGAACGTCGTCGCCGGTCAGCGACTCGGAATCGCTCTTGAACAATCCAAGCTGCTTGCCGAAGTAGTTGATGGTGCGAGTGAGCGAGGTGCGGAAGCCCTGCAGATGTGTGCCGCCATCGACGGTGTTGATGTTGTTGGCGAAACTGAAAACGTTATCGGAGTAACCGTCGTTATACTGCAGCGCGATCTCCATAGCCACGCCGTCTTTCTCGGCTTCCATGTAAATCGGCTTATCGTGCAGCACATTCTTGCCGCGATTCAGATGCTTGATGAACTCCGCGATCCCACCCGTGTACTTGAACTCGCTGCGCTTCGACTCGCCGGTCTTCGGATCGGTGGTGCGCTCATCGGTCAGCGTGATGATCAGGCCCTTGTTGAGGAAGGCCAACTCACGCAGGCGCTGCGCCAGCGTGTCGTAATTGTACTCTGTAACGCTGAAGATAGTCTTGTCGGGCGTGAAGTGGACCTTCGTGCCACGCCGCTTGCCGGCGCTGCCGGTCTTCTTCAGCTTCGATGTTGGATCGCCCTTGGAGTACGTCTGCTCGTAGGTGTTGCTGTCGCGCCAGATCTCGAGCTCCAGCTCTTCCGAAAGCGCATTCACGCAGCTCACGCCGACGCCGTGCAGACCGCCGGAAACCTTGTAGGTTGAGCTGTCGAACTTGCCACCCGCGTGCAGCACGGTCATGACAACCTGGGCCGCGGGAAGCTTCTCGCCATCGACTTCCATCTCGTCCACAGGAATTCCACGGCCGTCGTCGATGACGGTGATGGAGTTGTCGATGTGAATGATGACGTCGATCTTCGACGCGTAGCCGGCGAGCGCTTCGTCGACGGAGTTGTCGACGACTTCGTATACCAAATGATGGAGACCCATCTCGCCGGTCGAGCCGATGTACATCGCAGGGCGCTTGCGCACGGCTTCCATACCGCCAAGAACTTTAATGGAGTCGGCATTGTAATTGCCGTTGTCACCATTGGTGCCATTGCCGTTCTTGCCGGCGGCGTTCTTCTTTGTGCTTTCGTTTTCGATCTTGGTCTCTTTCAATTCGGCGACTGCCGTCGCTCCGTTACGCGTTTCCTTGGGGGCCATCGAACCTCGACTTTGGACAGAACTCTAGCGTGCATTGCCCCATCCTCGCCACGCACCGGGAAGATGGGTTCAGATCTCTCAATTCACGTTAACTGATTGATATTTAAGAGATTTATGCCCGCTCAAACACTTACAATTTTACCACAGAACACGACCATTTCCGAGGGGGATGCCGGGCAGTAAACCACGTAAATTCAGAAGGATAGCGGGGATGAATTTTGCCTTGGCAACTCGGGAGGACAAACGTAAGTGGAAGCTCGCTTTTGCCCTCCCAGAGGTATCTCAGGCTTTCGCCGATTGGACGACAGGAGACGCGCAGAATGCGCAGCGGCGGGCGTCGATCGGAATTTCGCTTAGGCATTCCGGGCACTTCTTTGTCGTCGGATCGGCCGGCGCAGGCTCCTTGCGATAGCGAGCTACGAGAGAGTTAATCGGAAGCACCACAAAGTAATACACTGCGGCCGCGATCAGCACAAACGAGATCAGGGCATTGAGGAACTCACCATAGAGAAAGTTGCTGCCGTTAATGGTGAACGTCAGACCGGAGAAATCAGGTTGCTTCACGATAGCGGCAATCAGCGGCGTCAACAGATCTTTCACGAAAGCCGTCACAACGGCTCCAAAAGCCGCGCCAATGACGACGCCAACCGCCAAGTCAACAACGTTGCCACGGAGCAGAAATTGCTTAAAACCCTTCATAGCGGCCCTCCTCGGTGGCCGAAATTAACAGCATTGTAAAGCAGAATGCAATTCGCGCTTGTTAAAAGAAGAGCAGCTCACGGCTTCCCGCCAGGTTCTCCATATCGTAGTACGATATGTCCTTTGCGAAGCTTTGCGCCCGCGATTCAACCTTTTGTGGCGGCAATACATTCCTACTACTCAGGAGCGTGATAAAGGATGTCGATTTTACCCCAGTACAGTGCGATGTTGACGAACGGAATTTTCGTGGTCCTGTCCTGCGCGCTCGCGGTGCTGGTTGGGTTGGTGGTCCACCGCATCGTCTTCGCCGTGGCGCACCGATTCAGCCGCCATACCGCCACCGGCATCGACGACTCACTGATTCTTCACTCCAGCGCCCCAGCACGTCTGATCATTCCGCTGCTCGCTTTGATGGCAGTCTCGCCCGGGCTAAACATCACCCAATCGCACGCCCAGACGTTCCGGCATGCGGTAGGGCTTGGCTTAATCGGAGCGTTTGGCTGGCTGCTGATTGCACTGTTTGGAGTTTTCGAGGACGTGCTCAAAATTCGCTATCGAATCGATGTTGAGGACAATCTGCGCGCGCGCAAAGTGCATACGCAGTTGGCCGTCATCCAGCGGATTTCGACAGTGGTGATTCTCGTTGTGACCGTGGCGGTGATGCTCATGACGTTCCCAACGGTGCGGCAGGTCGGGCAAAGCCTGTTCGCATCGGCTGGAATTGCCGCACTGCTCGCCGGCCTGGCGGCGCGGTCAACGTTTTCGAGTCTCATCGCGGGACTTCAGATCGCGATCACCGAACCGATCCGGCTCGATGACGTGGTGATCGTGCAAGGCGAATGGGGACGCATCGAGAAGATCACGACCACCTACGTAGTCGTGCGAATCTGGGATGAACGGCGGCTGATCGTACCGCTTTCTAAATTCATCGAAGAGCCTTTCGAGAATTGGACTCTCGAGACCTCGAATCTGCTGGGGACAGTTTTCCTCCACACGGACTACACCGTTCCCGTGGACGCCGTACGCGAAGAGCTGCACCGCATTCTCAAAGGCACTCCGATGTGGGACGGTAAAGTGTGGGGCCTGCAGGTAACCGATTCGACAGAAAGAACGATGGAACTGCGGGCCTTGATGAGCGCCTCCAACGCGTCCCTGGCATTCGATCTGCGATGCCTGGTACGCGAAAGGCTGATTGCGTTCCTGCAGTCCCAGTATCCCGAGAGCCTACCGAGAACGCGTGCAGAGATTACCGATGCGCGGGAATCTCTGCGGGATTCCGAGGCGAAGCAGGTGTCGTGATTCGTTGGCTTTTACCTGAGCCGCTCGAGGATTGCTTAAGTAGTGCTCAAGCAAAAGGCCGGTTTCCACCGGCCTTATGTCCACTGTTAACCGTTCACTATCCACGATCTTCA
>CAYWSM010000515.1:0-1965 GCA_964460935.1 uncultured Terriglobales bacterium | reverse complement strand
TTCAGCCGAATGGCGAAGCCTCCGGCGCATTCATTTCTGCCGTGGGAATCGGCGCAAGCGGCATATCTGGATGCGAGTCATAACCTGACGGCGAGTTTGCTAACGGAGTTCGACTCGCGCCACATCCAGTCCATTCCTCTGGAGAGCGGCATCCGCCCGCTGCGGAATATTGCCAAGCCGGCAATCGCGATCGAAGTGGCGGAACCGGCCAGCGTTCCTGAAGCGGTGAAAGAGGGACTGACCTCGATTGCGTACCAGCAGTCGATCGCCGCCGCAGTCGCCAGTGGAATCGCCAATATGCGACCCAGTTTGGAGGGTGCACGATGATTCCCCGCAACCTGGTGATCACGATCGTGATTCTTCTTGTCGCACTTTTGGGCATGGGTCTGTACGGATGGCATTTGCGGCGGCAGGCGATTGAGTTGCTGAAGACGTCGGCGGATACCAAGCCCGTCGCGCCGCCCCCGAGTGGTTCAACCGAGCAGATCACGATCTTCATTCCCGATGACGATCATGGCGATCTCATTCGCCGACAGGTGTCGGCTGCGCTCCCAGCAGAACCAACGCTACGAGCAAAGGAAATCGTTCGTGTGCTGATCACACAATGGCAGGAGAAGGACTCCACTCATCCCCTCGGCAACAATGCAGACGTCAAAGAAGTTTTCCTGCTGAACAACGATAAGACTGCTGTTGTCGATGTGAACGGAGCCTTCGCCGATCAGCATCGCTCAGGGGTGCTGGTGGAAGAATTGACGATGGCAGCGCTCGCGCGAACTCTCGGAGCAAACCTAAACGGCATCGAGGACATGAAGCTCCTGGTCGATGGCCGCGAACGGGAGACGCTCGCAGGACACGCCGATCTCCGGGAGTTCTACCCGACCAATATCGAGTGGCATGTGGAATAACGGCCTGAGGATTCGAGAGCGTTTTTGCTCGCTCATCCCGCCCATCCGATTCACAGGCAACGACTTCTGTTCTTATCTCATCACCACGCTACAGACTCGATAAACAAAATAAGTTTCCCACAGGCGCCGGAGAACAGGGCACATGTGAAATTGTCAGGAACTGGTGTAAGGTGATCCTCCTGAAAGTGGGCTCACTGGTCGAAACGAAAAACGCTGCGAATCGTAAAGGAGTGCCCCGTGCAACCACTCTTCAATGCCGACCATCCTGACCACTGGCCTGCATTACCACTCGACGAGTGGAAGGACACATACGCCACACTTCACATGTGGACGCAGATCGTCGGCAAGATTCGTTTAGCACTTACGCCGCTAATCAACCATTGGTGGAATGTGCCTCTCTACGTGAGCACACGCGGCCTCACCACCTCGCCCATCCCTTATGGCAACAGGCCTTTCGAGTTGTGGTTTGACTTCACGAAACATCAACTCGTGTTGCAACAAAGCGACGGCTCGCATAGGACACTGCCGCTCATCCCCCGATCAGTCGCCGACTTCTATCAAGAAGTAATGAAGATGCTGGCGTCGGAAGACATCCATGTAAAGATCTGGCGCACGCCGGTCGAAGTCCCCAATCCGATTCCTTTCAACGAAGATCGTGTACATGCGTCCTACGATCGCGATGCGGCTCGCCGATTTTGGAGGATTCTCCTAAGCGTGCATTGCGTATTCGAGGACTTCCGATCGCGTTTTCTCGGCAAAACCAGCCCTATCCACTTCTTCTGGGGAAGCTTCGATCTTGCGGTCACGCGCTTTTCCGGGCGACGGGCGCCGGAGCGGCCGGGAGCAGATCGCGTAACGCGCGAGGCATATTCGCATGAAGTGAGCAGTCTTGGATTTTGGCCGGGAAGCGGCAATATCACCGATCCGGCTTTCTATTCGTACACCGCTCCCGAGCCGGCCGGCTTTCGGGATTGGCCTGTAAAACCTCCATCCGCACGCTACGAACCCGAGATTAGTGAGTTCATCCTGATGTACGACGACGTGCGGCGTTCGGGTTCAC
>CAYWSM010000514.1:0-12801 GCA_964460935.1 uncultured Terriglobales bacterium | reverse complement strand
TGCAAAACGCGACTCAACTCGCGTTCAATTTCATCTTCGAAGCAGCCGGGATAGCACTCAATACAGACCACGGACCGACCAGCCGGGATTTTCTCCTTAAGGCGCTGCGCGATCGCGGGCCATCCCTGAGCACAGCGTTCCATTGAATCAGAAACCTTGACCACCGGATACTTGTCGTAGCTGGACTTAATCAACGTTTACCTCATTCGTGGCCCATTTTGATTTTGTCGATATTGAGTTCGACGGTTCCAGAGAACTTGCTCTTCGATCAGAGCTTCGTCGATTAAAAGATTCACAAACATGTTCGTTATACATAGAATCGGTCATAGTCTTCGCAAGTCAGCACATCGAAGTGCAATATGGATAAAATCACAGCGAACTCGGGCAATTCGGGAGCTTTGTCATCCTCAAATCTCAACCCGCAGGATGATGCGCAAGCGGTAAAGGGAGACAAACAAGAAGCCCGCCTGGCTGCTATCATGGCGCTCCTTCAGCAGTCGGGCAGCGTTTCGGTGGATGACCTCCGGGTTAAGCTTGACGTTTCTGTCGTTACCATCCGTCGCGACCTCAACGTTCTGGAGGAACGCGGACTGCTTCGCAGAACGCATGGCGGAGCCGAATCCATCGAACCTCTCTTTTATGAACCGTTTCGCAACGATCGTTCCTTCCAGGCCCAGGTCTCCCGATTTGCCGATGAGAAACGCCGTATCGGAAGAGCTGCTGCTGCGTTGGTTCAATCCGGTGAGACCATAGCCCTGACACCGGGAACTACCACCACAGAAGTCGTTCGAGGCCTTCCTCTCAACCACAACATCACTGTGGTGACAAACACAGTAAACATCGCGATGGAACTGTCCAAGCGCAAAGACATCAGCGTCTTCGTTACCGGAGGCTATCTCAGAGGTGAATGGTTTTCGCTTCTGGGACCCGTCGCAGCTCATGCGCTCGATCATGTTGTTATTCACACGATGTTCATTGGATCCGACGGTATCGATCCTGCCTGGGGTATCACGTGCTACAGTCCTGACGAAGCGTCCCTCAACGAAACCATGGTGCGGCACGCGAAGCGCAAGATTGCCGTTGTCGATCACAGCAAATTTGGCATTGTCGCGGGCTGGCGCATTTGTCAAATCCCAGACATCGATATGCTCATCACCGATCTGGGCACTACCGATGAAATGCTCGAACCCTTCAAAAAACTCGGCATCGAAATTCTGCGGGTCTGAGACACATCACATTTCTGCAATCCTAAGCCTTGCGTTATGCAGCTTCCGCGGCAGCGCAACCGAGGGGAAGTTGCGCTGCCACGGATCATGCCCTGCCTAGAACATCAGCTTCAACGAGAACTGCACCTGACGAGCCGTACCATTGCCGATCTGACTTCCAACGTTGTCAGCAATTGTCTGGCTCACACGTCCGAAGTTCGGATTGATCGTACATGCGGCTGGAGTTGTCTCCGTAGCCGCACTGACCGCCGTGCAGATCCCGCCGTCGGGATTGGCAAAATTCGGATGGTTCAGGATATTGAACAGGTCTGCCCGGAACTGCATCTTGACTGCTTCCGTGATGGGGAAGTTCTTCATCATGGACAAGTCCCATTGGAAGAAGGCAGGACCGCGAAGGGCATTCCTGCCGACGGTTCCGAGATTTTCGCCCCAAGTGCCGTCATATCCTGCGGGAACCGCAAAAGCATCGATGTTGTAGCTACTCGCCGGCCAGCTCGCGTTCGGGACAAACAGCGATTGTCCCTGCACGTAATTTGGCCGCATCGGAATTCCGAAGAATCCACTGACTAATTGAATATTCGTTGGAAGTCCGGAGCGAGTTTGGAAGATGCTGGAAGTTTGCCATCCACCAAGAAAACCCCGTTTGAGTGAGCTGTGCCCGCTAAGCTCAGGCAAGCTGTACACCACACTGGCGGTAAAGTTGTGCCGGACATCCCAGTCGCCGCTGGACCGATCCACACCGGGATCGTATGGATCCGAAAACCCACCGAATACGTTCACCATGTCGTCAATTTCGTGCGACCAGGTGTAGTTGCCTTCCAAATTGAGTTTGCCGACATGACGGCGCAATTGCACCTGCAATGCGTTGTAGTTCGAAGACAAGGTGTCGCTGTCGAGATTTTCATTGGCAAAACCGGAATACGGTCTTGCCTGGGTGACAATATTGGCCGGATTCAGGTTAATAGCCGCAAAATCCACACCAGCTTGCATGTGTTGCGTCTTATTACCCGTATAGTTAATCGTCAGGACCGTGCCTCGCGTCAGCTCCTGCTGAATTCCAAACAGCCAGTTGGTGGAGTATGGATCTCTCGGGTTGCGAGGAAACACGCTCACGTTCTGCGTGCCTGCAATTAACGGCGGATTCGGCGATGGATAGGAAATCGAGAAAGGTGGATCCGCGAAAATTGCCTGGAATACATTCACGCTGTAGCTTGCCAGCTCCGGAATGTTGCTAGTCAGCCCAAAACCAAAATGCATTGGCATGTAGAACATTCCGCCGTAGGCATGAATGACGGTCTTTCCTTCACCAAATGGATCCCATGCCAAACCGATGCGCGGCGCAAAATCATGCTTGGGAGTATTGTATGCAGCTTGATCGGCAGGCAGCATGGACTGCGTCGCAAAATCGAAGTTCTGGATCTTGTTATGCTGCTCGCTCCAGACAGTGTTGTAGTCGTAACGAAGACCCAGATTCACCGTCAGTTTGCGCGTGACTCTCCAGTCATCTTGTAGATAGAAATCCCAATTCGAATTTCGGACACCGACGAAACCGTCAAATCCATTCTTCTGCAAAACGAAAGGATTGTTGGTTTCAAGATCGTGGAAACTTCCGAAAGAATAGGTCTGCTGCGGCCGGAGCCATTCGTTTAGCCGGTTCACCCGAATCTGAGTTCCGAATCTCAAGGTATGGCTGTGGATTACCTTGGTCAGGCCATCGACCACCTCGAAGACGTTAAACGGAGTGATCTGGTTGAAAGTATTCGGTCCTGGCAACGCGCCCAAATTGGTGAAGAACCCGGAGAAGCCGACGAGTGGCTGCGGAGTATTCGAGTTCGTGTCGGAATAAAACCGGTTATAGCCGATACTGAACTGATTCAGAAGAGTCGGGCTAAAGGTATGCGTCTCCTCGATCTTTCCCAGTTGCGTTCTCAGCGCCTGCGGAGCTACCTGGCCCTGATTGAGACCGATCGTCTGGTTGGTTAATGAATCGTTGATGTTGTAACGGAACATCAAACGATCTTTATCGGAGATGTTGTAGTCGAGCCTGACGGAGCCAGTATCTTCGCGAAGAGTATCGGGAAGAACGGCGGGACTGTAAACAAGGTCTGCGCCGGCGGCTGGATTATCTGCGTCGGTTGTATTCGGCACAGCGCACGAAGCAGGCGCCGGAATGGAAGTGCAACCAGCCGGCAGAGGTGCCATCTGCGACAAAACAGGCTGCATGGAAGGCACGAACTGTGATCGAACGTAGGCGCTCGGAATTTCGTAAAGCGGATTGAACGTCGTGATGTGCGTTCGGTCGCCTTCGTAGTTCACGAAGAAGAAGAGCTTGTTATTGATGATCGGGCCTTGCAAGTTGCCGCCGAACTGATTCAGCCGCAGCGGCGACTTCTTGGTTCCCGCTGGTTCAAAATAATCTTTGGCATCAAGGGCTTCGTTTCGAAGGAACTCGAACAAGGTGCCATGAAAACTGTTGCTGCCGGACTTGGTGATGATGTTCATCTGCGGCCCAAGGGAATGACCGTTGTCCGCACTATATCCATTGTTCGAAAAATCTATTTCCTGGATGCTATCTACGCTGGATCGCGTGACGCGCGCCAATTCACTGCCCTCTGTATCCAGAAAACCGTTAATATCGCCACGCGATGCGTTCTGCCCGTCCACTGTAATGTTCAAACCGGTGAACACATTTTCCAGACCATTTACGCTTCCCTGAAAGTAGCCGGTCGATGATACCGATCCAGGAGCGATCTCAAGGAAGGCGCTTACGTCTCGTCCGTTAACCGGAAGATTCGCGATCTGATTGGCATTCAGCGTTGTACCGGCATTGGTGGTCTGCGTGTCAACCGTGGTTAACGTGCCGGTCACCTCGATGGATTCCGAAGCGGCCGCAACCTGCATGGTTACGTTCACGTGAACCGTGGCTCCTACGTTAAGCACGATCTCCTTCGTTCTAGCCTCACCGAAGTTGCTCGCGGTTGCCGAAACCACGTAGTTTCCAAATGGCAGAGCGGACGCAACGAAGTTTCCGCCCGGATCAGACTTAAGCGTCTTCTTTGCGGATGTGCCAGTGTTGGTGATGGTAATAGTTGCGTTAGGAACGACCGCTCCGCTTGAGTCGGTAACTGAACCAGTAATGGTTCCCGTATCGAATTGTGCAACTACTGTTTGGGAAAGTGATAAGAAGATTAATATCAATACTGCAACAGGGAGAAATGCTCCAGAAATGCGCCTTAAAACTGGGACCTGCGCTCGGGTCATGGCTATGCCGCCTCTCACGTGTAGGTAGGTGTCATCTCGGACACCTGGGCAGCCGGAATCGTAATTCGATTATTTTGCGCAAGTCAATCTTTTTTTTGTGCTATTTTGATAAAAACGATCTTTTATAGTTCGCTTATTGGGACGAATCGCACTTATATGCAGACTTTCACGTCTTCTTCATATTCCAGTCGGCTTCCTCAAAGACCCTTTTTCTATGTTTGCATTGTTGAATTTCCTGTGAATTATTCATCTTGGAGCAAATTCGAATGAACGCTCTTGCCATCGATCTGGGTGGTACTCATGCAACCTGCGGTCTCATCGACGATGATGTCCTGTTAACCCACGAAACGATTGATACTGATCGCGCAAAAAGCCTCCGTGCCGTATTGCCTAATCTTGCGGACTGCCTCAAAAGAGTTGCAAAGGCTGCTGGCGTTGGGCTCTCCGAATGTGCAGGCGTCGCACTCGGGTTTGCGGGGATCGTTGACTCACGAGTTGGACGTGTTACGGCTACTAACGCGAAATACGAAGACGCCAAGCAGATGGATATCGGAGCTTGGAGCCGCGAGGCACTCGGATTGCCCTTGCGGATCGAGAATGATGCGCGAATGGCGTTACTCGGCGAATTCTACGCCGGCGCTGCAAAAGGATTCACCGAGGTCGTGATGATGACGCTCGGTACAGGAATCGGCGGCGTGGCGATGATCGAAGGCAAGCTTCTGCGCGGCAAGCACGCCCAGGCTGGTTGCCTTGGTGGACATATTCCCGTCCTCTTCAACGGTCGGGCTTGCAATTGTGGCTCTATCGGATGCGCAGAAGCAGAAGCCGGGGGATGGGCCCTTCCCTTAGTGGTCGAACAGTGGCCGGGAGTATCGGATAGCGCGCTTGCCAAACATCGCGAGGTGGGATTTAAGGAACTCTTTGAGGAAGCTGCGAACGGAGATGCGGTCGCGATCGCGATTCGCGATCGTTGTCTCAATATCTGGGCAGCCGATGCCGTGGCGCTGGTTCACGCTTTCGATCCCGAGATCATTGTGATCGGCGGTGGCGTAATGAAAAGTGCCGATGTCATCATTCCTTATGTTCAATCCTATGTAGAAAAGTATGCTTGGACGCCTTGGGGAAAGGTGAAAGTCAGGGCTGCCCAACTCGGAAACAACGCAGCACTGTACGGCGCCGTGCCTCTGCTCTCTGAACAGTAAGGTCCAGAACTGAAATCTACTCACCAGCGCTCCGGCGTAAATATTCGTTTTTGCCTATAAAGAACATGAAAATGATTTTTTAGCTTGCAATCGGACATATCGGCGAGTAGGCTAGCGCCCGATGAGCGAGAACTTCAGCATTGTGAACTGGGCCGACGGCTCTCTCGAAGGGAAACACGTCCGATCATCGGTAAAAAAGCTCGGTCAACTGAAGGGTATCTTTCGCGATCAAGATTCATTCGCTGTGATGGATCCCGAGACCGTCGTGTACCGGGTGTGGTGGTGGGAACCAGTCCCACCCGGTACCACGGGCGGGCTGTTCTGGGGCACAACGGAGATTTCCCCCGGCAAGGTCGGCGACGAGTATTTCATGACGCACGGCCATCAGCATGCAATTTTCGACAGGGCGGAATTCTATGGCACCGTGGCCGGACAAGGAATGCTCGTTCTGCGGGACGAAAATGGCGAGTCCAGATACGAAGCAATGTCCGCAGGCAGTCTGCACTATATTCCCGGTGGCGTAATGCATCGGGTTGTGAATACTGGCGACACTCCACTTCGATTCGTCGCATGCTGGCCTAGCGATGCGGGACACGATTACTCCGTAGTAGCTACCCGAGGCTTTGGTTCGCGAGTTACGGAAAAATCCGGGAAGCCCGTCTTTACCAAGGACGAGGTAAAGGCATGACGTTCGCCGAAGTCGCTACTCCTCGCGCCTTCGATCCCAATCTTGGGGTTCACTTCCACCCATCGGATTTCAGCTTCACTTACGATCCAGGTGTATTCGGCCCGAAACCAGAATTCCGCTCGCTGAATGCAATTCGCGCCAGTCTGCGCGATCCGAAGTGCGATGGACCGGACCCTGTCTATTCAATTGTGATGGATGTCGGTCGTGACGAGCATCGCAACGAACTGCAGCGCCGCATGCTGCTGTTTGGAGTCGTTGCGTACGCGAGCGGTCGTCTTGGCGCTGAACCGGTTCGCAGTCAAGGGCACATCCATAGCATCGCCCCACATTGCGGATGGTCAACGCCCGAACTATTCGAGATCTGGCAAGGGAAAGCGATCATCTACGCGCAGGAAAAAGTTGAAGACAATCCCGGCAGATGCGTGGCCATCAGCGCAGGCATAGGCGATAAAGTTGTAGTGCCGCCAGGTTGGGCACACTACGTTGTGAATGCTTCTCCTGACATTTCTCTTATTTTCGGTGCCTGGTGCGACCGGCAATACGGCTTCACTTACGACGCGATTCGGGCTCGTGGCGGCCTTGCGTGGTTCCCGATTTTCAATCCTGATTCCACGATTCGATGGGAACAGAATTCAGCGTATCGAAATCCTGAGTTATCGCTCCGCGAGGCACGGCCTTATCCGGAACTGAACGTTAACGGAAACGTTCCAATTTACGAGCAGTTTGCTGCCGATCCCGACAGCGTGCAATGGGTTTCCGAGCCCGCACAAAAGAGTGATTTGTGGCCAAAGTTTGAGCCCTGACGATCGACGATCTGGGCATGGGGCTGCTGATTAAGACAGGCCCACGATTCTTGTAAGAGAGATTACTCTCAATGAAAAAAATCCCGCTCTTGTCTCGTGCAGTTCTGCTTTCTCTCTTTTTGTCCCTGTTCTTTACCAGCTCCTTCGCGCAGCAGTCGCTATCCTTAAACGATTGGGTCGCCACCATTGGGAATCACTATACGGTTCAGCCCGATCAGGTCTACGGATTCCAGAACAACATCTCTCTCAAACTGGATTTCTGGCAGCCCAAGGATAACGACAAGCCGATCCCAACCCTGATTTACGTCCATGGCGGCGGATGGTTATTCGGTGATCGTATGGGCGCGATGCCACTGCTGTTTCCCTATTTTGCTCTGGGATGGAACATCGTCAACGTGGAGTATCGGATGTCTGGGCAGTCGCTCGCTCCCGCAGCGGTGGAAGACAGCGTCTGCGCCCTGCGTTGGGTTTATCGCAATGCGAAGCAGTTTCACGTGGACACCAACCGAATCGTTGTAACGGGCCACTCCGCTGGCGGCCACCTGGCCTTGGCGCTAGGGACCTTCGATCCAGCAAGCGGTCTCGACAACAATTGTCCGGCAGATCCTGCCTGGGGTGATGTTCCTCTTAAAGTGGCAGCGGTCGTGAACTGGTATGGGATCAGCGATGTGAATGATCTACTGGTGGCGCCTAATCGCAAAAACTATGCCGTCATGTGGTTTGGAAGTCTGGCGAACCGCGATGAGGTCGCCCGCAAAGTTTCTCCGCTCACATATGTTCGGCCCGGGCTTCCGCCCATCATCACGGTTCATGGCGATCAGGACGACGTAGTTCCCTACTCGCAAGCTGTTCGGCTACACCAGGCGTTGGACAAGGCCGGAGTCAAAAATGAGTTGGTGACGATCCACGGCGGAAAACATGGCTGGTTCTCGGATCGCGACACACTAGCTGCTTACGACAAAATCTGGAAGTTCCTTGGAGCCAATGTGCCCGGACTTAACGTACCGGTTTCTACGAAGTAACAAAGCTGTTCGACTTCCGTTGGGGTTAGGAGGTAATCATAAAGTGAGTTCCAGTCAGGATGTGGATCGTCGTACGTTTCTGAAACTGGGTGCGGCTGGCACAGCATTGGCCGCCGTGAATCCTCCCGCTGCCGCAAAGGCCGCGACAAAAGCAGGACTGTCTTGCCCGCCGGCGCTATCTGATCTGGCCTCTGACCGGCTCACTTATCAGTATCGCGATCTATTCAACTGTCCCGCGACGATGAACGAATTCGGCTATGCGCAGGTTACAAAATCCGTGTCGGCGATGACTGCCCTCTGTTTCCCTCCTTATGCTTGTTGCGGCGTACCGGAAACGGCATGGAGTCCCGGATTCCTGATTACTTGCGAACTATTCCTGAACGGCAAATTCCTCGCCATCGCACCTGCGCCAGAGGGAGAGGTCACCTACCAGTGGTTCCCGCACTGCGTGGTGCGCACACAGACCGCAGAACAATTGCGCTTTACAACCAGGATGTTCATGCCGAGCAACCGGCGCGCGGTTGCGCAGTCGATCACGATCAAGAATCTCAGCGGTCTGAGCCGTAAATTCACTCTGTCGTTTGACATGCGGGGAGCGGTCGCCAAGAAGACCAAGCCATGGCTCAACAATTCCCCCGGCGAAGCTGACAACAAGATCACCTGGCAGGCAGAACATGGTTGTCTTTTGTTCGAGGCTCAACATTCTGAAGTTGCCGCTGCCCAAGGGTTTCATCCGACACCCGCACGCGCTGAACATCTGCGAATGCTAGTTCATGAGATACAACTAGGCCCCGGTGAACAGAAGCAGCTCAACTTCGTGGCAGCGGTTGCACCAACCGGGAAAGAGGCTATTGAGCTACACGATCAGATTCAGGCAAAATTCGGGGAGTTGGAAAAAGAGAATGAAGCCACGTTCAATCGCCTGCTGCGCTCGGCTTTCACACCGAACAACTCTGATTTCAGTGGAAACCTGCCTCGCCTGGTCACCTCAAACGAAACGCTCTGGAAGCTATATCACAACGGCTTTGCGAATCTGTTGTTCGCGCGCCGCATCTCGCCCGATTCGGCATACGGACCGACATATCTCACACTCAGCGGACACGTCCTCCCAACATTAGGATTCCCGTGGGACACCTCGTTGTCTTCACTCGCTCTCGCCCTGCTCGACCCTGTGCCGCTTCGCACACTGGTAGAGGTATGGGCTAAAGTCGGCATGCACGATCATCTTGCTACCGATTACGTTACCGGAGAAGGCGTAGGCCCGTGGTATGCGGTCAACGACACCGCGATCGTTCGTTGTGCGTGGCGGTACGTTTGCGTGACGGGAGACTTTGCCTGGCTGGATAAGCGCGTCGCGGACAAAACTATTCTCGAGCATCTTGAAGATCATGCACTGTACTGGAAGAAACTCGACCATTCAGGGCACGGTTTCGGAGATTACGGCGGCATCGAGAACCTGCTCGAAGTGGTCAGCACCTATCTCCACGAAGTAGCGGGCATGAACGCTAACAACGTTCACAGCATGCGAGCGGTTGCCGCCATGTATGAACGCCGAGGTAATGATGTTCGCGCTCGTGAACTTCGCGCGGAAGCGAAGTCTCTGGCAGACCGCATCAACCGCCAATTGTATGTGACTGGCAAGGGTTACTGGCGATGTGGACAGCCCGATGGCACCTTCAATGAAGTTCGCCATTGCTACGACTTCCTCGCCGTCCTCGACAATATGTCCGAGGATCTCTCGCCAGCACAAAAGAAGGAAATGGCTGATTTCTTCTGGCGAGAGCTTCGCAGCCAAAAATGGATGCGCGCTTTATCGCAAAGCGATGTAGATGCGACCTGGAACATTCGTCCCGACCATAGCTGTCTCGGCGCTTACGCTGCATGGCCGGCAATGTCGGCAAAAGGACTGTACAGGATCGATTCACCCACAAAGATCACGCCCTGGTTAACAGAAGTGGCAAAAGCTGGTAATCAAGGACCCATAGGTCAAGGGCATTTCATTGAAGAAATATTCCCTCCTGCAAATGGCGGCGCTTTCAAAGCCTCGAATGATGCTCCTTACATAGAGGACTGGTGCTGTATCGCTGGTGGGGCCTTCACCGAGCTTGTCATCGACTCGATCTTCGGAGCCGAACTCACGATGTCCGATGGCATTCGCGTCAACTCACGTCTTGCGGAATTCGACGCCAATGCACGTCTCGAAAACTTGCGGTATCAGGGTGGACTTTACACCGTTACACGCGAAGGCGTTCAAAAGCAGAAAGCATAAAAGGGATCCATGAGCATAGATCGGCGTCAGTTCGTAACTGGTCTCATCGTGTCCGGCGCTGCTGCGGCCGTACCCGCTCGGGCTGCTGAAACTTTTCCGCAAACGCCTGAGAAATCCGCCAGTGCCGCATCGTCGGAACAGTGGAACAACGAAATCGACTTCCGATACGCGCCACACCATTCACAGGCAGCCATCTGCTTTCCTGATGATCCACAGAAATCCATCGTCGGCCAGATAGGCGATTTACGTTACCAATTCCCGAAAGCGTTAAGCGTCGGAATGGAAGACTTTGGGACCGTGGTCGAGTTCTCGCTCGGAGGATTTCAGGATGACAAAATCGTTCGTCAGTGGATCGAAGCGCCCGGAGTGCCGATCGTTCACACACTCATCGACCGCCCCGCTGCAACGCTGGAGTTAATCTCATTCGCGACGCGACACGAAGGCGAAGGCCGCGTCGATAACGTTCTGATGTATATCAAATCCAAGAACGGAACGGTTGCTGTCACTCCTAAGATCCACATCCAAACTTGCCGGAAGTTGGAGCCCGGTGGTGAGTACAACGCACCCGTGATTCATGCCGTCGATCATGAGACGAAATTGCCGCTGCTCATCGGCGCTATCGTTGGCCGGTCCTCCGGATATTGCATGTGGTGGGAAGAAGCCGGTTACACCATCTATCTTCCACATGGCGACACTACCCCTGAGCGCGCAGCTCAGTATTTTGTACGTCTTCCCCAGGAAGGCCAGTCAGCGCCAACGATACTCAAGAACCTGCAACAGGGCGAGGAGCTATTGCAGGAAGCGCGTGACTACTGGGCCAAGTGGAAGCCTTTCGGCAGCACGTCCTTTAGTTATCCGAGCAAGCATGGCGAGTTCGTTACGGCGTGTGCGCGCAACATCCAGCAGGCGCGAGAAGTCAAAGACGGCCGCCTGGTCTTCCAAGTCGGCCCAACCGTCTATCGTGGACTGTGGATCGTTGACGGAAATTTCCTGCTCGAAGCTGCACGCTATCTTGGCTACGACAAAGAGGCCGATGATGGCCTTCGCGCGGAGTGGTCAAAGCAGGTAGCTTCCGGTCAAGTGATCGCCGCCGGTGGTGGTGAGCATTGGAAAGATACCGCCATCGCCATGTTCACGCTCGTCCGCCAATGTGAGCTGAAGCAGGATTGGTCGTTGTTCCATGAGCTGGAACCCAATCTCAATCGTGCCATTGATTTCCTGATTGGGCTGCGAGACCAGGCCCGAAAAGGCAATAGCACGAATGGACATTACGGCCTGCTCGCCCCTGGATTTGCCGACGGCGGAATTGGAGGGGTGCATTCAGAGTTCACCAATACCGTGTGGACTCTCGCTGGCCTACGTGCCGTAGCTCTTGCCGCCGGGCAGCAAAAGATCGCGTCGCTCGCCAAAGCAGGTCAATTCTACAAAGAATTGCGGGCGGCGCTCGGCGAAGCGGCGAAGAAGGAGATGGTGCGCCATCCTGCGGGATTCGACTATCTTCCAATGCTTGCTCATGACGATCCCTCAGTGAATGATCCCGATCCTTGGAGCCGTCCTCGTCCGCAAACCGCTCAATGGGCGCTGTCACATTCCATCTATCCAGGACTGGTATTTGAGAAAAATGATCCGATTGTTCGTGGTCACATCGCACTCCTGCAATCCTGCACACAAGAAGATGTGCCCATCGAAACAGGATGGCTATGGCATGACAGCTTGTGGAACTACAACGCATCCTTCGCCGCACATGTTTATCTTTGGGCAGGATTGCGCGATTGGGCGCACCGAACCTTTACCGGTTTTTTGAACCATGCATCCCCGCTCTATTGCTGGCGCGAAGAACAGCCATTGCAGCACGCACTCGTCGGACAGGACTGGGGTGATATGCCCCATAACTGGGCAAGCGCCGAATGTATTCGCTACCTGCGCCACATGCTCGCTCTAGAAGACGGCAATTCACTACGCTTGTTGGAAGGCATTACCGACGCCGAACTCCCGGCATCGGATCCTTACAGACTGGACAATTCACCCACCCGCTTCGGAAGAATCAATCTGTTTCTAGAGCGCGCCGGTACAGGATGGCGAGCAAAATTCGAACGCAGCAGCGGTCCAACACCCGGATCAGTGGTCATCCCCACCCAACTCGGCTCCCACTCTTTCGACCGAATTTCCGGTGCCCACTCACAAGTAAATCAGAACGTGGCTGCTATTGATCCCCAAGCCAAGTCTTGGGAAGCGTTTTGGAGGCTGAGTCCTACGTCGTAACGGGTGAGTTTAGTTTTACGGAAGTTTGTAAATTACTGAAATAAATGGCTCCTCAGGTAGGACTCGAA
>CAYWSM010000513.1:0-3550 GCA_964460935.1 uncultured Terriglobales bacterium | reverse complement strand
GATGACCTGTCGAAGGGCGTGGCCATCGGGTCGGGTATTTATATCGACGAACACACGCACATCGAAGCCGTCCGCTACCCCGCCGGATCGAACACCATGAGCCTGTTGTCAACATTGTTGACCAAAGGACATCCCGGACCCGGACGAATCGCCCAGTGGATTTGGAATGTGCTGCGGTCGGCCGTGCTGCACCCGATTCGCACGTATCGTGTAATGTCCCCTCGAAACTGGGCCAGCGAGGTCATCATTCTCCTGTGCATGCAGGCGCTGGATGTGCATCTCGATATGGCATGGAAGCGCCCGTGGTTCTGGCCATTTCGCAGGATGTTGGTCAGCCGGGGACAGAAGATCCCAACGTTCATTCCAGCCGCCAATGATTTCGCGGAAAAGTTCGCACGTCAGACCGGAGGCGTAGCGATGAGCATGTTGCCGGAGATTCTGTTTAACGTTCCCGGTACAGCGCACTGTCTGGGAGGCTGCGTCATCGCCGACGCGCCCGAGCGGGGAGTTGTGGACCATCGTCACCGCGTGTTCGGCTACCGGAACATGTACGTCTGCGATGGTTCGGTAGTAGCAGCAAACCTCGGCGTTAACCCGAGCCTGACGATCACGGCGCTGGCGGAAAGGGCGATGACGTTCATTCCCGACGCGGCAGAGAATGAGTGGAACAATTCGGCCTCTCAACCTGAAAGGCTTGCACATCAACCCCAAACTCCTACCCCCTAGCCACTATCCCCTATCCCCTCCATGTGGTGGCACAACACCCTCCCGCGTGATATGGGTCACCGCGACGCACTCCGGCTGAGACCACCATCTATTTGTACGAGTTTCGATGACCGACAGCCACGTCCCCAGCCATGTCGGCAGCGAACATCGTATCCCGCCACGAAGAGGTCGCATTCGGCGCCGCGTTGTCTTGCGCGCGGTTCCCGTCGAAAGGAGCGCCCGTTCATGCCCGTGTCCGCACAAAAGAGTCCCGAAGACCTGCAGAAGAAGTTCATCGCCGAGGTGATCGCCTCGCACGAAGGTAAGCCCGGAGCGCTGCTCGGCATTCTCGAAGCAGTGCAGGATAAGACTCCGCACAAGTTCCTGCCGCAGGAGACGCTTCGCTACATCGCCGAGCGCACCGATATTCCGCTGTCCACGATCTATAGCGTGGCGACGTTCTATGCGCTGTTCAATCTCGAACCGCAGGGCGACAACACGGTGTGCATCTGCCGCGGGACGGCGTGCCATACACGCGGATCGCGCAATCTGCTTCACAGTCTGCGGCTGGAGCTCGGCCTCGGCGTCGAAGACTCCAGCGCGACAGACGGTGAGAAGACGGCGGTCACGACTCCGGACCACCGCTTCACCGTGCGCACCGTGGCGTGCTTCGGGCAATGCGCGCTTGCGCCGGTGGTCGAGGTAAACCATCGCATCTGCGGACACATGAACGAACGCACATTGCAACGAGAAGTTAAGGCGCTCAGCCGGGAGAACAACTGATGCCTCCAATTCTGGATATCGGCGCATTCAATGCAGTCCGCGAGCGCGGCATGTCGCGGTTTATGCCGGCGGTGCCGCGAGTGACAGTCGGCATGGGTACCTGCGGGCGCGGCAATGGCGCGGAGGGAATCTACCAGTCGTTCGCGCAGCAGATTGACAAGAGCGGCGCGGACATCTTCCTCGCCAGCGTCGGGTGTTTCGGCCCATGCTTCCAGGAACCATTGGTGACAGTGCGGCTGCCGGGAATGCCGATGGTGATCCTGCGGCGCGTACAGACGAATGATGTTGGACGGATTGTCCAGGACTTGCAGGGGGGCCGCATTACACCGGACCTTGCCTTCTGCAAGATTTCGGAGTGGGACCACATCACCGCGAAACTTCGCTATGGCAATGCCTATCCCGAACTGCAGGAGTGGAACAAGGTCGCGTTCTTCAGGCCGCAGAAGAAGATGGTGCTGCGCAACTGCGGATTGATCAATCCCGATGACATCGAAGAGTACATCGCAATCGGCGGATATCAGGCGCTTTACAAGGTGCTGATCGAGGGCCATCCGGAGATGGTGATCGAGCAGGTCAAGGCCGCGAAACTGCGAGGACGCGGCGGCGCCGGATACCTGACCGGCATCAAGTGGGAGTTCCTGGCGAAGGCGAAGTCGGATCAGAAGTACGTGATCTGTAACGCCGACGAAGGCGATCCCGGGGCGTACATGAATCGCAACGAGATCGAGAGCGATCCCCACTCGCTGCTGGAAGGGATGATCATCGGCGCCTACGTGATGGGCGCGACCAACGGCATTGTGTACGTGCGCGCGGAATATCCGCTGGCGGTTCATCGCCTGCATCGCGCGGTCGAGCAAGCCCGTGATTACGGCATGCTGGGCAAGAACATCCTCGGACGCGGATTCGATTTCGATATTCAGATCGTGGAAGGTGCTGGAGCATTCGTCTGCGGCGAAGAAACGGCGCTGATCGCTTCACTCGAAGGACACGCCGGACGTCCGCGGCCGCGGCCTCCCTTCCCGGCACAGAAGGGCCTCTGGGGCAAGCCCACCAACATCAACAACGTTGAGACCTGGTACAACGTGGCGCCCATCGTGACCAAAGGTCCGGCATGGTTTACCGAAACCGGCAGTCCCAAGAGTTCGGGGACAAAGGTGTTTTCTCTTGTCGGCAAAGTGCAGAACACCGGGCTGGTGGAAATGCCGCTGGGCACGCCGCTGAAGACCTTCATCTACGACGTGGGCGAAGGCGCAACGGGTGGCAAGGCGGTAAAGGCGGTTCAGACTGGAGGCCCATCCGGTGGCTGCATTCCGCAAGACATGTTCGACACGCCCGTCGATTACGAGAACCTGGCGCAGATCGGGTCAATCATGGGCTCGGGTGGCATGGTGGTAATGGATGAAGACAACTGCATGGTCGATGTGGCGCGGTACTTCATCGAGTTCACCCACTCGGAATCGTGCGGGAAATGCATCCCGTGCCGCGTGGGACTGAACAAGTCGCTGCGTATTCTGAATCGCATCACCGAAGGCGGAGCGCAACGGCGGCACCTCGACGTACTCGATGAACTCTCGCGTTACATTCGTGACAGCGCCCTCTGTGGCCTGGGACAAACCGCCCCGAACCCCGTGCTGACAACCATGCGCCACTTCCGCGAGGAGTTCGAGGACCACATTGTCGCGCGGCGCTGCGAGGCAGGTGTTTGCGAAGGACTGGCGGTTTCGCCGTGCGAGAACAGTTGTCCGCTGCACATGAACATTCCGCGCTTCCTGCAGCTCTATAAAGAAGACCGGCTGGAAGAGGCGTTCCTGTCCGTGATTCTCGACAATCCGCTGCCCGCCTCTACCGGCCGGGTTTGCCAGCATCCGTGCGAGAAGCGCTGTCGGCGGCAAACGATTGACGAGTCGCTCAACATGCGCGAGGTGCACCGCTTCATTGCCGATTCAATCTTCCTCTCCGACAAATTTGAAGCCGTCGCCAAGGCGATTGTCGCGCGGCGGCTGCCGCACACGGGACGCAAGATCGCCGTTGCCGGCGCTGGACCGGCGGGTCTCACTTGCGC
>CAYWSM010000512.1:0-10236 GCA_964460935.1 uncultured Terriglobales bacterium | reverse complement strand
CGATGATCGCGGTTAGGGATGATTGCCTTCACCAGCAGTAACTGCGTCGCAGGATCCACGCGAGGAGAGACGAAGGTGATCTGCGCCTTCGTGACGGCATTGCCGCTGTCATCAACGATCTCGACCGGGATTCCCAGTTTTACGCTGGCGGACTTTTCCGACGGTACCGAGATGTAGGCTTCAAGGTCTCCGGTCTTGTCGAGGGTGGTGAGTTCTGTCGCTACCGTTACACGATCGCCCACGCGGACGGGAATATCTCCGATCACGCCAGGCGCAGGCGCTTTCACTGCGTAGTATCGCAGTTGGACGCGCTGCTCGCGGACGGAGGCTTCCATGGAATCGACATCGGCTTTCGCGGCATCGTAGGCCGTCTGTTCCTGATCGAGATCGGCCTTGCTGATTACGCCCGCGGCATACAGCTTCTTGCGGCGATCCAGTTCCGTCTGATTCCACTGCAGAGCGGCCAATTTCGAACGATGGTTGGCTTCCTGCGAGTTGACAGTTGCTTCCTGTTTCCGTGGATCGATCTCAAGCAACGGCTGACCGGCTGCGACCTGGTCGCCGGACTTCACCATGATCCTCGTAATCTGCCCCTCAACTTCCGGCTTTAGAACGGCCGAACTACGCGACTTCAACGTGGCAACGTATTCCGTGAACTGGGGCACCGGCTGCGGTTCAGCCTTACGAACTTTTACCGGCATGGCGGGTGGCCCGGCGTTCGCGGCCGCAGCCGGATCGGGTTTCGGACTACAACTGGCGATTGCCAGCAAGAGAGGCAATACCAGGGCAATATGTTTGACGAGTAGCGACATGTAAGGGTCCGGCTGATTTTTGCGCAGCCAGTTACTTTACGTCGGTTCGGCGTAAATGAACAATAGCCCTTGTCACAAGCGCGGGTTCCGATCTCACTTCCGAACACTGGTATCGACGGGCGGAAACAACGCATCCAGTGCGTCTTTTTCGGCTACGGTCAATTCGCGGCGTTGGCTCTTGGCGAGGTCGCCCAATTCAATGGGACCAATTGCGACGCGGACAAGCCGCAGGACTTCGACCCCGAGACCTTCGAAGATTCGCCGGATCTGGCGGTTTCGGCCCTCGTCGAGGACGATCTGCAGCCAGGAGTTCTTGCCACCCAGGCGAAGAATGGAGGCTCGCTTCACACGAAGCACCTCGTCTTCTGATTGAACGCCAGAGCCTAGGGCTCGCAGGAGATCATCATCGGCGACAGCTCCGATCTGTACGTGGTACGTTTTGGGTACGTGTGAGTTTGGGGCGGTGATGCGGGCGGCCCATTCGGAATCGTTGGTCAACAGCAACAGTCCTTCGCTGGCTTTGTCGAGCCGTCCTACCGGCGCAAGCCAGGGCAGACCGCGCGGAAGCAAGGAATATACGGTGTCGCGGCCCTTCTCGTCGGAAGTGGTTGTCACCACACCGCGCGGCTTATTGAGCATGAGATAGATCTTGCCAGTAGCGACAATGGATTTCCCTTCGACACTGATTCGGTCGTTCCTCTCATCGACCGGAGACTCAGGCTGTCGTATGACTCTTCCGTTCACAGCGACCTTGCCGGCTCGAATCAGCGTAAATGCCTGCGATCGCGAACAGTAGCCGAGTTTGGAAAGGACGCGTGCCAGTCCAATGCGGCGATTGCTCATGTACTGCTCTCCGACGACTTTACATCCTGCGCTCTTCCCTTCCAGTGACCGCCGCGGCCAGTCCAGTAACGAATGGCCGAGTCGAGCGTTGCGGCCATATAGAAGATGGCTGCCAACGGCAGAGTGAGCGTCCAGAGCGGATTCAGGAGGTAAAAATGAACCATCGGATAGTAGCTGATGAACATGAGAAGACATGCCGCAAGGCCCAACCATGGCATGGGGCCAAATAGTAACGCCACCGGTACAACGTAGGTGAGGAGTAATCCAAGGATTGCCACCAGCAGCAACAGAGCCGAATGGCCAAGCTGATTGAAGGCGCTGCGGGCGATCATGCGCTCGATGCCGGCGAGTGACTGGTAGGGCCGGACACTACGGGCTGAGTCGGTCAGGCCCAACCAGACACGACCTCCGCTACGCTTCACCGCACGCGCAAGAGCGCAGTCATCGATGATTTCGTTGCGGATCGATTGCATGGCTCCTGCGCGCTGCAACGCGTCAGGACGAATGAGAATGCATCCGCCTGCTGCGCTGGCGGTTTTGGCGCTCGGATCGCTGACCCAGCGTGGCGGGTAGAGCTGCAGGAAGAAATAAACGAACGGCGGGATCAAGAGACGTTCGGCAAGACTCTGGCACTCAAGTTTCACCATGAACGACGCAAGATCGAATGGCCCCGACTCGGCGATGGAGATCAGAGACGCCACATTGGCGGGCAGATGTTCGATATCAGCATCGGTGAGGAACAAATAGTCCGGAGCAAACTGCCGGGCGTAGTCGATTCCCTGTTGCACGGCCCAAAGTTTGCCGGACCATCCGGCGGGAAAGGGGTGTCCAGGGAGCACTGTCAGGCGGTCTTCTGAGCCGATGGCAAGCTGCCGAACTACATCCGCTGTGGCATCCGTACTGTTGTCATCAACGACGACAATCCGGAGATCAACACCGTCCTGTTTCAACAGCGAACTGACGGCCCGCGCAATCACGTCCGCCTCGTTCCGCGCGGGCACGATGGCAACGACTCGCCGCAAAGGCGCTGGTTGATCGCGCCGGATGCTCACGTGCCAGAATCTGCCGCGGCCCAGAAGAACGTAGAGCCAGATCGCGACGCAAACAATTCCGAGTGCGGCAGCAGTCATCGCAAGCCAGTGTATGCGATTGAGTTAGTTCGCGTAAGTTCGCAAGGCGGCAAGGTACTGAGAATTTTCTGACTCAAAAGCAAAGGCGGCCGAATCCGGCCGCCCTCTGTCATCCGAATCAGATTATTGTCGCGGAGCGTAATACCCCTTGCGGGCACGAACATGGAGGTTTTTATGATTCTCGGCGACGATGTCGATTGACCGATAGCGGCCATCTGCCTGGAAATCGGCAGGCTTATAGGCCAGCAGGTACTGGCTGCGAAGTTCGTCCTGAATTTCGGAGAACGCGTTCGCGACGTCTTCGATTTTGAAGGGGAAAAAGGCGCGACCGCCGGTCATATCGGCCATGCGCTCCAGCACCTTGTCACCTTTGAGCTTTACGCCACTAACGTTGGTGCTGATGGTGTAAATCACCACTTCGGCGCGCTGTGCCATCTCAATCGCTTCCTCGCGCGTGACGCGACTCTGGTTGTCCTCGCCATCGGTCAGCAGAATGATCGCGCGACGCGTAGCGATTCCTTCCTTTTCGTGCTGCTTCATCAGCTTGTCGCGACTGGCAAAGTAAACGGCATCGTATAGGGCTGTGCCTCCGCCCGGACGCAGCAAGCGGACGCCTTTGGCGAGTTGTTCCGCGCTGTCGCTGAAATCGGCTGTAACTTCCGCGGTAGTATCGAATCCGATCACAAATGCCCGGTCGAATCTCGGACGCACAATCTGGTTCAGGAACTCGATGGCGGCATCCTGCTCGAAACGAAACCGGTCGCGGATGGAATTACTGGCGTCGATCAGCAGGCCGACTCGAAGCGGAAGATTTGTCTCGCGGGCAAAGTCGATAATTCTTGCTGCCGGCTTCTTGTCGTCAACAACCTGAAAATCGTTTCTCTGGAGATCCTTCACGAAGTGTCCGTGCTTATCGGTCACCGTGAAGACCACGCTCACTTCATCGACGTTCTTGTGGATGGTTTCGAGCGGAGGCTCATCGGCGTCCCCCTTGGGATCGGGGTCCGTCTTCGGAGGTGCGGCCGGAGCGTCCGCTTTGGCCGCGGCCTGTTGTTGTGCCGCCCGTTGCCGCTCTGCTTCCTGCTGTTGTTGCTCTTGTTGACGCCTCTGTTGTTCGCGCTGTTGCTCTTGCTGCTGAATCACAGCGGACGGCGCCGATGGCAAATCACCGGACGGCTGCTGTGCCGCAGCCATGACGGAGACGACCAAAATCGCCAAACCCACATTAATGCTGATCTTCAAACCGACCTCGTTCCCTTCATTATAGTCGTTCGGCGCTGCTGGTCTTCTCCTTACGATGGTCGTTGTCCTCTGCTGTGCCGCCTAAAAAGGTAAGGAATTCGCCGAGCTTTTCGGGCAAGGCCGATTCGAAGCGCAACATTTTGCCCGAGCGGGGTTGTCGAAACTCCACGTGCGCCGAATGCAGGAATTGCCGGTCCAAGCTTAGTTCCTTCCCGCCTGTCGGCGGCTTGATTTTGGCGGGGGCGCCATAGAGTGTGTCACCAACAATCGGGTGACCAATCGACGAAAGGTGGACCCTTATCTGATGGGTTCGGCCGGTTTCGATCTTCACGCGAACCAGGGAAAACTTGCCGTAGGACGAATCGATGCTTTGCAGGACCTCATAATGGCTCACGGCCATACGTCCACCGCTACCGTGGGTCGTCATGCGGGTGCGCCTTTGCATATCGCGGCTGATGGGCGCCGACACGGTGCCCTTCGGCTCCTTAAACCAGCCATGGACCAGCGCAACGTATTCCTTGGAGACCTCGCGCCCGGCGAACTGCTTCGCCAATTTACGATGGGCCACATCATTCTTGGCGACGATGATCAGTCCACTGGTATTTCGGTCCAAGCGATGAACGATTCCGGGCCGCAGTTCTCCACCGACTTCCGACAGCGTTTTGAAGCGGTGGAGAAGGGCGTTTACCAGCGTGCCACGGTTACGTTCATCTTCGGTGGCGCCCGCACCGGCGTGCACCATCATGCCCGCAGGCTTGTTGACCACGGCCAGATCGTCGTCTTCGTAAATAATGTCGAGCGGAATGTCTTCTGCAATCGCGCGCAGTGGAGGTGGTTGAGGCTCGCCGATGATGGAGATGTGCTCCGTCCCGCGCAGCTTGAGAGAAGCTTTCGCTGCCTTGCCATCGACGAGGACTTTTTCTTCGCGAATCAGTTGTTGCACGCGCGCACGGCTGACATCAGGAATTTGCACGGCAAGAAACTGGTCGAGGCGTACACCCGCCTGCTCCGGCGTGACCTGCAGTTCCTGATGTGTGCTCATTGCGAAATTGAGGATAGCACCCAGATCGTTCGAAGCTGGAATGGATGGAACGCATGTGGAAATTCGTACGGGCTCAGGCTGCTAAAATCTCCCTCGTCATGGATCGCCTACAGATGCTGAAGGACTTGATCGCGCAAGACCCAAACAATCAACTGGCTCGTTATGGCCTGGGAATGGAGTACTCCACCCGCGGAGATGTTGAGGCTGCCGTCAGTGAATTCAAAGGCTTGTTGAAGATCAATCCGGATTACGCGAATGCGTACTTCATGGCGGCACAGGCACTCGCCAAGGCCGAACGCCCGGACGAAGCCAAGCAATTATTGAAGGAAGGCATTACGGCCGCGGCTCGTACCGGCAACGGGCATGCACAGAACGAAATGCAGGCGATGCTGGACGAACTGGAAATTGGATATTGAGTATTGGTTATTGTTTATTTGATGAAAATTCTCATTGGTTTTGGGTTTCAATAATCAATCGACAATAGTCAATAAACAATCATCTTGCGATGGCGGCTTCCGTGACTTCGTCTCCATCCTGCACCATGCGGCGCATCGCCCACTCAACGGCGCCCGGCCAGATCTGGTAGAACTTAACCATTAGGCCGTTACTCCACGGTGCGACGACCTCCCGCTTTCCTTTCAGATAACCATCGAGCGTAGCGTTGGCGATCACATCGGGCGTTGGCGCGCGACGGATGGCGCTGCCTAGTCTCTTGCGTTCGCGGCCACGAACAACGTTCTTTGAGAAATTGGTGGCGATATAACCCGGACAAACGGTCAGAATATTGACGCCAGTATCCTTCAACTCGATGCGTGCCGCCTTGCCGATCGCGTTGAGTGCGAATTTCGTGGCACTGTAAGCGCCTTTGTAGGGAACGGGAATGTGTCCAGCGACGCTGGAGATGTTGATAATGGTCCCGGAGCCCTGGCGGACGAAGACGGGCGTGACCACTTGCATCCCGGCGATGGCGCCAAAAAGATTGGTGTCGAACATGGCGCGACACTGCTCCATATCCATGGCAGCGATGGAATCCGAGAGCCCGTACCCGGCATTATTGACCCAAATGTCGATCCGGCCAAAGTTATGTAGGGTCAGGCTGAGCAGACGATCCAGGTCCTCCCGATTGCGAACGTCGCAGAACAGGCCGAGGGTCTTGTCCAGGTGACCGATCCGCTGACGCGCCGCCTCAACCCTCGCCTCATCGCGTGAACTCATCACAACGGAAGCGCCTTCTTCTACAAACAATTTCGAAATAGCCTCTCCGATGCCCATGGAGGCACCAGTTACCACCGCAACTTTTCCGGCAAGCCGCATAAGTCGCTTGTAGAAGGAACGGCCATCGAAGTCAAGCGCGACTTCTGCACAACTGAGAGGGTTGATTTTGACGTCCAATAAGAAGTGAACATCTGCTCGAATGCCGTCGCAACGTAAAGCGACAATTGGAGTAGAATCGCATCCAAAGTGGGTGAGGTCCCCGGCCACTATGAATCTTCCCCGGACGCTCGGCGAGCTTCGCCGCAGTGATTTTTCCGAGTCCCTCCTGCGCACCCGCCGCGTTAAAGACGAGATGCGTGAGAACCTTATCGCCCGTTTGCGCGATGGAGGTGAGAACGTCTTCCCCGGAATCGTCGGCTATGAAGACACCGTGATTCCGCAGATCGTGAACGCCATTTTGTCCCGGCACAATTTCATCCTGCTCGGACTGCGCGGGCAGGCCAAAAGCAGGATTCTGCGCGCACTCACCGGTCTGCTGGATGAGCAAATGCCGTATATCGAAGGCTGCGAAATCCACGATAATCCGTACGCGCCGATCTGCCGCCACTGCCGCGAGTTGCTTGCCAGGTGTGGCGATGCTACCCACATCGAATACTTGACGCCGGAGGAACGCTATGTGGAAAAGCTTGCCACCCCGGATGTCACCATTGCTGACTTGATTGGCGATATTGACCCGATCAAGGCGGCAAAAGGCGGACACGAACTCTCCAGCGAATTGACCGTCCATTACGGACTACTGCCACGCGCTAATCGAGGAATCTTCGCTATCAACGAACTGCCCGATCTCGCGGGGAAGATCCAGGTCGGTCTCTTCAACATCATGCAGGAAGGCGATGTGCAGATTAAAGGATACCCGATTCGCCTGCCGCTCGATGTTGCCATGGTGTTCAGTGCAAACCCGGAAGACTACACCGCCCGTGGAAAAATCATTACACCGTTGAAAGACCGTATTGGGTCGGAGATTCGCACGCATTATCCCTCGACCGTGGAAGAAGGCGTGGCCATCACCGCGCAAGAGGCTTGGGTGCAGCGCGACGGATTCGCCTTGCACATTCCCAAGTACGTCTCGGAAGTGATCGAGCGCATTGCCTTCGCCGCCCGTGAAGATAAGCGGGTGGACAAACGTTCCGGCGTAAGCCAGCGGCTGCCGATCTCGGCGATGGAGAACGTGATCTCGAATGCCGAGCGTCGGGCGATTCGCAACGCCGAACATAATGTCGTGCCACGGATCGGCGACATCTACGCTGCCATGCCGGCGATTACCGGTAAGTTGGAACTCGAGTACGAAGGCGAAATGAAGGGCGCCGATGTGGTCGTGCGTGAACTGATTCGGTCGGCCGTAGCAGCCGCTTACGATCAGTACTTCCACGGCGACAATATGCAGCAGATCATTCAGTGGTTCGACCTTGGCGGCAGCATCCAGATGCAGGACACCATTGCTGCCAAAGAATTGCTGGAAACACTGAAAGGCATTCAGGGGCTCAACGAAAAGCTTAGCGCACTGAATGTAACGGCGAAGGATGCAACCGAGGTTCAGGTTTCAGCGGCCGAGTTCGTGCTCGAAGGGCTACATGCACATAAGCGTATTGGACGCAGCGAAGAGCGTGTGTTCACAGCGGGCGAACGCCAACCGCGCCGCGAGCCCGAGCGCGAACGTCAACAGGAGCGATATCGCGATGACGTGCCGTTCAGGAATAAGAGAGGGTTCAACTGATGTCGGTTTTCGGTCATCGGTTCTCGGTTGTCGGTTTCTGAAACTCCTGAGGAGAAATTAAACCGATCACCGACAACTGAAAACCGACAACCCGGTATTCGAGTCTCATGAAGCGCATCAAGTACTCCAAATACGTGCCCGATCCTGCTAGCGAAATGAGCATGGAAGACCTGCTCAATGCGCTGTCGGATTACCTGCTCCAGAGCGGATTCCAGGACGCCTACAGCATGTACAACATGCGTGACCTGGAGCAAACGCTCGAAGACCTGCAGCGCGCAATCGAACAGGCGCTGCTCAGCGGGGATTTGTTCGACGAGCAGATGCAGGAACAGATCGAACAGATGCAGATGGAAGGTAAACTCGATGAACTGATCGAGCAGATCATCCAGCGGATGCAGCAAGAGGATTACGTTTCGATCGACCAGCCGCACGATCCGTCGAAACAGCCAAGCGTGGGCGGTCAACTTGGGGAAAACCAGACGCAAGCCAAGTTTGAAATCACCGACAAGAGCCTCGACTTCCTGGGCTTCAAGACGTTGCGCGATCTGCTCGGGTCGCTCGGCAAATCGAGCTTTGGGCGGCACGATACGCGCGATCTTGCGACCGGCATTGAAGCCAGCGGCTCTTCCAAGACATATGAGTTTGGCGACACTCTGAACCTCGACATCACCGCCACGCTTTCCAATGCGATTCAGCGGGAAGGACTCACGCTGCCGCTGAATATCGAGTATTCGGACCTGCAGGTGCATCAGTGCGAGTACCAGTCGTCTTGCGCGACGGTCCTGATGCTCGACTGCTCGCACTCGATGATCCTGTATGGCGAAGATCGCTTCACGCCCGCGAAGAAAGTGGCAATGGCGCTGTCGCACTTGATCCGGACGCAGTATCCCGGCGATTCGCTCTCGCTGATCCTCTTCCATGATTCGGCGGAGGAGATTCCGTTATCACAGTTAGCACGCGTAAAGGTCGGACCTTACTATACGAACACGCGCGAAGGCCTGCGGCTGGCACAACGCATCCTGAAGCAGCAGCGCAAAGACATGAAGCAGATCGTGATGATCACCGATGGCAAACCGTCGGCGCTCACACTTGAAGACGGACGCGTGTATAAAAACGCATTCGGTCTCGACCCGCTGGTGGTAAGCCAGACGTTGGAAGAAGTTTCGAAGTGCAAGCGTGCCGGTGTGATGATCAACACCTTTATGCTTGCCTCCGACTATGGGCTGGTTCAGTTTGTTCAGAAAGTCACGGAAATGTGTCGCGGCAAGGCCTACTTCACTACGCCATACACGTTAGGCCAGTACCTGCTGATGGACTACATGTCGCGGAAAACGAAGACGATCCACTAGGCATGATCAGGCGAGTAACGAGGAACTCACGACCACGTAGTCAGATTTCGCGGTGGGTTTCGGAATCGGATCGCCGTTCTCTTTGAGTGCTTGAAGGTGGAGTGGAATTCCGTCCTTAATGAGTTGCTGAACTTCCTCGATCGTATCTCCTACAACGCCCAGGCCCGGCAGGTCCGGAACATAAGCTCCCCAACCATCGCTCGACTGTTCGTAAACGACAAGGTATTCCATCACTTCAACCCCGCTTGTTTCTTGATACTGTTCAACGTTCCCGGTGGAACGTCCTTTCCCGGATGTCCCGCTATGGTAACAATTCCGGGCTTAGCCGGGTGAGCAAATTGACGGTGGCTTCCACTCTGACGAATTTGCTTCCACCCTTCTTTCTCGATGGCTTTCACCAAATCCCGGAATTTCATATGATGCCCATTGCTGCTTGCTTTGCGCAGCTGAGTACCGACAACGTTGGCATTCTTCGCCATGAGATTCTCCTTTTCAAAGAGAAAGCGGCCCAAAGCCGTTTTTATGCTTTGAGCCGCTCACATTGCCATAACCATGAGAATGTCAATGGCCGCCGGCGAATCTCAACGTGATTTTACAATGGGCTTAACCCCGCGTGCAATGTCAAGTCTCGCTCTAGCCCTTCGCCGGCGTTCCCGGCCCACCAGGAAGAGAGCCGCTCTGCTCTTTTTTCACGGCTGCTTCCGCGGCCTGGAAGCCGATCTTGGAATGTGTGCCATCGCAAAAGGGTTTATTTACGGACGCGCCACATCGACAAAGCGAGAACGCCGGCTTCCCGGTGAGATCGACGGCTGTTCCATCCGGGTTGATG
>CAYWSM010000511.1:0-3088 GCA_964460935.1 uncultured Terriglobales bacterium | reverse complement strand
GGGCGATAAGGACCGGATCGTGCCTTTAGGTCGTCCCGCGATTGAGGCCATTTCAGAGTACCTGACGCAGGCGCGAGGAGTGCTCGCAGCGGGAAAGCACTCGCCGAATGTGTTCATTGCGCGGCGGGCCCGTCCTCTGACTAGGCAACGGGTATGGCAACTGGTGCAGGCAGCGGCGAAGGCGACGGGGCGTCCGGCGAGTCCGCATATGCTGCGGCATTCGGCGGCGACGCACATGGTGGAAGGCGGCGCGGACTTGCGCACGGTGCAGACGATCCTGGGACATGCGGATATTTCGACAACGCAGGTGTATACGCATCTGGCAATGGATCGGCTGAAGGCGGTACATAGGCTACATCCGAGATCGAAGTTGAGGCCGAGAGTGGGAGAAAAGCATGAAGGGTGAAGAGATTCGGAATGCGACGTCGAAATCCCACATCTGCCAAAAACAGGCAGATGTGGGGCACCGCTCAGGTCCACTCGGGAAGGCCGTTCAGCAGTTCCTGCGGTCGCTGCAGCAGAAGAATGCGGCGGCGAATACGATCCTCGCCTACAGGAAAGACCTAATCAGTTTCTGTGAGTACATCGGAGATGAGAAGCCGGCGCAGATCGATCATGTGAGGATTCGAAGCTACCTGTCGGAGTTGTATGACCGCGGGCTGGGGAAGACTTCCGTGGCGCGGCATCTGGCGGCGGTGCGATCGCTGTATCGATGGCTGGCGCGCGAAGGGATGGTGAAGCAAAATCCGGCGGCGCTGGTGTCGACGCCCAAACTGCCGAAGAACCTGCCCCGTGTGCCGACGATGGAGGAGATCAATAACGTTCTCGATACAGACATGCCGGAGTCGGCGGCGTTTCCGGAGCGCGATCGCGTGATCATGGAACTGCTGTACGGCAGTGGTCTGCGCAATTCCGAACTGGTTTTTCTCGACCTCGACCATATTCATTGGTCGAACAACGAGATTCTGGTTCACGGCAAGGGCCGGAAGCAGCGGATTGTACCTTTGGGTGAATCGGCAGCGCAGGCGATTCGCGAGTACATGCCGGCACGCCAAAAACTACTGGCAGAAAAAAGGAGAACTAATCCCGCCCTGCTGCTGAATCTGCGCGGATCTCGGCTGACGACGCGCAGCGTAGGACGGATCGTGAAACAGATCGCGATTTCACGAGGATTGGCGGCGGATATTCATCCGCATACGCTGCGGCATGCGTTTGGAACGCATCTGCTGGAAGAAGGAGCGGACCTGCGGGCGATCCAGGAGCTGCTCGGGCACGAGCGGCTTTCGACGACGCAACGGTACACGCATCTGTCGATGAAGCATGTGGCGCGGGTGTACGACGACACGCACCCCCGGGCAAAATAAGCCCAAGCCGACATTACCTACGTTACCTAAGTCGCATTACCAGTTCTTGTTGACTGCCACGAACAGGACCATACTGGCGCCAGATCACTAGTTGCGCAGGCCCCCGACCGCGCGCAGGAGTTACGCATGGCAGTTATCAAGTCGCGTGGCGGATTTAAGGCGGTCAATAAAGAACTCTGGCTACTGCTGTCGATCTTTCTTCTGGCAGCGCTGGCGAACAACGTCATCGCGTCGCAGCAGGTCGTGCTCGGGCTGTATATGCTGCCGACGCTGTTCTCGGCGTATTCGTATGGGCGGCGGCACGCCGTCATGACGGCGCTAGCCAGCATCGCGCTGGTGGTTGTCGTGACGTATTTCCATCCGATTCCCAAATTTAACTCGTTCGTTACGCTGCCCTCGCAACGCTGGTTCGACTTGGCCGCGTGGGGCGGAATTCTGATCGTGACGGCGTACACGATGGGGTCGCTTTATGAGCGCGTCAGCCATAATCTTCACGAATTGAGCGACAGCTACGAAGGCATGATGGCGCTGCTGCAGCAATTGATCTCCAACAGCAAACTCGGACAGAACAGCCGGCTCGCACTTTGTGCCACGAAGATTGGCGAATCGATGGCGCTGCCGTTCGAACGAGTGGAAGATATCCGGGCAGCCGCGTTGCTGGAGGATCTGGAGAAGTCGGGCGTCAGCCTGGATGTGTTCATGAAGGCGGCACGGCTCAATGCGGAGCAGGCGGAGTCGATGCAGCAAAGGATCGCGCAAGGTAAGGACATCAAAGGCACACGGTTGCAGAGGGCAATTCCGATCCTGATGGAATTTCACGAAGCACGCTCAACACCGAGCGCAACCGCTCCAGCCGTTGAGGTTCAGGTGTTATTGCTCGCGAGCTTGTACGAGAGCGGTTCGCAGGGTACGAGGCTGGCGCCAGCCCAGGTGATCGAGAAGATCGCTACGCAGAAGCGGTTCGACACACAGGTGGTGGAAGGGTTCAAGCACGCGTTCGCGTGAGTTATATACCTTCAGCGGATGCGGCTGCGGGCTGGCCGGTCTGTAACTGTTCCCACATCTTCACTACGCGATTGCGGAGCTCTGTCGTGAGGGAGTCGTAAACGGCTTCGCTCTTCGGATGCTCGCCGGGGTAGATCGGCTCGCCAAAAACAACTTTCAATTTTGAAAAACGCTGGAAGCCCTTGCCTCGCGGCCAGGCTTCGTGGAAGCCAGCGAGGGCCACGGGAATGATGGGAACGTCCAGGTTCGACGAAAGGATCGCAGCGCCCTTCTTGAATTTCTTTGGCGTGCCATCGATAGAGCGCTCTCCTTCCGGAAAAAGGATCAGCACCTTCTTATGGCGCAGGCCGAACGCGCCAGCCTTCATCGCGGGAACGAGGTTGGCATCGGGATCGACCGGGACAAGATTGAGCGTATAGGCGATCTTGCGCGCGATGCCGGTCCCGAAGATTTCGCTTGTTCCAACTGAGAACTGACGCTTGAAAACTCGCCAGGGGAGCAGGCCCATCAGGATGGGGGCATCGAGATAGCTTTGGTGATTGGCGGAGATGATGAACGCTGCGTTTCTTGGCAGGCGTTCGCGTCCACGGACTTGCAGGCGGAACGTCGGAACGGCGAGCCAGCGTATCACTCGCGTTACAACAAACCAGAACAGAACGGCCAGGATGTGCGGCTTGGCGATGGCGCGGATCTCGGGTTCGGTGGGTTCTTCGGCGAGG
>CAYWSM010000510.1:0-2633 GCA_964460935.1 uncultured Terriglobales bacterium | reverse complement strand
GACGCCGACCGTCTGCCCATCGCGCGCATAAACGATAGCGTTACTCTTTACGTGTTTGCAGACGATCCACGCGAACTTCAGCGCCCGCATCTCCTCTGCAGTCGGCTGGCGCTCCGTAACGATTTTCAATTCGCGCTCGTTTAGCAGTTTCACGTCAGCGTCTTGCAGCAGCAATCCGCCGGAGACAGCTTTCATCACCATCGACGGTGCGGACGGCGTCACCTCCAGCAGTCGCAGGTTCTTCTTCGCCGCGAAGATCTCTCGTGCTTCGGCCTCAAACCCCGGCGCAGCGATCGCCTCCACAAACAGTTTCGCCATCTCAGACGCGGTCTCCTTGTCCACCGGGCGGTTGATGCCGATCACCCCGCCGAATGCCGACACCGGATCGCACTCCAGCGCCTTCCGATACGCTTCGGCCAGCGTCGTACCCGTCGCGCATCCCGCCGGATTCGTATGCTTGATGATCGCCACCGCCGGCTGAGCGAACTCCAACGCCAGTTCCCAGCATGCCTGGAGATCAACGATGTTGTTGTACGAAAGCTCCTTGCCCTGAAGTTGCCGCCCGTTGGCGATGCCAACTCCACTGCCATCTGTGTACAACGCCGCCTTCTGGTGCGGATTCTCACCGTACCGCAGGTCCATCGATTTCTTGTATTGCAGGCGCAGCGTGTTCGGGAAACTCGAAGGCGGCTCCAGCGCAAACGATCCGTTCAA
The DNA here is from genome assembly GCA_964460935.1 of uncultured Terriglobales bacterium. Lineage (GTDB taxonomy): Bacteria > Acidobacteriota > Terriglobia > Terriglobales > Acidobacteriaceae > DATMXP01. The sequence goes on along the minus strand of CAYWSM010000510.1, from coordinate 1,919 downwards.
CGCCACGCGCTCCAGCGTCGTCGCGATGGCCGAGTCATACGCAGACGTTGTGGCAAATGCCTTGCGTGCCAGCTCCCACTTGGTTTGCTGCGTCAGCTCGCCATCATGCGCCTTCATCTCCTCGATAATGCGCGGATAGTCCCATGGCGACGTAACGATCGCCACGTCCTGGAAGTTCTTCGCTGCCGACCGGATCATCGACGGCCCGCCAATGTCGATGTTCTCGATCAACTCCTCGAAGTGCACGTCCGGCTTCGCCGCGGTCTTCTCGAACGCGTACAGGTTCACCACCACCATGTCGATCGCGGGAATGCCATGCTCGGCCACCGTCGCCACATGCACCGGATCCGACCTCCGATGCAGAATGCCGCCGTGCACCTTCGGATGGAGAGTCTTCACCCTACCATCGAGCATCTCCGGAAACCCGGTGAGCTCTGAGATGTCCTTCACCTTGATGCCGGCCTCGCGAATCATCTTGGCCGTACCGCCGGTGGACACGAGCTCTACCCCCAAGTCGCTAAGTTGCCGGGCAAAATCGATGATCCCGGTCTTATCTGTAACCGAAAGAATGGCGCGCTGAATTCTGGGCATGACGTACCTACCTGGAAGAGTGCTGTATGAGAAAGCTTTCTATAGTAGTTGAAATCGCGACCTGAACCAACTTGCGGAGCACGCGTGACTCCGGTCACATGCCGCATATTGACAAAGTGGGATAAGATACAAAGCTAGTAAGGACTCAGCTCTATGGCAACACAGATTGCAATCCGGCTCGCTGCATGGCCGGTTTATCTCGAGGAAGAACTTCGGGCCATTCCAGAAGTCGTGTCGGCATTCGCGAAGCTTGAGGGTAACTCGGTGCGGCTGCTGGTCTTTGTTTCCGAGTATAACGATGACGTTATCGACAGAGTCTTGACTGTTGAGGACCACTTTGCTTCGCTCTACAGGGACGCCATGTTCGCATTCGAGGTGCTCGCCGCCCCCAAGCAGGGTTCTCCGGCGGATGTCGTTCCGGGAGTAAAACAAATCTACTATCCTGCCGCAGCTGCCTAATTGCCTAGCCCTGAACAATACATCGAGCGCGCCAAGCGCAACCAACGATTCGCGGAACATATTGACCTGAATACGACAGAGTTTCGTGACTGGGTGGTGACAGGCTACTTCTACTCGGCCTTGCACTGGGTTGATGCATATTTAGTTCGCGAGAATAAGAAATCCGAAGACGGGCACGCTTTTAGAAATACACAGACCAACAACCTGAAGGAGCTCACGCCGATATCGCGTCCATACCGCAAACTGTACTCGTATAGCCGCAACGTTCGGTACGAACTGGTGGATTTTACGGCGGAGCGGATTCGCCACGAAGTGGTGCCGAAAGTAAGGGAAATCCGGATGTACATGGAAGCGCTGCTAGCAAAACCTTCTGTGTAAGCAGCTACGTCTTCGGTCTTGCCACCAGCTTTACTTTGCCTTCTTTCATCTCGACTTCGTACTCCACTTCCTTGCACTTGTACTTGGAGCGAAGTTCGTTGGTCTTTTTCTGAACGAACGAGGCGAACGAGTCGAAGCTGCCGGGCGTTGAGGTTTCCTTGGTATTGAGCTTGGCTGTGCTGAGAGCGTCGAAGAGCTGGCGGACGGTGTCACGCTGGGCTGTTGGGTCGTCGATCTTTACCTTCAGCGGCTCCCATTCGGCAGCGGCCTTGGCGTGCTTCTTAGCCAGATCTTCATGGGTCTGCTCGGTGCGCAGGCCCTGGATTGAGAGTAGCTGGTCCTGTGGCCGGCGGTAGCCTTCTTCTTTGATGTTGACCTTTTTCCGCCACAAATCGGAGTAGATCGCGTACTTCTGCTGCATGGAGTTGAACTTAAACCGCTGCGCGAAGCTGAGCCGTTGCGAATCACTGTGGCGCTTGAGCTGCGCCTGG
>CAYWSM010000509.1:0-15420 GCA_964460935.1 uncultured Terriglobales bacterium | reverse complement strand
GACAGGAGAGGATTCCATGGCTACAGCAATTCAGATTGGTCCAAACATTAAGACCGCACTGCCGGGTCCGAATGCTAAGCGCATTCTGGCCGGCGATGAGCGGCTGATTTCGCCTTCCTACACTCGTTCGTACCCGCTGGTTGCCAAGCGCGGCCGCGGCGTGATCGTCGAGGACGTGGACGGTAACGAGTTCATGGACTTCGCAGCCGGAATCGCCGTCTGCTCGACGGGGCATTGCCATCCCGAGGTGGTGTCGGCGATCCAGAAGCAGTCGGCCGAACTGATTCACATGTCTGGCACCGACTTTTATTACGAGAACATGGTGACCCTGGCGGAGCGGCTATCGAAGGTCGCCCCGATGAAGGGGCCGCATCGTTTTTACTATGGAAACTCCGGCGCCGAAGCGATCGAAGCGGCGCTGAAGTTGGCGCGGTATCACACCAAGCGTCAGCAGGTGATCGCGTTCCTGGGCGCCTTCCATGGACGTACGATGGGCGCTCTGTCGCTTACGGCGTCGAAGCCCCAGCAGAAGCGCCGGTTCGCACCGTTGGTTCCGGGAGTGACGCATGTGCGCTATCCGGACGTCTATCGCGGAGCAGGAGCGCAGTCGCCGGACGAGTTTGCTTTGAGCTGCGCACGCTACATCGAGGATCGTCTATTCGCGACCATGCTTCCGCCTGAAGAGGTGGCGGCGATCTTTGTTGAGCCAATCCAGGGCGAAGGTGGCTACGTCGTCGCTCCCACGATCTTCATGCAGGAACTGCGGAAGATTTGCGACAAGTACGGCATTCTGTTGGTTTGCGATGAAGTGCAGTCCGGCTGTGGTCGAACCGGAAAATGGTGGGCGGTGCAGCATACCGGCGTTGAGCCGGACATGATCACGATCGCGAAGGGAATCGCGTCAGGCATGCCGCTGAGCGTTCTGATGACGAAAGCCGAAATCATGGACTGGGTGCCCGGATCGCACGCATCAACATTCGGCGGGAACCCGGTGGCAATCGCGGCGGCGTTGGCGACCATGGACGTGCTCGAAAGCCAGGCGATCGCGAACGCCGCGAAAGTCGGCGAGCACATCATGCAGCGTACTACCGAGTGGAAGACGAAGTATGACCTCGTTGGCGATGTTCGCGGGCGCGGGCTGATGATCGGCATCGATCTGGTGAAGGATAAGCAGACGAAGGCGTATGCGGGTCCGGAACGTGATCGGGTTGTCGATCTGGCGTTCGAGCGTGGCGCATTGTTCCTTGGCGCGGGACCATCGGCGATCCGGATTTGTCCGCCGTTGGTTGTGACCAAAGAGCAGGCCAATGTGGCGCTCGACATTCTCGAAGAGTGCATCGGGATTGTGAACAACGAAAACCACGGCTCGAAGAGCCGCGCGGGACAGCCGGTAGGTGCTTAACAACAGGACTTAGTAGTCGGGAGTCAGGAGTCAGTGAGCCCGGTCGGAAACGGCCGGGCTTCTTATGTAATCTCGATTGACACTTATTATGTGTGCACGTAACATGTGAATATGAATATAACTCTATCTGTGGACGAGAAGGTCCTTGAGCGAGCCCGTCGCAAGGCAGAAGCCATGGGTAAGAGCCTCAATCAGGTCGTCCGCGATTACCTGCAGAAACTTGCCGGCGGTGACGATCCGGAGAGCAGCATAGAGGAATTCAGGCGTCTTTCTGGCCGTGGTAATTCCCGTGGCTGGAAATTCAATCGCGACGAAATTCATGAGCGCTCGTAGTTTTTTCGACACGAACATAGTGATCTATGCCGATGACAAGGCTGCGCCAGCGAAACAACAGCGCGCGCTGCAACTGCTGGCCGAACATCGTCGTTCCGAAACAGGTGTCGTGTCCATTCAAGTGCTTCAGGAATACTTTGTGGCCGCTACGAAGAAGCTGCGCCTCGACGCCGCCATTGCGCGCCGCAAAGTGGAGTTGCTGGCCGAGTTTGACGTCGTTGTTTTTGACGTTCCGGATGTGTTGGCTGCTATCGACCTTCATCGTCTCCACCGATTTTCGCTCTGGGATGCGCTGGTATTTCGAGCTGCCAAACAAGGCGGATGCAGAATTCTATTTAGTGAAGACTTGCAGCACGGCCTCGACTTAGATGGCATCCGAGTCATCAATCCATTTCTATAATCGCGAGCCTCTCGTTCAATTCCATCCGCTATATTGGTTAACACTGCCATGCAGCGCAACGAACCACTCTGGAAACCTGCTGACCAGGCGCAGCGGCTCGCGGAACTCATCAGCGACGATGCCGAGCTGAAGCTTGCCCCGTTGCGGCGAGACGTGCGTTCGCTGGGTGTGCTGCTGGGACGGGTGCTGAAGGAGCAGGAAGGAGATGAGCTATTCGGCAACGTCGAACGGCTTCGCGAACTGCTGACGAGGCACCGCGAGAGCGCCGAACGTGCCGATGGGCAGCTTTTGCGTGATGCCCGGAAGCTTGTCGCTGAAGTGAATACGGCACAGGCGCACAGGATCACCAAGGCATTTGCTACCTACTTCGAACTGACCAATCTGGCCGAGACCAATCATCGCAAGCGCCGGCGCAGGGCGAGCCGGTTGGAACTGGCGCGTCCACCGCTGCCGGGGTCGTTTCGCGGCACGCTACTACGGATGAAACAGGCTGGCATCGCCTGCGAGCGGGCTCTGGAACTGTTCCAGCAGATATCGATTACGCCGGTGTTTACAGCACATCCGACGGAAGTAGCGCGGCGCACGGTGCTGTTTGCGCGCCGGAGAATCGCAAGCGAATTGGAGCGCCTCGACAATCTTCCGTTAAGCGAACCCTATGCCGCCGAACGGGAGCTGGCGATTGCGGCCGAGATTACATCGCTGTGGCAGACCGATGAAGTCCGGCGATTTCAGCCGACGGTCGCGGACGAGATCCGCATGGGACTCGATTACTACAAGATTTCGCTGCTCGATTCGGTTCCGCGCGTTTACGAAGAGATGGCGGATGCCTTCCGCGAGGTTTACGGTGTGACTCTGGCGACCCGAGACCTGCATCAGGTGATCAGCTTTGGGTCATGGATCGGCGGCGATCGCGATGGTAACCCGCACGTTACACCAGATTGCACACGGGAAGCGCTGCGCATGGCGCGCAACCTGATCCTGGATTTCTACCTTGCACAAATGGATGCGCTGTATCCGCGACTGAGCGCCTCGGTGTTGCAGACGACAATTTCCGCGGTGCTGGCGGAGGCGCTTGACCGCTATCAGCGGAAATTCGCTGAAGTGCCGATGGACCGGGTTCGTTACCCCGAACCGGAAAAGTACCGGCGATTCCTGGCGTATGTGCACTGGAGGCTGCATCACACCCGGTTCGAACCGGAACACAAGGATGCTTACCGCACGGCGGAGGAGTTTGCCGCTGATCTGAGGGTCATTCGCGACAGCCTGGCAGTAAACGCAGCGGAACGGATTGCCGAGCGATTGCTCGATCCGCTGCTGCGGCAGGTTGCGACGTTTGGATTTCATCTGCATACGCTGGATATCCGTCAGCATGCGAGGCTGCATAAGAAGGCGGTGGAGGAGTTTTCGAACGGGTTGGGTAACTACCCCACTCAAGCCCAACTGCAGGGCTTGAATGGGACACCATCAGCTTTACGCATATCCGACAATCCCGGGTTAGCCCAAAAGATGGGCGAACCCGGGGTACCACCGGTACCTAATGATCCGTTGATGGAGATTTCCGAACAGTCACGAGAGGTGGCAGCGACGCTGAGGACGGTGGCGGAGTTGAAGCGACGGTATCCGGCTCAGGCAATTCACGAGTATGTCATCAGCGGATCTACGTCGCAGCAGGATGTAACGGATCTGTTACGGTTGGCGAACGTGGCGGGGGTGAAGGTACAGGGAGGCGAGAGGGATCCCGGGCTGATGCCGGTGCCATTGTTCGAGTCCATCGAAGATTTACGGCGGTGTCCGGAAATCTGCCGCGAGTGGTGGACCTCGCCAGAATACTCGAAGCTGCTCGATTCCTGGGGAAGAAAACAGGAGATCATGCTGGGTTACTCCGATTCCAATAAAGACGGAGGCATGCTCACGAGTACGTGGGAGATCTACAAAGCGCATCGAGCTTTGCATGACGTTGCACGCGAATGCAATGTAAAGCTACGGTTATTCCATGGACGAGGAGGAACAGTCGGTCGCGGCGGCGGGCCGACACATTCGATGATTGTCGCGCAGCCTCCAGGGGCATTCACGGGCGAGATTCGCGTGACCGAACAGGGCGAGGTGATGAGTTGGAAATACTCTGATCTCGTGCTGTCGGAGTGGAACCTGGAGCTGATGGTTGCGGCGTCGCTCGAATCGCTGGCACAACTGGATCCTTCGCGCAAGCTGCATGAGCACTGGAACGCCACGATGTCGGAGATGTCGGAAGAGGCGTTCCGGTTTTATCGCGAGAAGATCGCCGATGATCCAGACATGTTGACGTATTTCGAGCAGGCGACGCCAGTAAACGAACTCGAGCACGCGCGTATAGCGTCGCGTCCGGCGAGACGGTCGAAGAGCCGGAGCCTCGAGGATCTGCGTGCAATCCCGTGGGTATTCGGGTGGATGCAGAGCCGCCATGGACTGCCGGCGTGGTTCGGCGTGGGTCACGCGCTTTCAAAGTTCGTCGAGGGGAAAAAAGAGAACCTCGATCTCGTGCGCGAGATGATGCGGAAATTTCCGCTATTCCTCACAATGATTCGAAATGTCGAAATCGGAATGGCGAAGGCCGACTTCAGCATCGCTCGGCTATACGCAGATCTGGTGGAAGACGTGGCGCTGCGCGAGCGAGTCTTTACGATTTTGCGTGACGAGTTTGAACTCACGTTGCAAATGGTTCTGAAGATTACCGGACAGAAGGGATTGCTCGAAACGAATCCGGTGCTGGAGCGTTCGATTCGGCTGAGGAATCCGTATGTCGATCCGATGAGCCTGGTGCAAGTGGAACTGCTGCGCCGCAAGCGCCGGGGCGAGAATACGGATGAACTGAATTACGCGCTGGCGGCGACGATCAATGGTATCGCGGCCGGGCTGCACAATACGGGATGAAGAGAGGAAGAGAGTTAGTAATTCGGTAAGTTGGTAATTGGGTAATTTAAAGAAACAGCAGGTCCCGCGCAGACTGGCCACGCTTGTTTTCAAAGAACATGGTCTTTGTCGATCTAACACTGTCGCGACGTCTGGAGCGTGCTGAAGGCTAAGCATGTTCGCACTAAGCCGAAGCGCGCAGGCGATTGTTCCAGAGAGTGGCGCCGATAGGGCAAAGTGGGCAGCTCAATGCATAGATCCTTCGCCGGACTACGTCCGGCTCAGGATGACCTCGCTGAAAATGTTTCCTCCGCAGGGGCGAGTTGCGTGCTCGAGCGACGAATCTGTACACTGCCCAGCATCTTCTATTCCCAATAAATGAGGGTTGTCGTGCGTCGATTCGCTTTGTTTTTCTTCGTTCTGTTGTCTATCGCTTCTTTCGCCCAGTACACCGACCGTGACGCCATCACGCACCTTGGCGGTCCGCAGGAGTTTGCTCGCCGCCGCGCCGAGCTTCAGAAAGAGCTGAAGACCGGATGGACGCTGCTGTTCGCGCGCATCAATGAGCCGGAAGCGAACAATTACCGCGAGGACAACGATTTTTATTACTTCACCGGATTGCAGGACCAGGGTGCGGTTCTGCTGATGAATAACGAGAACGGTACAACGACCGTGTTTGAGCCGGAACAGACTCCTCGCGTCAAGCAGGTATATGGTCCGAATCTGCTCGGCCTTGATGAAGCCGGCCGAAACGAGCTCGGATACAAGATGGTGATGCCGGTTCAGGATCTCGACCTGTTCCTATCGCGTGCGTTCGGTCAGGCAGACCCGCCGCAGCTTTGGGTGCGGCTCGGATTCGCCGATAAGGCAGATGGTGCGCGTCCGGAGACGGCGTTCGATTATGCCGAGCAATATGCGGCTCCCTACGGCGATCCGACGCCGGGAGATCGGGCCGCCATCAAGAAGCTGCAGGAACGTTATCCCAATGTTCATCTCGCGGATCTGACCTCGGCCATCGATCAACTGCGTAACATCAAGACGCCGGGTGAGATTGAAGTGCTGCGGCAGAACGGAAAGATCAGCGCAGAAGGCATTCGCCGGGCCATCGCGCGGGCAAAGCCGGGCATGTATCAATACCAGGTGGCCGCAGAGGCGCGTTACTGGTTTGCGTTCAACGGTGCGCAGGGAATTGCGTATCCGGCGATTGTTGGCAGCGGTCGGACGGCGAATACGTGGCATTACTTCCAGGATCGCGACAAAATCAATCCGGGTGAGGTGGTGGTGTTCGACTTTGCGGGCGACCTAGATCACGAGACGATGGACATCACGCGCACGTTTGCTATCGACGGGAAGTTCACGCCAGAGCAGACGAAATGGTACGCGGCTGATCTCGCATCGCAGAAGGCGACGATCGCGTTGCTGAAACCGGGACACACCTATGAAGAAGCGGCAGAGGCCGGGAAGAAAGTTTTCGACGACAACGGTGTGGGCGCGCAGTGGTATGGATTTCCTGGTCACTTCGTCGGCCTCGCGACACACGACGTAGGCCGGGTGAGCGGACCGATCAAGCCGGGACAAGTGGTGACGGTCGAGCCGATCATTGAAATCTTCGATAAGCACTGGCACTTCCGCGTGGAGGACACGATCCTCATCACCAACGGCGAGCCGGAGATTCTGAGTTCAGGCGTGCCGAAGGAGATCGGCGACGTGGAGAAACTGGTGGGGAGCGAGGCGAAGTAAATCAGTTTCGAGTTTCGAGTGCACGGACGACGGCGACAAAGCTGGATGTCAGTCCATGGCGCTATGTCACAGCGGCAATCGCCTCTTCTGGCCTATGATCGCCACTAATGAAAGGACGGATTACTCGGCTAGCGATTCGCGCGGCAGACTTCCTTGTCCGCGCGGAACGCGGTGAAGAGAATCGGGAAGAGCTCCCGCCTCATCTAATCAGGGGACGACAGGGGGAAGACACTGCATATTTCTACCTGCGCGAGCAAGGCTATGTGATGGTGGCACGGAATTTCCGGTCGCCACGGCATCGTGGAGAAATCGACCTGATCGGCTGGGATGGAGATGTACTTTGCTTCGTGGAAGTGAAGACGCGCAGGGAGCGCGGTATAGTTCCAGCGGAAATGGCGGTGGATGGCCCCAAGCGAAATCTCCTGCGTGCGACCGCACGCGATTATCTGCGCCGGCTGAAGAAGGCGCCAGCGATTCGTTTCGACGTGATCAGTCTTTATTTTGATAAAGATAACCGGGCTCCGGATATCACCCTATTCAAGAATGCCTTCTCAATGTCGTAATATTCAGTAGCACTCCTGTGAGGACTGGAATTGCCAGAGCTTAGAAAAGATCCAATTATTGGCCGCTGGGTCATCATCTCGACGGACCGCGCCAAGCGGCCGACTGATTTTGTTCGCGATCGCCCCCAGAATAAGGGGGGCTTTTGTCCATTTTGTTACGGGAACGAATCGAAGACACCGCCTGAGGTACTCGCATATCGGCCGGGCCAGAATGGGAACAGCAACTTACGGGACACTCCAGGATGGACGGTGCGCGTTGTTCCGAATAAGTTCCCCGCACTCGGCATTGAGGGCAATCTGAATCGCCAGGCCGAAGGAATGTTCGACAAGATGAACGGTCTTGGCGCGCACGAAGTCATCATCGAGACGCCGGACCATAACGCGTCCCTCGAGCAGCTTCCCGAGAAGCGCATTGAAGACGTGCTGTGGGCATTCCGCGATCGCATTCTTGACCTGAAGCAGGACAAGCGTTTCAAGTACATCCTGATTTTCAAAAATCACGGAGAGTCGGCGGGAGCTTCGCTTGAGCACAGCCATGCACAACTGATCGCGCTGCCGATTCTGCCGAAACACGTCGTCGAGGAACTCGAAGGCGCCAAGCAGTACTACATCTACAAAGAACGTTGCGTGTTCTGCGACATCGTGCGACAGGAATTGGATAACGGGCTGCGCGTCGTCGCCGAGAACGATGAGACGCTGACGATCGCGCCATTCGCGCCTCGTTTTCCGTTCGAGACGTGGATCCTGCCGAAGCGGCATGAGTCTGGGTTCGAAAATTCGTCGTCGCGCGTATACGAGAATCTCGCGAAGGCGATCAAGGTTCTGCTGCAGAAGGCGGATCTGGTGCTCGACAATCCGGCTTACAACCTGGTGCTGCACACGTCGCCGCTGCAAGAAGCGACGAACGATCACTATCACTGGCATATCGAGTTCATGCCGAAGTTGACGAAGACAGCAGGCTTTGAGTGGGGCACGGGGTTCTATATCAATCCGACTCCTCCGGAAGAGGCGGCACGTTTCCTGCGCGAAGCGAACGTTGAGATACCCGCGCTGGTGCGGTAGTTGGAACGAGGTTTTTGGCGGAGCCTGAGTGGCTCCGCTTTTTATTTTACGTGCTGTTTTGCCGGTGCGACTTTGGCTTGAATCTCCACGAAACTTAGCACCATCTTGCTCGGCTTGTCGTTCAGCGTGGTTGAAATCGTCAATTGATGGGGAAGATAGAACCCGCGAATCTCCTGGGTAGTGAAATCGCTTCGAAGATAAACCGTCCCGGTGCCTGAGTTCGGAAGATAGTCGGCGTTGTATCCCGTCAGCATCAGTCCTTTAGGGGATTTCTTAAACGTCGGGTGGATCGATGATTTGTAGTCGGGTGCGGTGAGCTGCACTTCCTGGATCACCAACTCCTTGGACATGAGAATCACGATCGAGGTTCCTTCCGCGCTGAATGAGCAACGGTAGGAATTTCCGGTCTCCTCGATCTGGTAGTCGTCATCGGAATCGGGAAGGGGAGACGCAACGGTGAACATGGCCCATGTCTGGTGAAACAGAGCGAGTGTCTGCTCCATGCCGTTGCTGATCTGATCGAAGGCTGCTTGCACTTGATCGCTGGCCGCAGGAGTATCCAACGTGTGGTTCGTTGTTGCCTTGCCCTCGCGATCTACAGTGACGCTGAAGTGGATGGCCTGCAGAATCGGTGGTACGCCACCGGGAGGATTGCCGAGGGTAGCGATCCAGTCCGGTTGAATCTTTGCTTCATAACCTTCGAATCCCTGCGTGTTTAACCTGTAGTAGGCGTTCCGAGCCCGTAGGAGTAACGGATTCTTGTCCTTCAGAACTCGTGGATGCGGAGTCTTGTGAACTTGCGCAACCGAGATGGGGGCGTATGCAATGCAGATGGCGAGAATGGACAATAGACGGAATCGCTTCATCGAGGGTCTTCGATTCTCATGCGGCAGTTCGCTATCATTGCCCACAATCCAGGAAGGGCAAAGCAAATTCGACGAGGCACGATCTAGTTTCGGCTGCGGCGTGATTCGGCGTCATGACGAGGTGATTTTGCGATACCTGGGAAGAAGCGTCCGTTTTTTGAAAAAGTGTAGATTCATCACCGACAACGGTTCCGACTGATCGATAGAGTGCACTGCATGCTGAAACTGATTCTTGTTTTCATCGCGACTACCGCCTCGTTCTGCAATCTGTTCGCCGGGGATGTTCCGATGTTCCGAGCGAATCCCGAGCACACCGGTATTGTTGCCGATTCGCCTGTCCCGAAGGGTGGCTATGGCGTCTGGAAGTGGCGCTTCAAGACAGGAGGAAAGATTCGTTCGTCTGCCGCACTGGTTGACGGAGTTGTTTATTTCGGCAGCAATGACGGGAAGCTTTACGCCGTGAAGGCCGCCGATGGTTCGCAATTGTGGACGTTTACCACAAAGGGAGAAGTGTCATCATCGCCGGCCGTCGCAAATGGAATCGTCTACTTTATGAGTCGGGACGGCATGTTTCGCGCCGTTGATGCAAAAACGGGCAAGCTGCGGTGGTCTTCCCCGACCGGGCCGGAGATGGAGTTCAAAGGAGGATGGGACTGGTTTCTGTCATCCCCTGTGGTGGCGGAGAACACTGTAGTGTTTGGCGCCGGCGATGGATACGTTTACGCTTTCGAGGCCGCCGATGGTACGAGGAAATGGAAATTCAAGACTGCCGGACGCGTCCGCGCCACGCCGGCGGTTTCGAACGGCATTGTTTTTGCCGGCAGTATGGACGGGGCGATGTACGCGCTGACTCTCAAATCTGGCGACCTGAAATGGAAGTTCAAGACAGAAGGCAGTCAGTACTTCCCGCTTGGTGAGATCCAGTCATCCCCGGCGGTCGCCGACGGCGCTGTGTTCTTTGGAAGCCGCGACGGGCGTTTGTACGCCGTTGAAGCCACCACGGGAAAACAGCGCTGGCGCTACGACCATGAGGGAAACTGGGTCATCTCCTCTCCCGCTGTTGCTAATGGGTTAGTGATCGCAGGCAATTCCGACAAGCAATATGTGGACGCGATCGACATTCGTACCGGACAGGAGAAGTGGAAGCACGATGCTCGCGTGAACGTCTTCTCGTCGCCAATGGTATCGGGCGGAGTGGTCTACATCGGCGACTGGTACGCACATGTCTGGTTCCTTGACCTAAAGGACGGAAAGCCGAAAGGCGCGTATTACATTGAGGATCGAGTGAACGCGTCTCCAATCATTTCCGACGGCGTTGTGTACGTGGGAGCGGAGGATAATTACTTTTACGCGATCCAGTGAACAACACTGCCGGTCGAGGGCGACCGGCGTCCACGTGCCTCCCCAGGGTTTACGCACTGCGTAGTAGACACTTGCGAGAAGAGCAGAATCGAAGAGGTACGTGGGCGGGACGCCCACTCGACAGCCGGCGAGGACGCCGGGCGGTACGCCGAGGATGTGGGGTTGAGATGACGATGGGTGATTGGTATACAACGCAGCGCTGAAGCGCTGCTCCACCCAAAAGCGAAAACCCCACTCAAGCCAAGAGATGGCTTGAATGGGGCACCCAGATTTTGGTCAGGGCATCACTGAAGCGATCCCCTGGATACAAGCCGGTCGAGGGCGACCGGCGTCCACAACGGATTTTCTGGATGGTTCGGCTCGCAATAACAAACGGAGAGGATTGGATGCGAACGTTGAGGATGCCTATAATCTCCAAATGAATTTCATTAAGAAAGTTGTAATTGTCGCTCTTCTCTTCTTCTTGGGGTTGAACGCTTACGCTGATACACCAAAAGAACAAGCAAGAGCCCTATTCGACCGGTCAGCGGCTGTGTCTTCTTTCTGGGATTCCTATCCGTACCACCTCGTGATCAAGTTGCCAGCAATCGGAACAAAGACGCCAATGTCAGGTGTCTTGAAGATCGATGCCCTCAACCGGCTTCAATACCGCACACGTGTTGATCTGGGTGAGTATTCGGAACTTGAAAGCCATGATGGGAAATACATATGGCGCAAGAGCAACGTCGAGTACCAACCGCCTTTGATTGAGGACCTTTGGGGAAGCCTTAGGCCGCTGGCAGAGATTCCGATTATCTATGATCCCAAACGCATTTACGATGCTGAAAAGGACGGCCAGAAAGTGACCTGTGTGGACTACGACTACAACGACACAACTGCCTGCTTTGCTGTTGACACGGGATTCCTTTTATCAAAAAAGACGCGACAATACTCAGCGCTCTATTCAGCATATGAACAACAAATAGGAAAGGCGGTTCCGACCCGAATTGCTGTGGAAACCTACGATGGGAAGCATTTTGAAGCTACTCTGCAATTGTCAGAAGCCAAAGACCTCACATCTCAGATGCTTACTCCCCCGACAAACGCAGGCTTCGAGCAACAACCGGTATGTCGAAGAGCAACCGAACCACCGCAACTGAATATCTCTCCAAAGCCGCAGTTCCCCGAGGGCGAAAAGAACAACGGAATTGAAGTATTGAAGGTTTGGGTTAGTACGGAGGGGAAAGTGAAGCACCTTGAGTTTCGCCATTCCATTGGGCAGCCGTACGACAAGGCAGCGGCTGAAGCCGTTCGTAACTGGATTTATGTTCCGGCCAGCTGTGAAGGAAGACCTTTGGAGGCAAGTATCGATGTGCTCATTAACTTCCAACGATAGGGGAACGGAGTACATAACGGACGTGTGGCCACGTGGGCGGGAGGCCCACGCGACAGCCGGCGAGGACGCCGGCGCTACGGGGAGGATGTGGGGCTTGGGATGATAGTGGATGATCGGTATATAAACGCAGCGCTGAAGCGCTGCTCCAGGCAAAGGCGAAAACCCACTCTGATGCGGCAAAGAGCAAACAACAGCCGGGGCTCGACACCCCGGCTGTTCTACAAAGAAAACTGAATTAGCCACGCAACTTACGGCGTGTTGTGCCAGCGGCGAGCAATCCGCTTGCAATCATGAGCAGCGAAGATGGTTCCGGAGTCGTGGTGCCGGTCGTAATGCTGACGTCATCGAGGTAGGTGACGCAGCCAGTGTCGCAGCCCCAGAACGAAATGCCCGACAAAACTTTCGAAGTATTCACATCCGAAAGTATGTCGACGAAGTTCCAAACGCCCGGCGTGGTGAAAATCACGAATTCTTCGTCCGAATTGTCTGTGTAGAAGAAATCGACGGCATCGACTCCAACCGAATTGTTGATCCAGAGCGATACATCGGTAATGTCCGATCCAGGTGTGGGTGTGAAGTCTTGCCGCAGCTCGATGTTACCGATATCGGTAGCGCTAAACGTACCCGAGTGCACAACAGACGTTGTCGTGTCCCAAGAAGAGCATGGGCCGCCGCAGAAGTTGCGCGCATTGAACCACGGGTTCAGCGTTCCCGATTCGAATCCGCCATTGACGATCAGTTCGCCGGCAAAAGCAGAGCCTGCCATCAGGCTTAGCATTGCGAGCGCAAGAAGATCTTCCTCATCACGTTCCTCCTTCAGACAGGCTCGAGCAGCCTTCAGAAGATTCAGTAGAATGGGGCACGTGCCGATCATCTCGGATGGCATTGTGTACGTGGGAGCGGAAGACTACTATTTTTATGCCTTCGAGTAGCACGGTGCTGAGACCTAACAGCGAACGCCAATGAAAGGAAAGTGCGTCCTCGAGTTGGTTCGGCGCATCTGGAAATCCGAATTTCTCTCGAGGAGAATTAAATGTCGATCAGTACGTTGCTCTTGCCCGAGTTCGATCAGGAAATGAAAGCCGCGCGCATTGCACTGGAACGCGTGCCCACCAAGCCGGAGTTTGTACCTCACACCAAGTCGATGCCGCTGGGGAAACTCGCTGCTCATGTGGCGCAGTTGCCCGAATTTGGACTTACCATCCTGACCACTCCCGAACTGGATTTTTCCAAGACCAGCTTTCCCCAGTTGCAATTCGAGTCAGCGGTACAGGTTGCAAAGGCGCTTGATCAAGGGGCAGCAAAAACCCGGGCGGCCCTTGCTGCGCTACCGGACAGTGCCTGGACGGAGCGCTGGAAGCTTTCGTTTCAAGGGCAGAGCATCTTCGATGGGGAGCGCTTCCTTGCCTATCGCGAAATGTTCCTGAATCATCTTGTGCATCATCGCGCGCAGCTTGGAGTGTATTTGAGGTTGAATGACGTGGCAGTTCCTGCGACATATGGACCTTCGGCAGATGATCGAATGGGATTCTGACCCTTTGGGCTTATGCAAAAGGAAACCGGCCGCGAACGGCCGGTTTTGTATTTCCAGAGAACTGCTATGGCAGATGATTAAAGGCCGGCAGCTTCGAGATATCGTTGAAGATCACCAGCACGGCGAACAGCACCAGCAGCACGAATGCGACTTGATACACGCGTTCTTTTACCGCCAAGCTGATGTCCCTACGCCGTAGTCCTTCAATCGCCAGCATCAGGATCATGCCGCCGTCGAGAATCGGGAACGGGAAGAGATTGAAGATACCGAGGTTCAAACTGATCGCGGCCATCAGCGCCAGCAGTGGTGTCCACCCGGGCTGTTGCGCTGCTGCGCCGGAGGCACGAGCGATCTCGATTGGACCCGAGACCTGCTTGATCGACGCCTTGCGCTGGATCATCTTTCCAACTAGATCGAAGACGAGCAGCGAGTATTTCTTGTTCTGTTCCACAGAGCGTGCCAGCGCCTTTCCAAAGGGCAACCTGTCCACGTGCATCGGATTACTGTGAATGCCGATGCGGTAGGCGTCCGGAGCGCCGTTCTCGCCCTTTACCAGCTTGGGCATCACCGTGATTTGAATATCTTTCGCGTCGCGAACAACTGACAGCGTAACGGGTTTTTCTTTATTTTCCTGTAGAATCTTGATCATCGCCGCCGTCGAGCGTGTCGTTTGCCCATTGACGGCCACGATGTTATCTCCAACCTTCAAGCCCGCAGTGGCCGCAGGCATGTCGGACTCAATCTCGGTCACGGTATTGGGCTGATCGGGCACCCAACCCGGATCGCCAATCTGCTCTGCGCCCGTCGCCACCGGTGTAACACTCTTCTGAAGAATCTGACCGTTCCGCTCGACCTCGACCTGCATTGGCTGTCCAGGGCTGAGCATCGTTTTGGGCTCTACGTCTTCCCACACCGGATTCGTTAAATCCGCGATCTTCACGATGCGATCGCCCGGCACAATACCCGCTTTATCTGCAGGCGAATTGGGCAACACCCAACCGATCACCGCCGGACGGTCTAGGTACAACGGATGTTCGTACCGGATCATGTACACGGAAGTCAGAAGCACCACCGCGAGGACGATGTTCATGAACGGTCCGGCGATAGCGATAATGAATCGCTGCCAGCGTGGATGCGACATGAACTCGTAATCAGCGCCTGTCCGCTGCTCGAGAACGTTTTCGCCCGACATTTTCACGTATCCGCCTAATGGAATCAGGCTGATGCGATAGTCAGTGTCCCCTTTGCGAAAGCCGAGCAGCCTCTTGCCAAAGCCGACCGAGAAAGTTTCCACGCGGACGCCGAACAGCTTGGCCGCGGCAAAGTGTCCGAACTCGTGCACGATGATCATGATTCCCAGCACGAAGGCTACGGACACGAGGGTGATGAGCAAATCCTGCATAGAAAGAAAAATTACCTCTAGCCCACCTTAACCGGCTGGTTGTGGGGCTTTGTTTCTCAGATGTACTACACGGTCGTGCGCAACACAGCGAGCTTCCGCGTCGATCGATAATACCTGATCAATAGATTCCGGATGTGAGACCCTAGTTTCATCAAGAGTCTCCTTTATTACTTCAGCGATTCCCAGGAACGGAATATCTCCTTCCAGGAAAGCTGCTACTGCCACTTCGTCGGCTGCGTTAAGCGCGATTGTGCGCGAACCACCCGCTTCCGCTGCGTCGTAAGCTAGCCGCAGACACGGAAACTTTTTCATATCAGGGGGATAGAAGTCGAGTTTTCGAAGATCACTCACTGAGAATTTCAAATTCGATTCAACCCGTTCCGGAAAAGTCAGAGCATAGAGAATGGGCAACCGCATGTCTGTGACGGATAACTGTGCCAGAACGCTGCCGTCGCGGTACTCGACCATCGAGTGAATCGTGCTCTGCGGATG
>CAYWSM010000508.1:0-3449 GCA_964460935.1 uncultured Terriglobales bacterium | reverse complement strand
TTTCTGACAAACTGATGTACTGATGAACTGAAAAACTGGTCTCGAATGAAGTTCGAAGTCATAACAATTTTTCCCGACTTCTTTCGCGGCCCATTCGATTTCGGCATTATCCGGCGCGCAAAAGAAGCCGGGTTGGTCGAGATCAACATTCACGACCTGCGCGCGTTTACGAAAGATAAGCACCGCACCGTGGATGACCGCCCATTTGGCGGCGGCGAAGGCATGGTCCTGAAGCCGGAACCGATCTTTGAATGTATTGAGTCGCTCGGCATCCGAGATGTAGCACAGCCATTCCTGGCTGTGCGGCAATCCGTGATCCTGCTCTCCGCCTCGGGCCAGCCGTTCAATCAGCGAGTTGCTGCTGAATTGGCGCAGTTAGATCGCATTGCGATAATCTGTGGCCGCTACGAAGGCGTGGATGAACGTGTGGCCGAGCACATTGCTGATCGCGAGATTTCGATCGGGGACTTCGTCTTGAGCGGCGGAGAACTTGCTGCGGCGCTGATCGTCGATACGGTGACGCGGTTGATTCCGGGAGCGCTCGGCAACGAGGCTTCGTCGAAGCAGGAGTCGTTCACGCACGGTGAGCACCTCGTGAAAGGCGAGCCGAATTCGACATGCGGATCGGGCGGGCTGCTCGATTATCCGCATTACACGCGTCCCGCGGATTTCCGCGGCATGCCGGTTCCCGAACCACTGGTGAACGGGAACCACGAAGAGATCAAGCGCTGGCGTCGCCGCGAAGCACTGCGTAAGACGCTGCGCAATCGTCCGGAGCTATTGGACGAAGTTGAATTGAGTAAAGAAGACCGCAAGCTCCTGGAAGAGCTCAGGTCAAAGGTTAGGTAGTCCGGGATTTCATATCCCGGAACGGAGTCGAATCAAGTTTGGCTCCCAATGGAGCAAAGAAATCCTGCGCTTGGCGCAGATGTAAAGGAAAAGAATATGTCGACATCACCGATTATCCAGAGATTCATCGCCAAGGCGCAACGCAGCGATATCCCCGCCTTCAAGCCCGGCGACAACGTCCGCGTGCAGGTCAAGATCAAGGAAGGCGACAAGGAACGTCTGCAGGCCTTCGAAGGCGTCGTGATCAAGCGCACCTCTGGCCCGCAAGCCAGCTTCACCGTCCGCAAGATCAGCTTCGGACACGGCGTCGAGCGCATCTTCCCGATCAACTCCACCGTCATCGACAAGGTCGAAGTCACGCGTCTCGGCAAAGTCCGTCGCGCGAAACTGTATTACCTGCGCGGACTTCGCGGTAAGGCTGCTCGTCTGAAGGAAGCCGATCGTGATCGCGAGAAGAACGTCGCTACTGCAGCGAAGCAATAGTCAGAGTTTTATCTGGCCGAAAACAAAACCCCTCGTGCGACCAGCGCGAGGGGTTTTCAATTCACCGAAAATCTCTGTGTCTCTGTGCCTCTGTGTTGAATCCGCAGTTACAATCTAGCCAGACGTGACGCGCAAACCCAAATACCCGAATCCCGACGGCGTCTCCAAAGCCACGCTGAAGATGCGTTTGCTGAAGCGCTTGAAGTGCACCACGAAGTTCGAACGCGAGCTTTGGTGTGAAGGCGCGCAGCTTGTCGCGGGAGTCGATGAAGTTGGACGCGGAGCGCTGTTCGGACCGGTTGTTGCCGGAGCCGTGATTCTCGATCCCAAGTACCGCATCAAGGGTTTGCGTGATTCGAAGCTTTTGCCGAAAGATCGCCGCGAAGTTCTTGCTGCGAGAATCAAAGAACATTGCATCGCGTGGTCAATTGCCGCCGTTGATGTTGCTCGCATCGACCAGCTCAACATTTATCATGCGACTAGACTCGCCATGACCGAGGCAGTGCAGGCGCTCACGCCGCAACCTGACTGCCTGCTGATCGATGCCATGAGACTCGACCTCGAATGCCGGCAGAAAGCCATCATCCATGGCGATGCGCTGTCGGCGTCGATTGCCGCTGCATCCATTGTTGCCAAGGTCGAACGCGACGCCATGATCTCCGCCTGGGATCCGGTTTTTCCTGCCTATAAACTCGCGTCGAACAAAGGTTATCGTTCGCCCGCGCACATCAAAGCCCTTCAGCAATACGGGCCATCGCCGTTGCACCGCCAGTCGTTTTATCCGGTCTGGAACGCCGCTTCACCGCAGGAAGCGTTGGCGTTCATGCTCGAAGAAGAGTCTTCGGAAGTGCTCGAAGAGGCAGATGCTCTCGCCGAACTCGCGAACGACTAACGATCGACGAACTAACGACAGCTTTAGTAAAGATCCAGATGGAACTTGCAAAGCCGCTCGCCGGTCGGCGAGAAGACTTCCATTACTACTCGGTCATCAATCGGAATCTTGCCGATCTCGAAACCGATCTGGTAGATGCGCTCCTCGTATGGGACGTCTGCCGGAACTCCAATTTCCCGCACAAATACCGGCTGCATATACCGGTACTCGAGCGCATGAAAGACTTTCACGCGGAACCGTAATTGTTGGAGCATATCGGCTACACGCAGATTGGCGCGAGTTCTGAATGGGCTGTCGCCGACGAGCTTTTCGCGCGCGCTGGCAGTTACTCGAAACTGAATCCGCTCGGGATAGAACATCACCCGATTATCATCACGCCCGAACAGGCGCGTGTGACCTTTCCTATCAGTGGACCAGTAGAGACCGTCGAAAGCCGGATTCTCCACCGACGCCATCAAGTAAAAGTCGCGTCCCGCCGGTTCCAGCCGAAAGCTTTCGATTCCCAACGGAATCCGTCCGTTGACACTGTACACACGGCTCTCTTTGGCCACGGCCGAAGCAGCGAGACAGAGGGCGAGAATGGCAGGCATGCAAAGCTTCACGTTCCACCCGCACAACCAGCAAGATGCTGTGTGTACTTGGAAGTTTGTAAGCGGCTGTGGGTTGGGTCGGTGCATAGACCGAGTTATGCCATTCTTTTACTCCGTCCGGCTCACGTCGGGATTCATGCCGAGAGCTCGCACATAACCTGGATTGATGCGACACTTGGCGAGCGGCAGGTTTGCCAGTAAGTCATTGAAGGCGCGAGTGATCGTCTCCTGGTCCGGCCGAACCTTCAGCCGGTCTTCGGCACTGCCCGTTCCGCGAGGCAATTTGGCGAACTCGATAATTTTGTTCCAGTCGGCGGGCGGGACGATGCTGGCGACGGCAGTAGGTTTTTCCATCTTCTTATACGGCCAGAACGCCCAACCGATGTTGTTCTTCTCGAGCGTGGTGCGAAAGCCTGTAATCCATGCATCGGTGTTTTCGCCGGATTCGCCCAGCCAGATCGGAACGTCGTAGCGCTCACGGAAATCGAGATACGGCTGGATCACGCTGTTGTCCGTCGTCTTCGTCCAGTACTTGTGAAAGGTGTAAACGACGTTGCTATCGAAGGGCTTGCCGAAGACGGAGAAATTGCTGTCCCAGTTTGCGCCTCCGAGAAACATGATGTGGTTCGGATCGA
>CAYWSM010000507.1:0-6797 GCA_964460935.1 uncultured Terriglobales bacterium | reverse complement strand
AAATATTCCGGCCAGCCGTGCGCCGGGTTGTTTTCCACCTCGTCCAGCAACTTGCGGAAGCACGGCGCGCACAGTTTGTTCACGTCGGCAATCTGGAAGTCCATCGGCAACTGCACTTCGTCGTTGTTGCCGTACATCTTCGCCAATTCCCCGATGTTCGGCTCGTCCGCCTCGCTGATCAGCACCGGATTCCCCGGATACGTATCCACCAGCGCGCGCATTTCGCGCAGCACATCGTGCACTTCAGGCAGATTGTCGGTGTATTTGTGCTCGATGTTGCGATCGCCGTAAGCGTTGTGTCCCGGCAAGTACGGATCATCATGCAGGCTGGGATCTTCGAACAACCGCGACACCGCATCGATCCGGAATCCCGCCGCGCCCTTGTCGAGCCAGAACCGCACCACATCGAACATCGCCTTCTTCACTTCCGGATTGCGCCAGTTCAAATCCGGCTGCTGCACATAGAAATAATGGTAGTAGTACTGATTTGTCTTCGGATCGAGCGTCCACGCCGAATGTCCGAACCACGATTGCCAGTTGTTCGGCGGCCCTCCATCCTTCCCATCGTGCCAAACGTACCAGTCGCGTTTCGGGTTCGTTTTCGACGACCGCGACTCCTTGAACCACGGATGTTGATCGGACGTGTGGTTCATCACGAAATCCATCAGCACGCGAATATTTCGCTTCTTCGCTTCTGCAAACAGTCGATCCAGATCCGCCATCGTCCCATATTGCGGGTCGATCGCCGTGTAGTCCGCAATGTCGTACCCGAAGTCTACCTGCGGTGACGGGTACATCGGCGTAATCCAGATCGCATCGATGCCGAGGTCCTTCAGATAATCCAGCCGCGAGG
Source organism: uncultured Terriglobales bacterium (assembly GCA_964460935.1). Taxonomy (GTDB): domain Bacteria; phylum Acidobacteriota; class Terriglobia; order Terriglobales; family Acidobacteriaceae; genus DATMXP01. The sequence continues at coordinate 5,944 of CAYWSM010000507.1, read as the reverse complement.
TGATACCGTTGATGTCGCCGATTCCGTCACCATTGGTGTCTTGAAAGCTGCGCGGATAGATCTCATAGATGACCGCATGCTTCCACCAGGGATCGGAACTCGAGGCAGGCGCCGTGGACTGAGCTTTAGCAGGCGCGCTGATGACAAGGGCGAGCGTGGCGATGAGCAGGTGCTTGGCGAAACGATGCAATGGGACCTCCAGCGTTACGTACCCTAAACCTCCATGCACCCTGAGTTCAAGGCCCGAGCAGTAGTAACACTATCAATCATGTGATTTCACCGTTCTTCGCTGCTGGACTGACGATCCAAAGACTGCTTCGGGGAACCTATCCTGCTGCTTGCTTAACTCACTTACCTGATGTAAAACACTGCACCGCACCAACTTATAGACACGTAAAAAGAGTGGGGCCTGACCTCGAGGGGTGCGTAGGTTAGGAAATTTTTCAGCACGCACAAGTAGCGCGACAGGAGTGTCGCCGGAACGGCCCGGCGCGAAAGGGTGAATCGGGTATGAAGTGTATTCTCAGGGGTTTCTTTGCCCTGACCGCGTGTTTCCTGTTCTCGGTCAACGGCATGGCTCAGTCTTCGGCTACCGCGGAATTACATGTCAGCGTTAAAGATCCCAAAGGCGCAGTCGTTCGCGACGCGACCGTCACTGTCCGCAACGATGCCAAGAACTTCGCGCGAACCGTTACACAGAATGCGAACGGTGAGTATCAATTCCTGTTGCTTCCTCCGGACCAGTACGACGTCGTCGTAGAGGCCTCGGGTTTCGCCAAGACGACCGTCAATGGCGTCGTGGTCACCGTCGGACAACGTGCCGAGCTTCCCGTCGCTCTCCAACTCGCATCGGTCTCCGAAACCGTAAATGTGACCGGTGAGGCGGAACTGATCCAGACCCAGGCGACATCGGCCAACACCACCGTTGATCAGGTACGCATCGACAATCTGCCGATCAACGGCCGCAACTACATCAACTTCGCGCTCACCGATTCCAAGATCGCCCGCGACACCGCTCCGTCGATCGGCGCGGCTCCCACCTCCGGCTTGAACTTCAGTGGACAACGCGCGCGTTCCAATCTGGTGAACGTCGATGGCGCAGACGCCGTCGATAACTCCACCAACGGCATTCGCTCCACCGTCTCGCAGGAAGCCGTCCAGGAATTCCAGATCATCACCGAAGGTTACAACGCCGAGTACGGCCGCGCTTCCGGCGGCGTGGTGAACATCATCACCCGCTCCGGCACCAACGACTTCCACGGCAGCGCCTTCGGATACCTGCGCAACCGCCACATTCAGGCAACGCCATACTTCTCGAACGTCGATCAGCCGGGATACAACCGTTACCAGTTCGGCGCGGCCTTCGGCGGGGCGATCAAGAAGGACAAGACCTTCTACTACTTCTCGTACGAAGGAACCCGCCGCCGCGAATCAGGATTCTCCACCATCGGGGCCAACAACTTCGGCATGGTGCCGTACGACACTTCCGCTCTCGCGCCGCTTCTTGGCGGAGCGAATTTCGGAAACATCCAGGTCACGCCCGATCAGGCCGGATTCATCACCAACCTGGCCGGAGTTATCGCGAATCCGCTGACGCCTCCGCAGCAGCGAGTCGCGCTTGCCACGTTCATGGGCAAGTACCTCGTTCTGACCGGCGGCGGTTCCGGAATCGCCCTCAACGGCGCTCTGCCTTCGCTTACGATGGCCGGAGCCGTCGCGCAGCAATACGGAGTAACACCGAGTCTCTCGCTATTCCCCACCAGCGGCCTAACGCTGCCACAGTCGTTTGCTCCCATGCAGTCGCTGACGGGTAACTTTCCAGTTACAGAAGCTACGGATCTCTACTCTCTCCGCATCGATCATCGGTTGACCCTGAATAACTCGCTTAACCTGCGCGGCGGAGTCAGTCCAAGCGACACCACCGGCATCCAGGTCAACGCCCAGGGACCGCAGAATTTTGGACAGAATGCCTGGTCGCGCACATCGGCGCAGAATTATCACGACTTCAACATCGCTGCCCAGGACACCTGGTTGCTCGGCACGAACAAGGTGAACGAATTTCGCTTCCAGTACGCCCGCCGCGGGTTGCTGTACAACTACTCCGCTGCACCCGGCGGAGGCGACGTCGCGGTAAACATGGCCGGCTACGGTTTCTGGGGACGCGAGCCGTTCTCATACGTGAACCGCACCGAACAGCGCTATCAGTGGACGGACAACTTTACCCTGAACCACGGCAACCACACCTTCAAGTGGGGCGGCGACGTCAACTTCCTCCCGCTGCGCGCCGACTTCACCGTGAACTTCGGTGGCATCTTCAACTTCGGCGGACTCTCGGCCGGACAGTTGCTGACCGATCCCACCACGGGCGATCCGATCACCAACATCGCCGGACTCACCATTCCCAGCTTTAGTCCCGTTCAGGCTTACGGCCTCGGCATTCCGGGTTCGTTCATTCAGGGCGTCGGCAATCCTCACGACGAGTTCAACAACACCACGCTCGGCTTCTTCCTTCAGGATTCCTGGCGCGTAAAGAAGAACGTCACTCTTAACTATGGCGTTCGTTACGATGTCGAATTCACGCCTACATTCAACGCCATCAATTCGCTTTCGCAGGATGCGCAAAATGCCCTCGGCCTGACGCAGGGCATTCCTCGCGACACCAACAATGTCGCGCCGCGCATCGGCGTTGCCTGGGATCCTTGGGGCGACGGCAAAACAGTTGTTCGCGGATCGTTCGGTCTCTTCTATGATCACCCGCTGCTCGCGCTCGCATTCGACTCCGATGTCGCCGACGGCGCACAAGCTCCGCAGGTCGTCATGTTCCCCGGCGCGCCCGGCGGATGCAGCCTCAACGCCTCCAATATCTTCCAGGGCTTCGGCCTGAGTTCGAGCTTCACGCCTGGCGCGGGATCGAGCAGTTGCACCGACGCGCAGCAGATCGGCGCGATCGCGGCTCTGGGCTACGTCCCCGGTACGCAACGGTTCAATCCGGCGCCGAACGCCCCATCGCTCTTCACCGGACAGCAGTACCTCAGCGCAGGACTACCGCTGGTGTTACAGCCTTTCGGATTCCCGACCTCGAGCAATTTCGTGTACGCCTACTCCGAGCAGGCGAACCTCACCTTCCAGCACGAATTCGCCAAAGACTTCGTCGTGGGTCTCGAATACAACTTCAACGGCGGACGCCACCTCAACCGCCCCATCAACATGAACGCCCAGCATCCAGACCTGCTGTTCAAGAACTACAACCGCGCCGTCAACTGGATTAACGCCCTGCTGCCGCTGGCTCCTCCGCAACTCGCGCAGCAGTTAAAATCGCAGCTTTCGGCGCCCGAAAACATCGCCATCTGTCCGGCGCTGGTGGCCGGCGCGGGCGTGCCGATGCAAGTCGTGCAGGGACTGGTGCAGGCGTACGGCAACGTCGAGCCTGCGGCGCTGTTGAGCTTCTTCCGCCCGTCAGGCATCAACCCATCGCTGCTATCGTCGGCTTCGCCGGTCGCGCCCTGTGGACAAACCGTCCCCGGTCTGCCTAACGCTTACGATATGTTGAGCGAGTTCAATCTTGGTTACGGCAGTACGGTTGTGCCCTTCAGCGACATGCCCGCGAACTACTCGAACGGCACCTCCGTCTATCACGGGCTGACGGTCAACGTGCAGAAGCGCATGTCGAGCCACTACGAGTTCCTCGGCTCGTACACCTGGTCGCACACCATCGACGACGGCACCGATCTGCAGTCGCCGCTCGAACCCCAGAACAACTACGCCGCCAACGCCGACCGCGGAAATTCCACCTTCGATCAGCGCCATCGATTCGTCTTCAGTGCGGTATTCGAAAGCGGAAGGGTGTCTTCCAGCGGATTCGGCCGCTTCTGGAATAACTGGACCATCGCCCCGATCATCGAGGTCAGCTCCGGCCGTCCGTTCAACATTATCACCGGCACCGACCGCAACCACGACCTCAGTACCGGCACCGATCGCCCCAACATCGTTCCTGCCGGTACCGGCGTGGACGCGTGCGGCGATCCCGCCGTCGCCTCCAGCTTCTCGCCGACCGGCTACTTCCAGTTGCCCTGCGACTTCGCTGGAGACTTCAACGGCAACCTCGGCCGCAACACCGGTTTCAAGCCGTGGACCGTCTTCAACGACATCCGCATCGCCAAGCAAATCAATCTAACGGAGAAGGTGCACCTCACCGGCCTCATGGACCTGTTCAACATCGCGAACAAGTTCAACGTCGCCGACGTCAACCCTCTCTACACAAACGCCGGCGAGCCGACTGCCGCCTTCGACCCGCGCCAGTTCCAGTTCGCGTTGAAGATTAACTGGTAGTTACATTTGTAGTCGTTGAACAAGCTCGGGTGCCCGGTCCTTTCCTTCTTTCGGAAAGGGCCGGACCGGATGAAAAAGGGCCGGACCAACTAAATCCGCACAGCGGATGACCGCGAGTAGCTCAGGACGCAGTCCTGGGATGCCTAACTCCTAACCCCCAACTCCCAACCCCTGAACTTCTGCCACTACTTCCCCATGAAGTATCCCCGCAAAGAACGTATTCACGTTCCCCAACACTTCTTCCGCAGTCTTGGCCTTATACACTTCCGCGCGAAGATGGCTTCCATTACGGACGCCATGCGTGAACCACGTCACGAACTGCTTCATCTTGCCGATCGCGTCCGGGAAGCCCTCCGCCACCAGCATCTCGAAATACGTGCGAATCATGTCGTAACGATCAGCCTCGTTCGGCTCGTCATAGCGCCCTGTGTCGGTGTATTGCGCAATCTGCCGGAAGATCCACGGATTCGACGCCGCCGACCGTCCGATCATCACCGCATCGCATCCGGTCTGCGCGGCCATGTTCGCCGCGTCCATCGGCGTGCGGATGTCGCCATTGCCGATGACCGGAATCTTCACCACCGATTTGATCTCTCCGATCCAGCTCCAGTTCGCGTTGCCGGAATAACCTTGCTCCCGCGTGCGCGCATGTAACGCAACAGCCTGTAACCCGCAGCTCTCGGCCATTTTCGCCAGCTCGACGCAAACGATCTCTTCATCGTTCCATCCCGCGCGGAACTTCACCGTGAACGGAATCGTTACAGACTTGCGTACCGCCTCAAAGATCTTGCCGATCCCCGGCAGGTCGCGCAGCAGTCCGCTTCCGCCATTGCACTTCACGACCTTCTTCGCCGGACATCCCAGGTTCAAGTCCACAATATCGAAGCCCAGATCTTCGATCTGCTTTGCCGCCGTCGCCAGCACCTGGGGATTCGACCCGAACAATTGCGCTGAGATCGGGTGCTCGTCTTCGTAGAAGTGGAGGTAACGCTTCGCCTTTTTGTCCTTGCCGCGCAGGATGCCGTCAGCCGAAGTGAATTCGGTCATGATCAGCCCGCAGCCCGAATCGCGCCCGCTCAACTGGCGATCATTGGAGGGTTTTAGATTCACATTGCGGATAAACCGGCGGAACACCGTGTCCGTCACGCCTGCCATTGGCGCCAGCACCGTGGCCGGTGCAATTCGGACATTCCCGATATGGAAAGACTCCGGCACACGCGCCGCGCCTTTTCCCGCAGCGGTGTCTTCTTGCAATGGAGTTTCCCAGTATTTCCGCACGTATCTATTCTAACTTGCTTCTGCAGCGGGCCCGTGGCGCATTTCGGCGCTTCCAAATCTGCACAAACCGCAAGGCGAAGCGCAACACTGCGAGGCCTGTTCAATCAGCAGATCCATGGCTCGAAGCGCAGCCTGCGTTCGGTGGAAGACTTCACCGAATTCGAGCAGCGCACGGCCTACTTCAACGGCGACGAAATCCATGCCATCAAGAAGGGCATGAACATCCTCGACCGAATCCAGGTCAGCCACATGGCGCAGATGCAGAACATGTTCGACTTCCCGCCGGCACCAAAGATCGACCCCGGCACCGGCCGGCTCATCAAGTCGAAAGCCACCG
>CAYWSM010000506.1:0-5797 GCA_964460935.1 uncultured Terriglobales bacterium | reverse complement strand
GAACTTTCGACCCGGACATCCTGTCTCGTCGGGCGCGGTATTTCGTAGCTGACGGAGCTGGCTGGCGCAGAAGGGGCAGAAACCATCTGTTGCGCAATAAGAGTTGGGATCACGACCACCTGGATTCTCAGCCTCGCCTGTGCCGAGTTGCGAGTGGTCGTCGCATTTTGAGCAAAGGCCGCAGAACCAGCGAGCAGCACTACGATCATCAGCGGGAGACCGATTCCAGGACGAACGCTCGTATGCGGCCTGAAGTGGGGAGTGCAGCTCATGCCTGCACGATTGCAAATAAGAGACCAGTGACATCTCCCACGAAATCATTAACTTACACACACTGTGAACTTGGAATTTTTCCAGAAACAAGACAGTCGCTCTGGAACTTGGACAGGCGGTTACTTAAATATTCGCTGCGCCATCGACTTCCGGCTTGAGCACATTTTCATAGCACTCCGGACACAGCCCATGGCTCAACTGCGCATTCGTATGATTGGCAATGTACGCTTCGAGGGTTAGCCAATAATTCTTGTCGTTGCGGATGCTTTTGCAGTACATGCAGATCGGCAGGATTCCCCGGAGTTCCCTCACCTGCGCGAGCGCCTCCTGCAATTCCCTGACGAGCCTTTCGCGCTCCTCTTCCGCCTTCTTGCTTTCCGTGATGTCGCGCGCAACCGAATAGATGAGCTGATGACCCATGTCCGCGACAGCGTTCCACCGGAACCAGCGATACGAACCGTCCTTGCAAACATACCGATTTTCGAAACCAAGCGCCTTCCCGCCAGTCCTCACAAGGCGGTTTTGCTCCAGCGTGCGCTCGCGATCATCCGGATGAACAAACTCGAACATGCGCTTTGACTGCAGTTCCTCGCGCGTAAACCCCAGCGTTCGTTCCCAAGCCGCACTCAGTTTCAGGAAGTGGCCGTTGAAGTGAGCCACACAGAGCATGTCGATAGAAAGATCGAAGTAGCGATCGTCCAGGAATCCGGATACGCCTGATATCTGCTGCATGTTGCTTCTGATGGAGTGTTGGCACCAATGTACCACGAGGAAGCGCCGATGGAACGTCAACAGAAGGTTGAATTTCGTTGCCGGAGCCGATAATCGGGCTTATGTATGTTTCACACCAACGATGCATATCGTGTCACGAGATGATCTATGAGTCGGCTATAAAGGCAAAAGGCGCTCACGGAGAGCGCCTGAAACCTGCATAATTTCTGGAGCCGACGATCGGACTTGAACCGATGACCTGTCGATTACGAATCGACTGCTCTACCAACTGAGCTACGTCGGCCTGTTCGCTACTGGAGCGGCTTTTCGTTCGGTTCGGGACTTTGACTTTGTCCCATCCTTATCCCAAATTCAAGCCGTATCGACATGTCACCTCAGTCAGTACATTCGAGTTGACGCTGTCCCTGAACACAAAACGATTTTAGCAGATGCCGATTCCGTACGGCTAGAACAGGGGCCGTCCGACTATACGAGGTAATTGGTCGGCCCCTAATATCTCGCTGACATTCCACACCGAGTTCGACTCGGAAGCCCTACGGGAGTTTTCGGGTCTTCGAGTCTCTACCTCTCACAGCGGAGCCGTCAGCCGCGCTCACAGACAACTTTACTGGACAGAACCTCCACGATTTTTCGCAATCAAACAGACACCATGAGCAAGCCTAGGCGCGTCGTTCTTACCCATTGGCGAAGGTCTTGATTCAGGCTTAAAGATAAGCATCCAAGATTGTTCTTTGGAAGATGGAGTGAAGTTGACGTGAACCCACGCTTGCTGCTCTTTATGTAGCTTTTCAATTTCGCCGAAGGCTACATCTGATGAGCGAGTCCCGTCGAATACCAGAAGCCGAACCCCGGAACATGCTTCATCGGATTGAAATATCGCCAAAACTTTGCCGAGAAATTCATCTTCCTCCCTTCGTGCATTGCGTATGCACAGTTCGCGTTCTGACTCCTTCATCTGAGCAGGCTCGTCAAAAACGTCTCCATTTGATTCCTCTGTATCCATCCTATTGCAGCTTGCTTCTGCGAAACGACTTGACCAGTCTCGGTCATAAATAATCGTGTAAGGCTCCGGCGCAGGGGCTTCGTTCACATTGCGTGCCGCAGGCTGCAACAGATGCTCCTCCTTTGAGTTGCCGATTTGTCCAAAGCGAATGAAAGCGATACACACAAAAATTGTTAGGCCCATCACCGCAACACAGATTGCAATCACCTGAGAAAGGCGCAACTTAACTTCCTGACGTTCTGGCCGCACCTGAGCTTGGGCATCAGTTCTCGTTGTCAATTCTGAAGTCGGTTCGTTGTGAGCGACGGGAACCGTAGCAGTTGGGTTTACTTCTGCGGGCGACCTTCTTGCTTTTGTGAACCATAGTGCAAAGCCAAGTTGAACCGCCATGAAGAAGATGTCTATGGGTGGGATGCCCCTCGCCAGCATTGCTATGCCAGCAATGACTGTCATCGCCCAAACAAGCGAGACTGCCTTTCGGTCTTTCTTGAGAATCGCGATGCCCGTAGCAACGCTGATGAGGCCAGAGAATGCCAAGCCGACACTGGACGCTGGCGATTTCGACTGTAGGAAGAACTTGTCTGCTGCCAGCAGTAGGCCAAGAATTCCTCCTAGCAACGCCAAACATGCATAGATGATTTCAACCTTCCGCCGCATATCAGTCCCCCGTCAAACGAGAGCATCTGCTACTAATAGAAGCAAAAGTAGCATTAATAGCGTTGCTGTTGAAGCAGGCGACCCATAACGATAACGAGGAGATGGAACGGAATGGGAAACGTACTATTCAGGTGAACGTGCGAGTGAGCGCAGAAGACTTCAACCTCATTCAGCGGGCTGCGAATGCGCTGTGGCCTGACGCAGTCCTGACCAACTCAGGGATATTGCTTGGGTTGGCTAAAATCGCGGCCCGCGACATCCTGAAGTCCAAGGGTGGCAAGGGTTCCAAGTGAGCCGAGGCTAGCAGGACGTACATCGACGCGGCCAGAAAGTGCCGTGTCCGATGGAGCAGTCCCCATGATTACGCTGGTTACCATCGTTTCGTCGAGCACGCGGCGACCCCGGATATAATCTCTTCAGCATCAGGACGGCCCCGACAAGGGGCGACCAACCGACCCAGATGGGCGCGGTGGTTCGAGTCGCAAGACTCGGATGTGGCGGGCAGAAATGACCTGCAAACAGTTCTGGTGCTCACCTCGATTCGGAGATGAGCATGACCTCACAAAAAAATTCACTGAAGCAAATGTGGCTCGGCCCGATGACCGACGCCGTCTGCAAGTCAACTACTCCAGATGTTCTGGTGCGGGACGCTGGAACCGTTTTTACCTTTTGCCCCCTGACTCCGCGTGCAAAGAAGTGGATTGCGGAGAACATCCATTTGGAATCGTGGCAGTGGTTCGGCAACGCTCTCGTCGTCGAGCACCGCTACGCCCTTCCGTTGGTCGAAGGCATGATAGATGAAGGGCTGGTGCTGGGATGAAAATCCACATCGAGCAATCCTTGCTAACGGTAATGAAGGAGCCACCGACAGGCGCTTTCGCACCGAGTCCAATCTTCTGCACGCAATCAAAATGAAACTGCAAGAGATGGGCTACGACGTTATCAAGAAGCGAATGTCGAAAGACGGGCACATGGTGTCCGACTACTGCCAGTACATTCGCAGCCGACTCACGACCGATAAACGCTTCTTTGGGATTTGGGACGACCAATACGCAATCCGCATGTTGCATGAGGACTGGAACAAAGAGGGCGCGGTCTCACTCGCAATCGTCGGAGTCGAAAACTTCAGGCCGACGCTAGCGACGCAGGATGGAGGTTCGAGATGAGCGCCATCATCGGAACTCTTCGCTATTTCGGCATTCCTGTAACGAAGGACAACTACATCAGGCTGGCGACCCTTGGAGCCACTATAGAATTTGACCCAGAGAGCGAAGCAGAAATGGAAGCCGCGCTCGAAGATGCCGAATACATGACCGCGAGTTGGAGTAGACGGAGAAATTCGCACGTCTCTGACCGCATTCGAGCACATGGTCTCGGGGTGCAACTATGAATGCGTTCGGCACTCGGTTAAGCTCTGGTTGCCACTGCTTTCTGTTCGCCATCTTCTTCCAGAACTTGCCCGTAGACAGGCCCGAGTCTGTTCCCTGAGATGGCATTCAGCAAATCCGGATTGACGGCAACCGAGGAATATTTGCCGCTCCCTTGCCACGCTTGGCTTTTCAGCCAGTCCGTCAGCACTCCAACTTTTTGGAGCAAATCATCATGTTCGACGAGATACCAGAAGCCTTTGTGCGGGAACGCCATCCAGATGTCCTTCCCGCAGTATTTTTTCTCTACGGTTACCCGCGACTTAAGTTGGACTTTCAGTGTCGTCGTTCCATTTACGTGGTACGCCAGAAAATCAGCGCCCTGCCAATCGTCATTAAGCTTGATGGAGTTGAATCCGAAATCAGCGAGGGTGGCTGCAATCTTGTGAAAGTTGAAGACTTCCTTTTGACGAGCGTTGAGATTCTGATATGGAATCTTCTCAAATCGAATTGTTTCCATTTGTATTTCTTGCCTCCTCGACCGAATCCAACTGGCGAGTACTTCTGCATCCCCTGCCGCACTTCCTCAAGCGCGGGAACCCTCGTGACCCTGTCCCACTCTGTCTTCAGTTCTGCTGTGTCTCGACCATATCGCTTGACGACTCAAATCTTTTTGCCCCTTCCGGAGCGTAAAGCAAGTTCACATGTAATAGCGATACTGAACCGCTGGCTCTCGCGACCCGGCAAGCTTTAGAATGTCGCCAACGCGACGAGAGAACGCCAGCGTTATCGGGTCATGAGTGCCAAACGCCGAAGTGTTCCAGTTGAGCTTGGTTAACCGCAAAATATCCTCAGCAGATTCCCGAAAGGTCAGAGAACCCCAGTTTTCGGAAATCTCCAGCGGCTGAGGAATGCGGAATCCTGAGTAGCAGCGCAGAAAAGGCGCGTAACCCGTCGTATAGACCAGCCCCTTCTTCGCACCGAAATCTACAGCCGTCCCCCTTAGGACTGCCTTGTAACCGGGCCTCAAGCAAAAGATACCTCGGCGCGTGACGGTAAGAAGTGCGTACTGGCTCTGGGTTAGGACAGCCTCAAATCCGCTTCGCTCCTCCTCGCTATAGCGTGAGGTTTTATGAAGCACGACCTTCCTCGGCTTGATGCCAACCTGCTTTTCGTATACCTCCAACACGCGGCTCAGAATCTTGCTTGCTTGAGCACTGGTCAGGTGTGGCGCTTTCTCACGCTGCGTGCGCTCATCCCACTCTAGCGTCTCACCCCGCAGAACGAATCCTTCGCCACGGTCGGTAAACGCCTGTGCAATGCTCGTCCTCAGGAACGGAGACCGTGCTTCATCCTCGTGATAAAACGACAGGCCGACAAAGCATGAGCCCTCAACGATGTCCGCAAGCCGCCACGGGATGATTTTTGCCTTGTACATCAGAGCGGTTGTCAGATTCCAAGCCCTCGTTGGCAAGTCCTGAACACCCCTGGTTCCCGCCATGGTCTTGTGCCAAATTAGCTGTGTGGGCAAAACGTCCATACACTCAGCTTTCAATCCACGCCGGAAGCTCCGCGATGTATCGTCTGGGGGTTCTTCGACATCGCCTACCAATAAGTCAGCAATCTCTGCACGTTCCCGGTCATACTCCGCAATACCCGTACGGCAAAGGTCTTCGAGCTTTTGTGACATCGCGCAAATGACTACGTCTGGTGGGGAGTCGAGAGCAGCCAAAGCCCTAACTTCTTCAGCGACGAATTTCTTGAG
>CAYWSM010000505.1:0-3055 GCA_964460935.1 uncultured Terriglobales bacterium | reverse complement strand
GGCTGGATTTCTTCGGCGCTGATTCGGCGTGGTGCGACGGTGAATCGCGGGCGGAAATCTGCCTTGCTTGGATGTGCGCTGTGCGTTGTGCCGATCATCGCCGCTTCGCGCGTTACCGGACTTTGGACGGCCGTTGCGCTGATCGGTTTGGCGACAGCGGCTCATCAGGGCTGGTCGGCGAACGTTTATACGCTGGCAAGCGACATGTTCCCGAAGCGTGCGGTCGGTTCCGTCGTCGGGTTCGGGGGAATGGCTGGAGCTGTGGGCGGAATGCTCATCGCTAAAGTTGTGGGCTACATTCTGCAATGGACTGGCTCCTATGTTTTCGTCTTCCTGCTCGCGGGTTCTGCGTACCTGGTTGCGTTAGCCATCATTCAGCTGCTTGTGCCGCGAATGGAACCTGCTCAGCTAGACTGATATTTCGATGCCGAAGGCATGCTCCATTCGCGTTCGCGGCGTGGTTCAGGGCGTGGGGTTTCGTCCGTTCGTGTACCGGCTTGCAACGGCCAACTCGCTGCAAGGCTGGGTGCTCAACGGCGAGCAAGGCGTTGAAATCCACGTTGAGGGAAGCGACGATCAGATCCAGCGATTCGTTCGCGGGCTGAGAGACGAAGCTCCACCTGCGGCGATGATCTCCGAACTTGAGGTTCGTGAAACAGAAGCGCAAGACTTCCGCGACTTCACGATTCGCGAGAGCGAGAAGACGGATCGTCCGACGGTTCGCGTTTCGCCTGACCTTCCGGTTTGTGATGCGTGCGTGGCTGAGCTGTTCGACCCCGGTAATCGCCGCTATCAATACCCATACATCAACTGCACCGATTGCGGCCCGCGCTACACCGTGATCCTCGGGCTGCCGTATGATCGGCCAAATACGACGATGAAGTCGTGGCCGCTCGATGAGTATTGCGATCGCGAGTACCACGATCCGCTGAACCGGCGATTTCATGCACAACCAGTTGCGTGTCCGAAGTGCGGACCTGCGTATTACCTGCTGGTGGACGGTCAACGATATAACGATGATGTTATAAGGCGAGCAGTAGAGCTTTTGCGGGACGGAAAGATCGTCGCCGTGAAGGGACTTGGCGGTTATCACCTTGCGTGTGACGCCTGGAAACGAGAGGCTGTCGCGGCGATGCGCGAGCGGAAGTTCCGCAAGGAGAAGCCGTTCGCGATCATGGTTCCGGATCTTGAGCGCGCTCGACAGTTGGTGGAGCTTTTGCCGGAAGCCGAAGACCTGATGACCTCGATTGCGCGGCCGATCGTGCTGGCGAAGGCGAAGATAGAACTCCCCGAGGTCGCGCCCGACAATACCGAACTGGGCGTGATGTTGCCTTATACACCGTTACATCATCTTCTGTTTGCCGCCGGCGCGCCGGGAATACTCGTCATGACCAGCGCGAACCGTTCCAGCGAGCCGATCGCGTACGAGGACCAGGATGCATTCGAATCGCTGGCCGGAATCGCCGATGCGTTTCTTGCCGGGGAACGGCCGATTGCGCGGCGGGTTGATGATTCGGTGGCTCGCGTTGGGGCGTTTGGTCCGGTGATTCTGCGGCGTGCTCGCGGCTATTCGCCGGGAGCCGTGGCAAAACTGCCGATCTCGCGTCCGCTGCTCGCCGTAGGGCCGGATCTGAAAAACTCTGTCACGCTGGTGGTACAAGGACAGGCGTTCGTCAGCCAGCATATCGGCGATCTCGATCACTTCGGGGCGTTCAAGGCCTTCCAGGAGACGATTCGCGACCTGACCGCGATGTACGAGGTGAACTGGGACGAGTTGGTCGTCGTCCACGACGCGCATCCGCAATACATCTCGACTACTCATGCGCAAACCCTTGCCGGAGAGAAGAAGATTGCGATTCAGCACCATCGCGCACACGTTGCGTCGGTGCTCGCCGAACGCGGCGAGTTCGAGCGGCGTGTGCTGGGCATCAGCTTCGATGGCACCGGGTATGGGGACGATGGAGCGATCTGGGGCGGCGAATTTTTCGTCGGCAGCGTGAAGGATGGGTTCACGCGTACTGCTCATTTACGCAATGCGGCGCTGCCGGGCGGCGATGCAGCGGCGCGATTACCGGTGCAGGCGGCTGCCGGGTTCCTGGCACAGGTAGAAGGCCTGCCTGATCTCACGGCGTCTCCGTTTCAGTTGCCGCAGCGCTATCGCGCGGCACTCGATCTTATACATCGTCATCTGCGAACCTTTCCAACTTCATCCGTGGGGAGGTTGTTCGATACTGCGGCCGCATTGCTCGGGTTCACTCGGCCAGTCACCTTCGAGGGCCAGGCGGCGATGTGGTTGGAGCAACTGGCGCGAACGTCGAACCACGGCGAGGCGTATCCGTTTCCGTTCAGCGATGGCGTACTCGACTTTCGCCCGTTGCTGCTGGCCGTTGTTCAAGAACGGCTGCAGGGGCGTGATCGGGCAGAGATTGCCAGGGCGTTCCAGCGCGGAGTGGCGCAGGGAGTGGCCGTCTGCGCACGAGCGATCTGTGCAGAGCAGGGACTCGACACACTCGTGTTTTCAGGCGGCGTCTTCCAGAACGAACTGCTGCTCGAAGATTTGAAAGAACTCTTGGGGCGCGATCTTGAGATATGGACGAACCACCTGGTCCCGCCGAACGACGGCGGAATCAGCCTGGGGCAGGCGGCGTTGGGAGCGTTTGTAAGTCTTGCGATTTGATATACCCCTATCCCCCCTCGATCAGCCGAATCAACAACTTACGGGTAGATTTTTCGTCATGTACAAGCGAACGAAAGAGTTAAAGGCAAAATATTGAAAAAAGACAGTTTGTCAGTTTCTCAGTTCATCAGTACTTCAGTTGGTTGTCGGTCATCGGTTGTCGGTTTTCGGTAAAGACCTCTGTCATGGAACGGCAGGCAGGACCGTTGATGCACATCAACTGCTGCCTGGCGCTCCGCATCTCGTTTCAAAAGCATTTGGGATGATCATCCCGGGTGCGGAAGAGGTGATCGTAAGCTCACGCCGTCCGCGGTTGAGAGGTCCAAGGGAGAAGAGAGCCTCGAGGAATCTTCTCTTTATTCCCCTCAATTATTAATA
>CAYWSM010000504.1:0-8294 GCA_964460935.1 uncultured Terriglobales bacterium | reverse complement strand
GCTCCCTCAACGGGCTCGGCTACTCCGCCTCTTCCTTCGTTGAAAGGGATTTTGTAAAGGTCGTACTGGATTTGGGTTTCTCGTGGATCGTTGGCATACTCGGGCCTTGGCCCAGGCGGATAGGGGTCGCGAGCTTCCGCGTGGCTGAAGATCAGATACTTGCCATCAGGCGACCAGAATGCACTCGTGTGGACATATTTGGGATCATCAGCGCCCGGCAACGGGCGAAGCTTCTTTTCCACTCTGTCGTAGTACGCCAGAATGCCACGCGTCGGATAGAACACCTGTGCGAAGGGAACGTCTTTGTAGTTGGTACTGAATAGCCGGTCCGCCAGTCCTGGCACGAAATCCTTCAGTTCATCTTTATGCGTAAGCGCCAGGTTTGGTGGTGCAATCGATGTCACAACGTATCGTCCATCCGGCGAGATCTGCGACATGAATCCGAACCGCTTCGCCGTGGGCTCCGCACTGCCTGAAGCGGGCTTCTCCTCAAACGAGCTCCACCGGATGACGTCCGAATTGCGGATGGTCATGTGCGACGATACCGGAGCCAGCGCATAAAGCCCCTTGTCGTTCTTAGGGCCATCAAGGTCAAGACCCAGCGTCTTCCCGTCTGCCGAAAACGAATGGCAGTTGCCGCATGTCGGCAGGTTTTCCATCACGATTTTGCTCTGCGGCTCATTGATGTACCGCAGTTTCCACTTGATCAGTGGCAATGCGAACGGCGGTAAAGGGGCGATCGCGCCCTTTTCGCTCGGTGGAGACAACAACAGCGGTACATCGCGGTAGAAGACTGGTGCGCCCACGGGATCGCTCGAAGTGGAAATACTCACGTTTCCCATCGATATGGGTTGCGCCTGCTGGTCATTGGCAAACCCGATGATGGTAACGGTTGCAGGTTTCTTTAGCGATCCCTGCTTGATCTTCTCCCAAGTGATGTTGTCTGGCTGCCAAACGCGAGGGGCCTTCTGCTCTGGCGTCAGATCGATCAGATCCTTGCCGAGACCCGCTTGCGTATCTACCTCTCCCATCTTCAGTTGCTCGCCTGGGACCTTGAGCCGCAACGCGGCGGATCCATTGCCAAACGAGATTTCAACCATCCATGATTTGGCGCCGGCACTTGCATCGCGCCAGAGAAATGTTGGCGAGGTGATTTCCGAGGGAAATACCGATCCCTCCAGCGGATAGTCGAAAGTGATCTTTGCTAGGGAGGATTTATCGAGAGTTTGATTGGAAGCTCGTAAGCGGCTGGTTCCCGCGAGAAAAACGAAAAGAACACCGACAGTCCCAGCAAGTAGGACACTGGCGAACCGCAACTTCATCACTACTCCATATCTGCAACGTTAAGGAATATCTCCAATTCACGTCCGCCGAGTATGTGACGAAGCTCACACTCCTGTGGGACTTCAATTGGATCGCGAGAGCTGGAGAGCCAATTCCGGCGGTTGTGGCGGTTTCCCAGCGGTACGTCTCGAAGCTTGCTGGCGTTTTTCAGACGGCGTGCACTAGGGGATCTTTGGCAAGCCGCGGTTCAGGTCGCGTTCAATTTTCCGTTCGTGCCAGAGACGGATGGGCCGCGCGTAGGTGATGATGCCGAAAGCGGCGATGGCGGCAAGCAGCAATCCGCTGCTGATCCAAACGAGGGCCGTCGATGCCTTCGTTTCCGCCATCTGGGAGATGATGGCCGCATTGCCCGGCGTCAGCAAGAGTGCGAGAGCGAGGATCAGCATGCCCAAACCGGCCAGCAATCCGGTGATATTTTTGGCCCATTTGCCGCGTTCGTGGTATTCGACGAAGAGGCCGTATCCGTAAACGATCAAACCCACGATGACAAAGAAGTTGGCGCCGGCGGCTATGGCGAAACGATAATCCATCGTGCTAAATAGGACGCAACCACGGAATACAGAGGTTGGAATCAATTCGCATCGGAGCTATCTGGTTTGACACCATGACCTTAAGCCCATTATTCTTGAGTTTTGCACCTTGCTTCCGGAAGCTGCCGTGGGAGTGTGTCTTTTCCCCTGCATCCGAAAGGCGAGGGACTCCTCGAAGAGCAAACCGGGATGTTCATCAGCCTGCAATATCTGAAACTCCATGACAATGTGATGGAGTTTGACGAGGAGTTCCAGCCGGGGACAATCGATCTGGGATCGGATGCGACGCAAGTTAGTCCATTGAAAGCCGATGGACGGGCGACGTTGATCCCGGAGCACAATGGCAAGCATCAGGTCATCCAGGACATTCGGGTCGTTGGGAAGCTGTCGGCTAAGCTTGAGAGTCCCTGTGCCCGGTGCCTTGAGGCAGTTCCGTATACGGTGGACCGGCCGTTTCAGTTGTTGTTCCGGCCGCAGTCGGTAAATAGCGGTCCGGAAGAAGCGGAAATGCAGGATAAAGACGCCGAAGTCGCTTTTTATGAGGATGACGGTGTGGAACTGGAAGATATCCTGCGCGAGCAGGTTTTGCTGGCGGTTCCAATTAAGACGATCTGCTGGGAAGAGTGCAAGGGCTTGTGTCCGCAATGCGGAAAGAATTTGAACACCGGAGAATGCCAGTGCGAACCAGTAGCTGGCGATCCGAGGTGGGACGCGCTGAAAGACCTGCGCGGAAAGTTATCGAAGTAGATATTTAGTCTCGGACTGACGTCCTCTCAGGATGACCTGTCCACAAGAGAATTCAGGAACAGAGGTTTAGGTTAGTCATGGCAAATCCGAAACGGCGACACTCCAAGCGGCGTACGGCTACCCGGCGCGCGCACGACTTTTTGACTCCGCACTCGGCTTCCGAGTGCCCGAACTGTCACGAGAAGAAGATGCCTCATCGTGCGTGTCCGAAGTGCGGTTACTACAAGGGACGCGAAGTTCTGGAAGTCGAAGAAAAGAAATAACCGTCTGATCTCAGCGTTTGGTACCTTGCGGTGTACAGCCTGAGTTGATCGCAGTTGATCGGCACGGCTGAGACCGTGCCATTTGCGATGAATCGGCTTTATATGCACCAGAGGCCCACCACTCAACGATGAGTACCGTAATAGCCGTCGACGCGATGGGTTCGGATCGTGCTCCGAAACCGGAGGTCGAAGGCGCCATTCTGGCCGCACGCAGTTACGACGTCCACGTCAAACTGGTTGGCAAAGAGGATGCGATCCGCGCTGAATTGCGGACGCACGCTTCTTCCGGCCTGCCGTCTAACATCGAGATCGTGCCTGCCGAAGAAGTCATCGGTATGGACGAGAAGGCAGCGCAGGCAGTGCGCTCGAAGAAGAAGTCATCCATACACGTGGGGCTTCGGCTCGTGCGTGAAGGCGAAGCTGCCGGCTTCGCAACCGCCGGTAATACCGGCGCTGCGATGGCAACGGCCAAGATGATCCTCGGGGCCCTGCCGGGAGTTGATCGTCCCGGACTTGCCGCCGTCTTTCCTACTTCGCGCGGAAGCGCAGCTATCCTTCTCGATGTCGGCGCCAACGTCGATTCCAAACCACAAAACCTGGAACAATTCGCCATCATGGGCGAGATTTACTCGCGAAACATCTTCAATATCCATCGGCCGAAAGTTGGACTGTTGTCGATCGGAGAAGAAGAGGGCAAAGGCAACGAGCTGACGCGCGAGTCGTACAAGCTGCTGCAGAATCTCACCATTAACTTCGTCGGTAACGTGGAAGGCCGCGATCTCTACAACGGCAAGGTTGATGTCATCATCTGCGATGGGTTCGTCGGCAACGTTGCGCTGAAAATTTCTGAAGGTTTGGTCGAGACGGTTCGCTATCTGTTGAAGGAATCCCTGAAATCGACGATTACCAGCCAGGTCGGATTCCTTCTGTCCAAGAAGGCATTCGCAGATTTCAAGAAGCGGCTGGACTACTCGGAGTATGGCGGCGCGCCGCTGCTCGGAGTTAAGGGCGTTTGTATCATCGGGCACGGATCGTCGAACGCCAACGCGATCAAGAACGCGATTCGAGTCGCCGCTGAGTTTGCCGATCGACGAATTAATCACAAGATCGAGCAGGAGATTGCTGCTCGGCGCAACGCGGCGGACCCACACGAACACGTCCCACAATCTGGAAGACACGATGACTAAAGCTACACTCGAGAGCGTTGCGTTTCTGTTTCCCGGACAAGGTTCACAGGCTGTTGGAATGGGCAAGGAACTTGCCGCCATGTACCCCGTCGCTCAAGAGACTTTCGACGAGGCGGATACGGCGCTCGGATACAAGCTGTCACAGGTCTGCTGGGAAGGTCCGGAAGACAAGTTAAAGCTCACGGAGATCACACAACCGGCAATTCTGACCGCCTCGGTGGCCGCGTTCCGCGTGCTCGAAAGCATGGGATATTCGCCAAGCTACGTCGCCGGTCACAGCCTGGGAGAATATTCGGCTCATGTGGCGGCTGGAACGCTGTCGTTCACGGACGCCGTGAAGACAGTTCGCAATCGCGGCAAGTACATGCAGGAAGCGGTGCCGGTGGGCGTTGGCGCTATGGCGGCGATCCTGGCGCTACCGCTCGCGACATTACAGGAAGTCTGTCGCGAGGCGGCACAGGGTGAAGTTTGCCAGCCGGCCAATATCAACTCTGATGGACAGGTCGTGATTTCCGGAAACAAAGCTGCCGTCGAGCGCGCCGCGGAACTGGCAAAACAGAAAGGTGCAAAGCGCGCGGTTATGCTTCCGGTCAGCGCTCCCTTCCATTGTTCTCTGATGCAGCCTGCGCAAGACCGCCTCGCTGTCGATCTAAAAGCTCTTACATTCAATCCGATGGAATGCCCGCTGGTCACGAATGTGGACGCCGAGGTGATCCAGTCCCCTGAACAGGCACGTGATGCTTTGATCCGCCAAGTCACCGGAGCGGTTCAGTGGGAAAAATCGATGCGCATGCTGATCGGCAAAGGCGTGCATACGTTTATCGAGGTCGGCCCCGGTAAGGTACTGAGCGGACTCATGCGCCAGATCGACCGGGCTCAGGCTAGCTTGAACGTGGAAGACGACGCCTCGCTCCAAAAGACCGTCAACCACTTCGCTGGGGCAAACACCGCGCAATAAGCAGCTTAGCCTCGATCAAAAAGTGCAACTTCTCGCCGCAACGGTGGTTAATGCCTAAAGGGGAGTTGTGCCGAGCCCCGGCGGATGCTATAGCATCTCAGTAGAAGGATTCCCTGTTCGGAGGACCTCCCATGTTCTCCCGGATATCTCGCTTCGTAATTCTCGCCGTCATGGTTCTAGCTTTGTCCGGCATCTCCCAGGCGGGCGTTAAGCTCGGAACAATCTCTATCGGCGCCGGCTATGCACACGCCTGGGGCTGCTGTTACGGCCCATACGAATACAGCGATTATCTTTACGGTCCATACTGGGGCCCATTCGGCCCATACTATCCATTCGGGTACTTCACTTCGCCTGCTCCGGACAAAGGAACCGTTAAGCTCATCAATCCGGCAAAAGATGCAGAGGTTTACATCGATAGCGCCTACGCCGGTAAAGCCACCGATCTGAAGAAGATTTCGATCAAGCCCGGTGCTTACAATTTGGAATTGCGAGTTGCTGGCCAGGATCCGATTCAAAAGCGTATCTACGTACTGAGCGGCAAAACAATCAAGCTGGAGTTCTGATCGCCATGTTCCGAACAGTTTTAGTCAGCCTAGTTATATCGTTGACGTTAGCTTCTGCCGCTCAGCAAACTGCGGGTATTAAGCCGCGCAAGAAGCCCGAAAACTATCGAGCCGTCTCCGTGCAACCTACGGTCACATTCGGGGCCGAACAGTTATCGGCGAAACAGGTCCGCCGTCAGTTTGTCTCGAGTCTTGCAAAGGACTACATCGTCGTGGAAGTCGCGGCATTTCCCAAGTCGGGGGTTTCTCTGGCACCCCAGAACTTCAGCTTACTCGTAAGCGAACAAAATGTAGTGAGCCCTGCGGATCCCAACGAGATCGCCGATAAGCTTGCCCAGAAAGAAGCGGTAAATCACGACATTACCGTCCATCCCGCGGCTGGTGTGACCTACTCCACCGGCGACGACCCTTATGACCCGTATGGGCGTGGCTGGACGACCTCAACTGGCGTAATGGTGGATACGGGTGGTCAGCGACGGAATCCAAAGACCGTTGCGGCTGACCGAAACACCATGGTGGCGGAATTGACCGAAAAACAGTTCCCGTCCGGGACAACGGACAAAAGCATAGCCGGCTATTTGTATTTCCCTGTGCCTCGAAAGACTGGCAGTGATGCCAAATTTCAGCTCCAGTTCGAGACCAACGGCGGCAAAGTATTGATTCCACTGAATAACCGAAGCGGTACCCCTTCATTGTTACTCTGGTTACCTTGGTACCCAGTGGTACCTGAACTGTATACGACTGCTTGCCGGCAAATGACGTAAGCTATCGGCGAACAAACTCCACCAAAAAGCGCCTCGGGTGACGCTACGTTGACTGAGCCGACACAGAAGCTGCCGCGACTGATCAGTGCGGCGGCGTTGGGCATTGTATTGATTTATGCGGTGGTAGCGCTCGTGGCGCGCCCATCGTTTGGCCTGACTGCGTTCGGCGACCTAGCCCAGTTCTCTCTATCCGCTCTGGTTACAACTGCATTCGCCTATCAGGCTCATCGAGCCAAGGGACGCATCCGGCTGTTCTGGGGATTGATGGGAGGCGGAGCCGCCATCTGGCTTCTGTCCCAAGCTTTCTGGTCGTATTACGAAGTCGTTCTCCGTATAGAGTTCAACAATCCTTCCATACAGGACATCATTCTTTTCCTGCATCTGGTTCCCATGATGGCAGCGCTGGCTACGCTGCCGCATGAACCACGCCGACTGCCGGCGGTGACGCCGTATTCGCTGTCGATGCTCGCCGTCTGGTGGATGTACTTGTATGCCTTCATTGTGATTCCGTGGCAGTACGTCTATCCCAACGTAGATATCTACGGCCCGACATTCAACTTCCTGTATTCAACAGAAGACCTGGCTTTCA
Organism: uncultured Terriglobales bacterium; assembly: GCA_964460935.1. GTDB lineage: Bacteria > Acidobacteriota > Terriglobia > Terriglobales > Acidobacteriaceae > DATMXP01. Next base: position 1,349 of record CAYWSM010000504.1, on the reverse strand, counting down.
TCGCGGGTCTGGCGCTGCTGGCATGGAAGTCTTCCCACGCCTGGCGAAGGTTCTACAGCCGGATGCTCCTGGGCTCATTGGGGTACACAATCAGCGCGCATATCATCAATGTCGCGATCGACAAGCATCGGTACTATACGGGGAGCTATTTCGACATTCCGTTCGTGTTCTCGATTGCGTGCATCTGTTGGGCAGGTTGCACGACAGCGACGAACCTCTCCATGCAGGAATCGGACGACCTGGAGCACGAATCGGCGGCATCCGGTTGGATCACAAGATGTTCTTTCCTGGCCCTGATCTCGGTTCCCGTCATGGCGGCATGGGCGACTCAGGCGAGCAAGGCTCCCCTTCTGGTGCGAAACTTCCGCTTAACCGTGTCCCTGGTTGCAATGGTCACCCTGAGCACGCTGTTATTTGCGCTGCAGTGGGTTCTCAGCCGCCGTCTGCGGGAAACGCTCAAGACCGTCGAAGACTCGCTGGAGCAACTGGCGACGGCACGTGAAGCATTGCAGCATCAGGCGACTCACGATTCGATGACCGGCGCTCTCAACCGGTGTGCGATTACAGAAGCCCTTACCCGAGAACTGTCGCGAGCATCTCGAAATGCCAGCACAGTGGCCGTGTTGCTCATTGATCTTGATCACTTTAAGGAGATCAACGACCGCTTCGGCCACCATGCCGGTGACATCGCCATCGTTGCCGCATGTACACGAATGCAGGACTGCGTCCGTGGTCACGACTACATTGGACGTTATGGTGGCGAGGAGTTCCTGGCCGTAATACCCGAGACCGATGAAGGCCTGGCGCTCCAGATCGCCGAACGTATGCGAGGGCGCATTTCGATGAACCGGGTAGTATTCAATGCCAACCCGATCCTGCTCACCGCCACCATTGGAGTAGCTCTCTCGTGTGAAGGTGATACACCGGAATCGCTGCTGCGCCGCGCCGACTTGGCTCTCTACAGTGGCAAACGATTTGGGCGCGACAACGTCCAGTTGGCGACGCAGGAGTTTCGGGCTGAATTAAGCGCTGAGTGAGGCCTCGGTTGCACCTCGGCCCCGGCGCGACCGCAATCTTCTAAAAATCACAATCAACACAATCAAGGCTGCAACGGCCAGAAGTGTAGCCAGCAGATGCTGACGCACGAGCGTGCCCATGATACTTACAATTCGTTCGCCGAAGACGATCACGAGAATGGAAAGTATGGTGAATCGGGCCACTCGTCCCAAAAAGATCGCGAACAGGAATTTGCGCCAATCCATCTCGAATGCTGCAGCCGAGAGCACGATGAGCTTATACGGGGTTGGCGGCGGCAACATGGCCGGAAACATCAAGGCCAGGAATTCGTG
>CAYWSM010000503.1:0-4231 GCA_964460935.1 uncultured Terriglobales bacterium | reverse complement strand
CGCATCGTACCAAGAACGCCAAGAAGACCAGCGCCCAGAAGCAGCAGCGTTCCCGGCTCGGGGGTCGTTGCAGCATCCACGGAAGCACCGGTCACATACTGGTAAGGCGTGTTTCCAGGGAGTGTCAGAAATGGGCGCAGAATGTCGATCTCAAACGTATGGGTTCCGGGAGTCAAGTTCAGACTAGCGGAAAGCATTCCGCTGAGCAGATCATTTGGCTCAATGGTTCCAACATCATGGCTGGCTAGCACACTGCCGTCCAGGATCAGCTCAAACAGTCCACCGTCGGCGTTCTCATGGATACCGTCGCCTTGAGCAGCCCACAGGAAGCTCAGCGTTGCCATGCCGCCAGAAGTAAAGAAGTCCTGAGACAGGGTCGCTCCTTCAAACAGGCCGTCGCTCTGAATCTGACCGACTTCATATTTCGCGGCATTTTGGCCACCTAACGGCCACGTGGTAACGATCGGATAGCCTTCACCTGCGGTTCCGTCGGGAGTAGTTCCAAGCACCCAGTTGGAGAAATCACCCGACTGGAAGCTGCCGTTAGACAGCAAATTTGACGCGCTCGCGGTTACTACTGTGAGGGCCACAATGCAAGCGAGAACAAATAAGTTACGTTTCATGCCTACGCTCCAAGGTTCGATTGGGGCCGAATACGTCATTACTTGGTCAGCACGAAAGTAACCATGTTGCCTAATTGAAAACAAAGAGGTTAGTGGCTGTTCGGCAGATCGAAGTCGCAAACGCTTGCAAACTTTTTGGAAGTGCTTTTCCCCGCGAAGAAGCGGGACTCCATCCATATAGGTCTGAGATAGGTCTGAGCTTACGAGGAGATCGCGCTCGACGGCTGTGAGTCTGAGGATACTGGCTGATGAATGACAGCCTTGCGCGATTTCAGGAAATCCTGCACGACAAAGCCAACAGTAGCCGACAATGCCGATCCGGCAATCGCCATGAATATCGATTGCAGCGTTTTCGCATAGCTGCTACTTGGCTCGGAATCGGGCTGGGGCCGCGCGGGCGAACCCGCAAACGAAAGGGACACAACGCCACGATCGGCGTTGACGTATACGGTCGATTCGCTGCGAGCCTCCGCACTGACCTTGCATTGTCGCGTGATCTCGCTGTTATCGGTCAACGAGTGAAATCGCACTTTCACGACGTGGTTCCCTGGACTAACGCGAAGGGATCGTGAGAAGTTTCCCTCAACTTTCTGGAGAACGCCGAAACGCTTCCTGGCTGATCCGGTGATTTCAGATGTTGTCCGAAGATCGCCGTCAACCCAGATGGAGACTTCGGCACGCCGGAAAGCGTGGTGGCCCGCAATGGTTAGTGTGGCGGAGGCTGCGGCAAACCAGTACCAAGCTGCCGCCATGGCAATCCCAAGGACGCCGACCAAAAGACGTATACGACGATCGGCCCATGAGGCCTTCAGAAATTCCAGCAGATTCGCCTGGAGAGACTTACCGGGAATCGGATCCGTCGCCACATCCATGCAGGAATTGTCTTACGAGTGGCGACAAAGTCCGAGTTACTGACGGACTAGCACGGTACGTTATGACACCGCGCGCGTGCTGAGGCCGGGCGCATCGGGCACAAGTTTGGCCGTAGCAGGACGCTTCGAAGGACTGGCGGCAGTCTTCTTCGGTGCTGCCACGCACTCAATCGTGCCAATCACGAAGTCATCATCATCCGCGTGATTGTTTGTGCAGCGGAGCTGAGAACGATCGCTCCCCAGAAGTGACTGCAGTAACGTTCGGGCGCTGCCGTTAAGAACTGCTTCGGGCAGAAGCTTGAAATTGCGGAACAACCACATAAGGCTGAGTCGCTCGCGTCCGGTCAGTTCAACGCAACGAAGGCCATTGGCCGTTTGGATATGGAGCACGCCACCGCAAAGTTTTTTCAGATACATAGCCCTTATGCACCAGCAGGTTTTAACGTTCCTGTTGCATTTCCGAGTCCAAACCGCGGACCATGGGGAATCCTGCTAGTTACTTGGAGAACTGGCGATTCTACATGCCGAGCACACCATTTGGTTGTGACATTTGAACGTTAGAAATTACAAAATCTGGCAAGTCTGTCTCAGTCGTTTAACTGAATACACAAACTGATACATGGTCGTGAGACTTGACCTAAATAATATTGTTATATAATTTACAAATCAATGATAAAGAAACAATTTTCGACCGCTGCCATGGGGCTCGAGTTTAGCCTTCTCGTTTCCCGCACTAATGCCGAGCTCAGCCGTCGGCTTGACCGGCGCCTTGGAGCCCTGCATGGCATCAGCTTTGTGGACTTCACCGTCATGAACGAACTCTCGGCCGATCCCAGCAGCCGCATGCGGCGCGTAGATCTTGCCGATAAGCTTGGACTGACCCAGTCGGCGGTGACGCGAATCCTTCTACCGCTGGAGAAGATTGGGCTGGTGTCCCGGCATCCGGATCCCAATGATGCTCGAGTTGGCTATGCAGCCCTGACCAAGACTGGGCGGGTTCTGCTGGAGGAAGCTCGGGAAACCGCAGAGACAGTCTGTGGCGACCTGTTGTCCGGCATCACGGACGAAGAGTTCGAAGGAGCGAAGGCAGCGTTCCGGAGGATTGTGCGGTAAAAGATCAAGATCGTATCACGCGGATAACGCAGATGGGACGGATTTTCGCGGAAATTGATTAGGGACAAAACCACGATCTGAGCTTTGCTTATTGCCACAGACCATGCGGATAAGAGATTCGCGTAACAGGTGCACCAAGTACAATGATGCGTTCTCATGAAACGTGTCCTGACGGCAGTTGTCCTTATTCCTCTTGTTCTGCTCGCGGTGTTTCGTGCCCCGGCACCGCTTTTCGCGGCACTGGTGGCTGCGGTGGCAATCCTTGCGGCGCGCGAGTTTCTTGATCTTGTCAAAAACTACAACGTGACGCCCTTTCGCATGCCGACCTACGTTAGCGTGGGGTTGCTCTTTGCCGCACTGATTTTCTACCCGCGGGAAAGCAATAATCCGGCGTTGGCGACCGAGTCGTTGTTCTTCATTGTGTTTGCCGCAGCGGTATTTGCGACGTTCATTTATCTCGTTGTGGGAATGCTCAGGCGCGACCTGGCGACGTCGTATCCTGGCGCCGCGGCTTCGTTCTTCGCCATTGGATACACCGCCTTCCCGCTGCTGCTGTTGGCGAACCTGCGTCAACAGTGGGCGGGAGCGTTCCTGATCCTCTATCTATTCCTTGTTGTCTGGACCGGCGACACGGCAGCCTATTACGTTGGGCGGGCAATCGGCCGGCACAAAATGGCGCCCCGCATCTCTCCCGGCAAGACATGGGAAGGCGGCATCGCTTCGTTCCTGGGATCGATCGGCATCGGCGTCCTAGTGTTTAGCTATGCGCGGCCGATTTCGCAAGCGTTATTCAGTGCTCACTTGATCGACCGCACGCAGGGCTACTTCGCACCAACTCCGCCGGTTGCACAAATTGTGGTGCTTTCAGCCTTCCTCAACATCACTGCACAACTGGGAGACCTTGTTGAGTCGCTATTGAAGCGGGGAGCAGGGGTTAAGGACTCGGGCGCTCTTCTTCCCGGACATGGTGGAATGCTGGACCGGATCGATGCGCTGCTGTTTGCGGTTCCAGTACTCTGGTTCTATGCAGCCATGCGCATACTCGCCTGATATACTTAGAGTTCCAGCCTGAATGAAGAAGATTGCCATCCTTGGCTCCACAGGCTCAATTGGGCATAGCACCCTGAGTATCGTGGAGTCTTTCCCGGACCGCTTCCAAGTCGCGACTCTTGCCGCCGGAAGTAACGTCGAAAAGGCGTTTGAACAGGCGTGTCGATGGAAGCCGAAAGTCCTCTCACTTGCCCACGAACATGATGCGGCAGAGCTGAAATCGCGCCTCGCTGCGGCGGGCATGGACAGCATTGAGATCGTCCACGGCACAGCAGGTACGGTTCGTGTCGCTACACATCCCGAGGTTGATTTCGTTGTTTCGGCCATCGTGGGAGTAGCTGGCCTGGAAGCGACCTATGCAGCTGTTAAGTCCGGAAAAGCTGTTGGACTGGCGAACAAAGAATCCCTGGTAGTGGCCGGCGAGATTATCACTGCTGAAGCGCGGAAGAATAACGTCCCGCTGCTCCCGATCGATTCCGAGCACAACGCTGTTCATCAGTGCATGCGAGGCGGACGGCTGGACGAAGTAGAGCGCGTGTGGCTAACGGCATCGGGTGGCCCATTTCTGCACAC
>CAYWSM010000502.1:0-2886 GCA_964460935.1 uncultured Terriglobales bacterium | reverse complement strand
CTCGACTCGATCGAAAACACGCACAAGACGATCAAGGAGATCGAGCAAATTTCACGCGAAAAATTCACCGAGGCGTTCCACAAGATCAACGAGAACTTCCAGGTTACGTTCCGCAAGTTGTTCGGTGGCGGACAGGGCTTTATGAGATTGACCGACGAAGAGAACGCCATGGAAAGCGGTATCGACGTGGTCGCTTCGCCTCCGGGCAAGAAACTCCAGAACGTGCTGTTGCTTTCTGGCGGCGAAAAGGCGCTCACCGCTTTTGCACTGCTGGTCGCCATCTTCCAGCACACGCCGAGCCCGTTCTGCATCCTCGATGAAGTCGATGCTCCGCTCGACGAGGCGAACATCGGTCGCTTCAACGAACTGGTGAAGGAAATGTCGAAGGACACGCAATTCATTATCATCACGCACAGCAAGAAGACGATGAGTATTGCGCCTGTCCTCTACGGCGTGACCATGCAGGAACCCGGCGTCTCCAAACTGGTCAGCGTGCGCTTCGGCCAGGAAGACAAGAAACAAGCCCTGACCGCATGATGTAGCACAGCCATTCCTGGCTGTGCTATCTGGCTGTGCTATTTGGCTGTACTGAAAAGTGTTGTACTTGGTTGGCGGGAAAAGCCCGGTGTTTCGGCACCGGGTTTATTTTTGCGAAGACAACGACTACCCTGTTCGTTATCGCATCGTATGTAGCTGGAAAAGTGGGCCGGCTCATATCAACACCTCGAAAGGATTTCCCGTGAGCATGAAAACCCTCTGCGCCATCCTCATCTCATTGTTACTTTCTTCGCTTGCCGCAGCCGACGAAGTCGTCCTCAAAAATGGCAATCACCTCACCGGTGACATCGTTAAACTCGACGACAACAAGCTTGTGCTCAAAACCGACTTCGCCGACACCATCAATATCAAGTGGGACGCTGTCTCCAGCTTTACCGCCGCGACTCCGGTCGTTCTGCAAACTACCGACAAGAAGATCGCCGTCACCAATCTCGAACGCAAGGACAACACGATTGCCGTAAACGCGAACACGGCACAACCTGTCGAGATCGAGGCCGCGAATCTCAAAGGTCTCCGTTCGCAGGGCGAAGAGGACACCTATGAAAGATCGTTGCATCCCGGACTGATGATGGGGTGGGCGGGCGGCGCAAACTTCGGGTTGGCGCTCGCCAGCGGAAATAGCGATACGCTCAGCGTCTCCACGGGGCTGAACCTCAATCGCGCAACGCTTAACGACAAGATCAGCTTGTACGCCACCAGCGTTTACAGCAAAGACAACGCTGTGGATTCGATCACCGCCAACGCCATCCAGGGCGGCTTTCGCTACGACCGCAACATTACCCAGAGGCTGTTCGCGTATGTCGGCTCTGATTTCGAATACGACGATTTGCAGAAGCTCGATATTCGCGCCATTCCCAACGGCGGTCTCGGCTATCACGCCATCGCTACACCGCGAACCATCCTCGACCTGTTCGGCGGCGTGGCATGGACGCATGAAAGATATGGCACGGGCGTCACCAATAACATCTTCTCTCCGTCGATTGGCGAAGAGTTCTCCCATCAACTGTCCGCCAACACCGTCTTCAAGGAAAGGGCCTTCTTCTTTCCCTATGTGACTGGAGATCAGGCCGGAGATTACCGGTTCGCCTTTGACGCGGGTCTCAGCACCAAGATCAGCCGTTGGCTGAGTTGGCAAACATCGTTCAGCGATCACTACGTCAGCAACCCTATTCCAGGAACAAAGGGCAACGATCTGTTGCTGTCCACAGGATTGGGTCTGACCTTAACGGGCAAGAAATAATCTGCGCGCTATCATGAAAGTCTTCGGAGGAACAATGACCATAGCGGAGACGCTGTTGCCCGAGTTCGAGCAGGAAATGAAGAGCGCGCGCAAGCTGCTCGCCTGCGTTCCCAATGACAAGCTCGATTTCAAACCGCATGACAAATCGATGCCCCTTGGCCGGCTCGCCGGACACGTCGCCGAGTTGCCCAGTTGGGGAACGCACACGATCCAACTCGACACTCTCGATGTAACGCCCAAGCCCGGCGAAGGTTTTAAGGCCTTCGCCGCAACATCCCAGAATGAACTCCTGCAGACTTTCGACAAGAATGTCTCCGAAGCGCGCGAAGCCATCGCCAGCGCCACGGATGAACATCTCGGCAAAATCTGGAAGCTGATCTTTCAGGGTAAAGAAGTGATCACCATGCCGCGCTCAGCGGTGTTGCGCTTCGTGGTTATGAACCACCTCATCCATCATGGCGCGCAGCTCGGAGTGTACCTGCGCTTGAACAATGTTCCGATCCCCGGAATGTACGGCCCATCCGCCGACGACGGCAGGATCTTCTGATCTCGAGGTCTTGACAGCTCCGCGAGAGATAGCGTACCGACATTCACCGGCATTTCGGGATGTAACAAATCAGTTACATCCCGATTTTCCTCAACCGCGATGCGCAAAAAGTGCGCGCCAAACGCGTAATTTTCAAACTCTGCCACTTGTCAAACATTTTTTCGCCAGAAAATTTCGTCTGTCTCGATTGGATGTGATTCGCAACGTTGACAAATGATTCTCGCTGGCTAGAATACGGCTCCTGACATTCGATTCAGAATCTGCCGTGAACAGCTCAACTGCTCAACCCGCTCTCTTACAAACCGACTTCCCTGATCTGGAGCTCTATGCGAGCGGCAAAGTGCGCGACGTCTATCGTGTGGACAATGAGCATCTGCTCTTTGTCGCCACCGATCGCATTTCTGCCTTCGATTACGTTCTCGGCTCCGGCATCCCGAATAAGGGAAAAGTTCTCACGCAGATTTCTCTCTTCTGGTTCGACTTCCTCAAGGACATCGTCTCGAACCATGTCGTCACTGCGAAGGTTGACGAATATCCCGCG
>CAYWSM010000501.1:0-6482 GCA_964460935.1 uncultured Terriglobales bacterium | reverse complement strand
AAAACGCAGGAAGGATTCTTCGCCATTGTGCAGGAACTGACAGCTCTTTCGGCGAAGAACCGCGGCGTCACCCTACCCGACGACAAGGCAGCGGGAGCGCGTGCCGGCGAATGGATCCGCACGCAGGCGCTGAAAGATCCGGATCAGTTGCTGTACGCAGTGGTCGATCAGGCGGTGCAGCACTCGATCGCCAAAGGACGCGCGAAAGCGGCTGCGGCCGCGCCCTCCGGAAATCAATAACAGCTAGCATGGTTGTGGGCGGACGCGAGGTCCGCCCCGTTTTCCCCATCTAACAATTCCCGGAATCGCATCACGTTATCGTTAAGCGAATGAGTGTAAACGGCTCAGGCAGCCTTCTTCTTTTCACGCGCAATGCGCTCGTGCATCAATTCCTTTGCTTTTTCGAGCACCCGCAGGCGCGACGCCGGCAGATTCTTTCCCGCCCTGTTGATGTAGAAAGTCAGCATCCGCATCCCCGAACTGACACCCTTCGGAGAGATTTTTTTCGACGCCAGCGTTCGTGCAATCGTCGCAGCGTCTTTCTTGAACAGTCCTTCCGGAGGATGCGTTGCATCCGATGTCGCGGTCACCTCGGCTGACCACCGGCGCTGCGATGCAGCTTTGTGCGACTTTGATTTCGTGGCCATGTAAAGGTTAGATGGTGGATCAAAGTTACCCGGAAGCCCTGCCACATCTAATCCAGACCGATGCCCAGCTAATCGAATTCCGGAATACTGGAAAACGCGATCCGCTGCGGCGCCGCCTCGCGGAAATTGTGGACCCCGCCCGTATATACCGTATTGCTCCCATACTTGGCATTGATCCCATCGATGGCCTTCGACAGTCTTGCGCGCGTTTGCTCATCTCCGAAAAGGGAAGCCGTGTGGAGCTCTTCCGGGACCAGGTCGTACAGAGTGACCCCCACAAAGGTAGGCTTGCCGTCGGGACAGCTCTCCCACATCTTATGGAAAGCCTCCAGCAGCGTAATGGGGTCCTGGCATTCCACGATGCGAGTGTGGCATTCCCAAACATTCTTTTCGCGGCCCATGGAAAAGCTCACATACACGGAAAGGCCGTGCGCCCACATCCGCATTTTGCGCAGCCTCGCCGAACACCGGGTGAGAAGTTTTTGGAGCACTCCCGCGGCGCTGTCTTTGGTGCGCAAATTCGGCGGCAGAACGTGCTGATGCCCAATACTTGATTGCCGGTTCGACGCTTCTTCAAAGTCCGTGCCATGCATCCAGTGCCAATAACGCTCGCCGACAACGCTCTCCCAGATCGCCCCCATTTCCAGCGAAGACAGTGCGCACAGTTGTTGCATGGTCAGGATGCCGCGCCGCGCCAGCCGCCGTTCCATGCGCGGACCAATTCCCGGCAGATCGCGTGGCCGCAACCCGTACAGGATTGCCGGCAGTTGCGAAAGTCGGATCACCGTAAGCCCGTCGGGCTTTTGCATATCCGACCCCACCTTCGCCAGGAATTGATTGGGAGCAATTCCGATCGAGCAGCGCAGCGTGTCGCCAACGTCTTTCTTAATCTGCTGCTTGATCTGCAAAGCAATCTGTCGCGCATTCGCGATTTCCCGCTCGCGTCCCATCAGCCTGCACGACATCTCATCGATCGACCAGACCTTCTGCACCGGAATGCACCGATCAACGGCCTCGACAATCTTGTGGTGAAAATCGACGTAAAGCTCGTGCCGCGCCTCCACGAACTGCATGGTAGGGCACAGCCTTTTTGCGTCTTTTACTCCCGTGCCCGTTGATATCCCAAACGCCTTCCCCTCATAACTGACCGCAATGCAGCAGGTGGTCTCCGCCATCACCGGCACCACGGCGATAGGTCGGCCACGCAGCTCCGGTCGCACCTCCTGCTCAACCGAAGCGAAGTAGGAGTTCAGGTCAAGAAAGATCCATCCGGCCTGATCGGCCTGTCCGGCGGCGGAATGTATGGCAGGCTGCACGGAGGTATTATAGCGAATGAAAAGCGAAAATAAACGCCTCCTTATATAAGGAGGTGCATCTTCTAAACCATTGAATTTATGGTGTTTTGTTCGAAGGATCGTCGCTGTGTTGGGATGATATCGGCAGAATTGCCGTTCTTTGGTACGCATTCTCCACGCTCCTATCGGCTTGGAGTTTCGCATCCACGCACAACCTACGAACATCTTCGAACCATGCTTGTACTGTTCGTGTTGCTCATCTCGTGGGCGACCCTACGCCTGGTGGGATTCGTCGGGGTCGAAACATTCGATAGCTGGAAAGACTCCGCTCGTTCCGCACTTGCGATCATGTTGCTGTTCACCGCATCGGCGCACTTTACGTCGATGAAGGACGACCTTCTTCGCATGATGCCCTCCTGGGTGCCGGCGCCACGCGCTATGGTGTTCTTCACCGGACTGTGCGAGATTGCAGGCCGTCGGATTGATGCTGTCTCCATTCACGCGCGCAGCGGCAGTCGCGCTGGTTGTGTTCTTCCTGGCGGTCCTTCCCGCTAATGTCAACGCCGGCGCGAACCGGAGCGACATTGCGAGGGAAACCCTCCACCCCGCTCTGGCTGCGCATTCCCATGCAGGCGCTGTTTATCGGAATCGCGGCTTGGATCGCGGTTTGAAGTGATTCTTTGTGGTTCTCTGTGATTCCTGCGTTGCGCTGCAATCGGCTTGTATGTTGTGCAAGCAGCGGTTTTCCGGGACAAGTTCTTCATCCGCAGGGACAGAGGCACGAGCGCGCAGCAAGTTGCTCTGGTAACATTCCGCCGCTAGCGGAGGAAGAACGTTATGCGGTTCAAATCATCTGTTTTGCTATTCGTTGTTGTCGTGGCGATGAGTGGTTTCACTTTCGCGCAGAAGACAACCGCCGAGTCCATGCGAGCGGGTTTGAACAACGTCGATCAGCAGATCCTCGACATGGCAAAAGATTTCCCCGAAGACAAATACGAGTTCAAGCTCAAACCCGAAATGCGCAGCTTTCGCGAAGTGCTGATTCACCTTGCCGGCGGCAATGTTTTTGCCGTAAAGCGAGCGAAAGACCCGGCGGCGCAGTGGGGTGAACTCGACCCCAAGGACTATCCGAACAAAGCCGCAGTGGTGGCGATGCTCGAAAAATCGCTTGGCGAATCCGAAGCCCTGCTGAAGAGTGTCCCTGACGAGTCGCTGTCGAAATCGATTTCGCCGTGGTTCGCCGTGATGGAACACAACGCCGAACACTACGGCCTGCTCGTGGCGTACTATCGCGCCAACGGTCTGGTGCCGCCGGCATCGCGGCCGAAACCAGGGAAACTAGGTGGTAGGGTGCGTCTCTTGAACATTAGTTCACCTTCGACGTCGCTTTCCTTGCGCGGTACAGTCGGGCCAGTTGCTTGTTGACCTTATCAAGCGAAAATGCTTCTGGATCAAGGCCGGGGCCGATCCATTGAACCCATTGCTTGTGATCCTTGTGGCGCTTGTTCCCAATCGCCTTCAGCATCTCTTGGTAACCGAAGATACCTCCGGAATCCTCCGGCGGACAACTACGCTGGCCTTCGATGCAGATCGGATAGAACGTTGCAGGCTCGGCTCCAACGACCTTTTCCAGTTCGAGTCCGTGCTTCCACCAGTCGCCGAAATCGTAGATATATTCTGCCTTGTCTCCGACCTTTCCCAACAATTCGGACAGAAGTATGGTCGTGTCATCAATACAGTCATTCGGGTTGGATTGTGGGATATCGGGATCGGGGATTCCGTAACGCTCCTTGCCGACGCTTTGGAACGCATGCAAGTGAGCATCCTCCCATCCCATCGCGATCTGGATGACTCGGTGGAAGTCGGATAGCTTGATGCTCGCAGGCACTAACATCCGTCTCCAGATAGGCGGTTCAGTGTCGAGCAAGGTGATCTTGATCTGATAGATGTCCAGCATGATCAGTCAATATACGCTCGCCAGTTTGGCTGGCGATTACGAACAGGCACTCGATCCCTAGCCAAGCCATGCGAATGGGTCTAGTGGCTGACATAGCGCCACATTTCGCGAACGAAGAGGAAGAGCAAGAATAACCGGAAGATCGTAAATTCTACAGTGGAGAGCAACTCAGAAACGGCTGCTTGAAAGCGTTTGAGTTTGTTCATTCGCACTTGTCCTTCGAAAAACTTTGAACCTTGTTCCTTCAAGTGCGAAGACCAAAAATCATGATACGCAAAGCTGTGTATAGTCAACGTATTTAAGAGATTCCCCAAAATACGTTGACAAGTTTTAACCTACGTTATAGAGGATACGAAATTCGCTTGGGCGGATATTGACGAAGACATTGGCGCCGAAGGTCGGTCGCTTAGTGAGGTGCCCGCACCGCACGATAGTGCCAAAAGCCACCGCAATCAATACGTGTTCCGAACGGACATGGCACCAGTTCGATCAACATACAACGAGCACGTATATTCGATACAATTCTGCACCAATGAAGCCGAGTGCCATAGTTGCACTGATCTCGATTGCACTAGTCGGTGGTACTGTTGTCTTCGTTTCTACTGCTGATCATCAAGAACGCCTGCCTGAAATTTACGATTCTCTTGACAAGAGTAAGCCGTGGAATGAGCTTGCAGAAAATCTTGATCCACGGATGTCGGATGGCGAGTACGACGAGATGCGGACACAATACTTTTATGATGTGGTTGTGCCGCAATTGAACAACAAATCGGAGACCTTTGCCGCGTACGGGCGTTTCATGCGACTAACTGATCGACCCTGGCAATGGAACCGCCGAGCCTCTCGTGGTTCACCACCGCCAATAATGCTACCTGTTTTGTGGGCTAGTGCAGCGTATCTGATGATTTTTCTGCTTGTCTGGATGTGGAGAAAAGTACTCAGACCAGCGGGACTAATTGTCCGAGACGAGGGCCTTTCAGGGGCAGGAAAAGTAATCTTACATGGTCGAAACTCTCGAACGCATAACACAGGCACATGACTATCTTATCTTGGAGGAGCGTAGACATGGCCGCTAGACGTTTTCGCCTAGTAAGCTTTGATGAGGGTGGAATAAAGGGAGAGAGGAATTCTCGTCTTGTTTGGTAACCGAGTCTGGCGAAAGGCTGGCAATATGGGGTCGGACAGGTAATATGCGGAATATCGAATTAGTGATAAAGGTTGGAATGCCTTGCATCGTGGAATGCGAATATAGGGAGCCTGCAGAATGGGGAAAGCAATTCGGCCACACTTATTGGGTCGCTGAAAATCAATCCCTTCGCATAGTTGACAACACATCAGCGTCAAATCCATTGAAATAACTCCTGACAAGCCTCTTACTCTCCCATACACTTTCGCATGCAGTACAATCGCCTGGAATGAACTTCAGGATCATTGGCGAGATATCGAGCATTCAAGTTATCGCCAAAAGGTTTAGGTATTCATGAACGAAAGCGACTGTGGAAGGTATACGGCGCATGGCATCGGCAAAAAAGAGTTCAAGATCAAGCGCCTCATCGAAGAAAGAGTAGGCGGGAGAGTTTTGTCCTCTGCGTGCGAAATGAGGACTACCCAGCCTCGTTGGAATTGCGCAAACTCTACCCGGTAGTTCAGGATTCGTCGGCGGCGAAACATGATCTTGTTCGCATCATCGACGAATCCGGCGAGGACTATCTCTATCCCGCCGATTACTTCGTAGCGCTTCGGTTGCCTGCGAGCGTGAAATTGGCTTTATCGAAAGCTTCCTGATTTCATTCACACCCGAGTACCGAGAATTGACCACCGAAACCGAGAACCGAAAAAGGAAAAGGCCAGATTCATTTCTGAATCTGGCCTTTGTTTTATGCCGGCAACGACCTACTCTCCCACACACTTTCGCGTACAGTACAATCGGCCCTGCGGGGCTTAACTTCCGTGTTCGGGATGGGAACGGGTGGTTCCCCCGCGGTAAGATCACCGACAACTTGATCGCGCGCATTTCGCAGCGCGAAACTTGTTTCTCGACAGTAGCAGGAGCCAGCAGCCTAACCGCTAACTCCTAACTACTAGCCGCTAAAAAGATCGTGGACGATGCCACAACTGAATAGATTGGATATCTGACAAGCAACAGCCGAAGCTGTCTGCGCTCCATAAATTTTATGGTCAAGCCGAACGGGCGATTAGTACAGGTAAGCTGAACGCATTACTGCGCTTACACATCCTGCCTATCAAACACGTAGTCTTCGTGTGCCCTTCTTTACCCTTTTGGGTTGGGAGATCTCATCTTGTGGAGTGCTTCCCGCGTATATGCATTCAGCGGTTATCACAACCGAACTTCGCTACCCAGCTGTGCCATTGGCATGACAACTGGAACACAAGAGGTTCGTCCATCCCGGTCCTCTCGTACTAAGGACAGGCCCACTCAAATCTCCTCCGCCCACATCAGATAGGGACCGAACTGTCTCGCGACGTTCTGAACCCAGCTCACGTACCGCTTTAATAGGCGAACAGCCTAACCCTTGGAACCTTCTACAGCTCCAGGATGCGATGAGCCGACATCGAGGTGCC
>CAYWSM010000500.1:0-5310 GCA_964460935.1 uncultured Terriglobales bacterium | reverse complement strand
TGAAGAACGCCGTAGCGCTCGATCCGCGTTATGCGGAAGCGTATGCAGCCCTGGGCGAGGCCTACCTTCTGGGTTATCAGCAGGTGAATCGCGGTGCGGACTGGGTCGAGAAGGCGCAGCAGAGCTGCCGGAATTCGCTGGTGTTGCGGGAGACAGCTGAAGGACGAATCTGCCTGGGAGGAGTTTACAACCAGACGGGGAATTATGGATTGGCAGTGCCCGAATTCGAGCGCGCAGTCCAACTTGACGAAAGCGACGAAGATGGACTGCGGGGCTTGGCTGATGCGTATGTCAAGCTCGGCAATCCCGCAGCCGCAGAAGCAACGTACAAAAAAGCCGCTGAACTTCGTCCGAACTACTGGGGCGTGTATAGCTGGCTCGGGTACTTCTACTTTGGGCAGGCTCGCTACGCCGATGCAGCCGCACAGTTCAAGCATGTGGTGACACTCGCGCCAAATAATGAGCGGGGATATTCCAATCTGGGCGCGATGTACTCGATGCAGGGTAAATATCTCGAATCGCTGGTACCGTTAAAACAATCGATCGAGATCCGTCCGAGCCTGGAAGCATTCAACAATCTGGGGAATTCTTATTTCAATTTACGGCGGTACCCAGAGGCCGCGGAAGCATTTCAGCGAGGTCTTAACCTTGACGATACAGACTGGCTCTTATGGGGCAACCTCGGAGACTCTCTCTACTGGAGCGGCACCCAGAGAAGCGAAGCCAAAGCAGCGTACGAACATGCCATTTCACGAGCCGAGAAACGGCGAGAGGTGAATCCCAAGGACGCCACAGTGCTGGCGTTTCTGGCTGACTACTACGCGATGGCCGGAAATCGTGAACAAGCCTTGAAGAACATCGAACAGGCACTGGCGGTTGCGCCGAATGACAGTGAGGCTAGATACCGGTCAGCGATTGTCTATAACCAGCTCGGGGATCAGGAGCGCTGCCTTGCCGCACTGGGAAATGCGATCAAGTTGGGATACTCGGCGCGGGTGATCGCGGACACTCCGGATTTCGATCACCTACGCAATAATGCCAAATTCAAGAAGCTCGTGGGCTTAACGTAGCTGTTATGGTTTGACGTTTACGCCGGTGTCGTGGTCAGAATAGGGCTCTTTACAAGGATTATTTGAATTTGTGGTCGGATCCAGTTTGGAGTATATAGCGTAAAAGTAGTAGTTCGGCTCCGGAGTTTGGGAAGGGTTGGAATCGTACACCACAGTGTACATGCCGCTGGGTTGGTTCTTAGTCACGTATACATTGTCGACGACATTGCCCCCGGAATCCCTAAGAGGACTCTTAGGCTGATAGTTTGCCGGCGGGTAACCACTTTTGTGTCTCAGCACTGTGAAATTGATGTAATAAGGCGTATCGGACTCTGTTTGCCACTGTATTGTCTGGGGATGGGTTTGGCTCGGGGCCTTTGCCCTTACGACTACCACAGGAAAATTTACTTCGCAAGTATCGTCGATCTTCTGATAGATGGTAACGAGCCGGTTGCAAGTAGGGCAGTCGTCCTTCCCTTTAACAGCGGACTTTGAACGGTCAATCCCAATTCCTGCCAGGATACCGGCTGCAGCGATGGCAACGAGGCCGACGACATAACTTGCTTTCATGATCTGCCCCCTTGCATCTGGATGATTGATTGCGCGGCAAATTAAACCCACTCGTGGCCGATGTCAACAAGAAACGACAATGTTACAGGGAGGACAAATGCATTTCATCCAAAGATGGGTTTTTGGGCGACGTTAGTGAGAAGCGTTAATACAGGAAGTCGAAGTCCACGGTGAACTTGCGGTCGTAGTTGCCGAAGAAGGCGCCGAACAGGGGGTCGGCGGTGTTGGAGTGGACTTCGAGGGCGTTGAAGTGATTGGTCAGGTTGAAGACGCTGCCGGACAGGCGGATCGCGTGTTTCTTCATGACCACGATGTCTTTCGAAATCCGCATATCGAGCGAGAAGTAGCGCGGGAATCTTGCCTGCGGACCGGACGTCTCGACGTAGTTCTGGTAAACATCCGTGTATTGATACGGGAACCCGTCGCGGACTTCTAACTTCGGTGTTACACGGAATTTCCGTGGCAGCGAATACGTCCCCCAGAGCAGGAAGCGGTTGGGAACCTCGCTTGGCAGGCTGGAGACGATGTTCTGGCGCACAATGGGATAGGGGAAGTTCCCGATGTATCCGTTGGCGTCATTCAGGTCTCCGCGCGCATGTTGCCTCACGTAAGAGAAGAAGAACTGGCGATTTTCTTTGGCGCCGACGCGGGCGATGAACTCGAACTGACGGGTGTGCGCGCTACCGGAAGATCCAAGGACTAGTGCACCTTGCGATCCGAGGTTATGCGCCTGAATAGTCAGAAGATCCTGGGCGGTGCTCTGGAGGTATTTGAAGCGCAGGGTCAGAAAGTGGCGAACCGACTGCTCCAGTTCGATGTTGCCGGCCAGACTATAAGGCGCGAAGTTGCCGCTGACATGCGGCCGCGATACGAAGCTAAAAGGCTCAGATGTCTGGTCGATGATGTTCACGTACGTGCGCGGCCCGTCAACGATCATTCCGGAGCTGTTGTAGGTCGTAATGGTCTGCTGCGGATAACTGCTGAACGCGTAGATGTCGAGCGGGACGGAATCGTAGAAGATTCCCATGCCGCCGCGGATCACGGTATTCGAGCTTTTCGTCGGGCTCCAGACGAATCCGCCACGCGGCGCACTGCGGAAGGTGTGCGTAATGGTCTGGCCTTCGAGGCGAAGTCCGAGATCCATGGCGAAGTGCGGCGTCATCATCCAGTGATCCTGGGCGTAGATCGCGGGCTCGGTGTCGGACAGATCGAAGTTGCCATCGCCGGTATAACCGGTGCTCTGTAGCAGATTCCCCGCGTTGTCATGGATGAGCACCGTCTGTGGATGGAAATGGCCTTCGTTCTCGCTGTGCGCCACCATCGACCCGACCTGCAAATTGTGATCGCCGTGCCAGTGCTTCTGCTTTGGCTTCCAATTTTCCAGCCACTGGTAACGGTTGGCCTTGCGCGTCTGCTGGTTAAAGTAGCTTCCGGAATTGCCGCCCGGGCTCAGGATCATCTCTCCCACCGTTTGCGGGCGGATGTCGCTGCTAACGTGAGTGTTAGCGAACGTGCTCTGAAGGATTCCGCCGCCGATCGACAGGCGATCGATCAAAGTAAACGTCGATTCGTGAAAGCCCGCATCAGGAGTGACCGGCTGCGGATTGAAGTAATTGAGACCGGCGAAATCGAGCGTCTGCGGAGCGATATGGAAGCTGGCTGTGATCGTGTGATTCGGCGACACGATCCAATCCATCTGCGAGAACGAATTGATGGCTTCTGATCTGGTCTCGTTGGAACCATAAGGAAGCGTGTACACCTGCCGCTTGTAGAGCAGATATTCCGCGCCTTCGAGGAAATACAGCTTATTCTTTACGACCGGGCCGCTGAAGTTCAGCCGCGGCGAGGCGTCGCGCACACCTTCCATGTGCAGGCTGCGGATCTTGAAGTCAGGCAGTGGGTCGTTGAGGCTCCACTCCCATTTGTCGCCACCACGGCGTGTTTCGGCGGCCACTACGCCCGCGGTGAATTTGCCATACTCGGCGAGATAGGGCATTTCGGAAACCGAGATGGTCTCGACACTGTCGATGGGGACGCTCAGCCCGAAGTCGCCGGTCGCGGGATCGGTGACATTTACGGAGTTGATCAGCAACGCGCTATGGGTTTCGCCATATCCGGCGATCTGCACGGTACCGTCTGTTGCGCGGACCACGCCGGGCACCAGCGGTAGGGTGTCGATCAACGTGGCCGGCTTGCTGGGAGTGATCTTCGCCTGCTCGGCGGTGATGGTGTTGGGGGCGGTCGACGATTCGGTGGTGGGATTCGAGGGCGCCGCCGTCACGTCGATCTGCTGCTGGCTCAGCGTTGATTGCGGCAGCACAACTTCGATCTGCTGCGGGGTTTCGGCCGGAACAATCTGAAGAACGTTTTGGGTTGTAACGTATCCGGTACGACTAATGATGAGATCGTACTGGCCGGTGTTGGGTAACTCGATCGACGCAATACCGTGATCGTCAGTCGTGCCCTTGGCCACCATTGCGGTGGCTTGCTGAAGTTCCACACTGGCGCCGGCGACAGGTTGACCTTTGGCGTCGGTTACCGTCACCTGCACTCGAGAAGCGGCATGCACGGTCGAAGCGAGCAACAGCAGACACGCGAACACGCCGCAGAAAACACTCCACACTGGTCTCAATTGGTTTAGCGTTTTCACGTTCGAGCGGCTGCCCACTATTAGACCCGAATTGCGGGGCAAAGACTCGGAAAATGTGCGATATCGAGGGTATCGAAAGAGCTGCATTCTTTATGATTTCTGTGGAGATCCTCGGCACTGGATTGAGGTTTCCCAAACCCATCACAAGCCCGCGATTCTCTACGCACAATCAGACGTGACCCGCATAACTGACCGCATTGTCACCATATGGTTTTCTACGCTCAAACGGCTCCCCCGCCGGGCCGCTCATCGAAGCGCACAGCCAAGAATGGCCGTGCCACACGCACAGCTAATAACGGCCGTGTCGCACGCACAGCCAAAAACGGCTGTGTGACACGCACAGCCAGGAATGGCTGTGCTACAGAGGAGCGCAATCATGAGCACAGCCACCCTGGACAAAGCTGCCGAGAAGAAGGCCGATCTTGCCGGACCGGGCATCGGCGATTATGCCGAACTCGAAAAGGTTCTCCCTAAGAACTACCACTCCATTCTCGACGTGCGCGAGACGCAGGAGGCGATCTTCAACCTACGACGCTACATCGAGGACAACCTCTGCCGCGAACTGAACCTGATGATGGTACAGGTGCCGCTGATCGTCGATGTCGAGTCGGGCGTGAACGACATGCTCGACCGCGACGGTTCAAGAACGCCGATCCAGTTCCACATCTCGAACGACCGGGACAAGCACCCGATTGATGCGCAAGTGGTGCAGGCGGCGACGAAGTGGAAGAGAGTTGCGCTGAAGCAGTTCCACTGCAAGGTCGGCGAAGGCATCTGCACCGACATGCATGCGGTCCGCAAGGACTACTTCCTCGACCACGATCACTCCTGCTACGTCGATCAGTGGGACTGGGAGCGGGTGATCACCGCAGACCAGCGCAGCCTGCGTTTCCTGGAACTGGTGGTGCGGCGCATATGGAAGGTGCTGGTCGGGGCCGAAAAGTTTGCCCAGGAGATGTTCCCCAAGTTGAAGGACGACCGTTTCCCGAATCTGCCGGAAGAGCTGACGTTCCTTCATGCCGAAGACATCCTCGACATGTA
>CAYWSM010000499.1:0-2303 GCA_964460935.1 uncultured Terriglobales bacterium | reverse complement strand
CTACAACCCACCGGCTC
The DNA here is from genome assembly GCA_964460935.1 of uncultured Terriglobales bacterium. GTDB lineage: Bacteria > Acidobacteriota > Terriglobia > Terriglobales > Acidobacteriaceae > DATMXP01. The sequence goes on along the minus strand of CAYWSM010000499.1, from coordinate 2,286 downwards.
TCCCCGGAGACAAGAACTACCAGGCGCCGCTTCTCGAATCCCACCAATCGATCCAGTTAGCCGTCACCCATCTGTATCAGGCCTTCTTGTCCAAGAAGATCGATCTGAAAGAAGCCACCTTCGGCCTGCAAATGCTGCGCCTGGCTTCGAAAACCATCACCGCCATCGAGAAACAGAAGAAAGAAGAGAAGCAGAAAGAACGTGATGAACGCAAAGAAATAGAAAAAGAAAGTGATGGAGACCGGTCGCCCTCGACCGGCGAGATGGCCACTGCACTCGGCTCTTCCGTGCTCATTCCCAGCAATCCCCAGGAACGCAGCAGCGCCGCCCGCGCCCTCGATCTCGCCCAGAAAGCTCGCACCGTTTCTGAACCCAAGCGCGGCCTCTACGACCCCTACGGCTGCATGCCCAAGAATGGAAGCAAGTAACGATATCGTTATGGTTAACCAAGGGGACAAGAACGTAACGGAGAGATTCATCTACCGATCTACAACTCAAAATAATCCGTGAAGATCCACTTTATCCGTGTCATCCGCGTGAAACGATCTTCACAACCGATGGCCGTTGAGGTGGCGGCGAAGAAACTCGGGGACACGCTGGGCAGCGTCGAGCATGGTCATCGTGGAGAGGTAGTGGCTTTCGCCAGGATAGAACTTACATTCGCACACGCTACCGGTGCGTGCAGCAAGGTCGCGGATCTTGTGCGCTTCTACAATCGGCACAGCGCGATCTTCTTCGCCATGCAGGATGAGTGTCGGCGGCAGTTTCGGGCTGGTCGCCAGAAGTTCCTCAGGGAGCCCTCCACAGAAGTCGATCACGGCTTTCACGCGCGGGTCGGTTGCACCCATCGCAAGCGCCAGGTAAGCGCCTAGGGAGAAGCCGATCAGTGCCGTATCGTTCCTGGCGACATGGGGAAGGGAACTCGTGTAGGTGATGGCATCGGAGATGGCGCCCATCCAGTCGGGAAACAGGTCGCGCATCTCCTGCGGCGACGGTTGATCGACGGTGCCGGTGCGATCGAAATAGTGCGGAAGAAACACCGCATACCCCTGTGCGGCAAGCATCCGAGCCGGCCGGTCGGACGAGAGAGCATCCTCCATTCCGGTAGAGCCGTGAAGAGCGATAACAGCGGGATATTGCCTGTTACCGTTGGGGACAAAGCTGTCTATGCGAATGCTCTTGCCCGCGGAAATAAATCTACCAGTGGACTTGGAAACATCCGGCTGAGAGAAAAAGGAGGCCAACGAGCCGAGCAGGGACATAATTCATTGTCCATTGATTATTGATTATTGACTATGGGAAAGCGCGGTTTCCAGTGAACCGTCTCAAACACAACAGGAACGGCGGTCAACGTAGCGGGAAGCTTTTCAGTTTCGTGTACTTTGCTCCGCCGGAAGAAAGCTTGCTTTCGTACAAGAAGAATTCTGTTGCATGAATGGCGCCGAAGTCGGGGCTTGGCGTTGCGGCAATTCGTTCGGCGAGACGTTTCATGCTGGGTACCGCCCGTTCGTCTTTTCTGGGACGAGGCGACCCTGAGCCGGAACGCGCCAGCGTGAGGTGCGGCGAGAACTCGCGCGACTCCTTCTCGATTCCGAGAGCAGAACAGACATCATCCACCTCGTGAGCAAGTGGACCTAGATTCGCGTCACCTTCAATCCCAACCCAAAACACTCGCGGCGAACGCGGAGTCGGGAAGAATCCGTTGCCGCGAATCGTAACAGCGGCGGGAGGGGCTTCGACTTTCTGCAATGCGTCGATCACTTCGTGAACGTCACGACGCCATTCGCCGATGAACTTGAGCGTGATGTGGTAGCTCTCCGGCCGAACCCACTTCGCATCGGGGGCGGCGCGGCGCAGGTCATCGACGTAGGCTGCGATCGCGTCGCGAATGGGATCGGGAATATCGAGGGCCACAAATAGGCGCAAGCTGTCTCCAATGAACAGTTATTTTAGCGGGTGATTTTGGCGAGCACAGCGGCACGGCGGAACCAGGGACGGTCGCGGCGCTTCTGGAATCCGGGCATCGTACGTTTCTTGGAATTGATTCTTTCCAGCCATTCGCGGGCTTCCGCTTGCTTTCCTTGTTGCGCCAAGAACGCCGCGTAGTAGTACTGGATTTCTGTTGAGGTCGAGATCTCCGTGACGCGGGCAAACAAGGTTCCGGCCCTGTCCGTTTGGCCCGCTTGCGCATAGGCATGCGCGAGCAGTCCGGCGGCACGGTGAAAGTCGTACTTGAAGTCCTGATGCACTACGCGCTCCAGATCGGGGATCGCCGCCCCATAGTTC
>CAYWSM010000498.1:0-10235 GCA_964460935.1 uncultured Terriglobales bacterium | reverse complement strand
GTGCTCGCCGAATCCGATGGCAAGGCTCCGCTGCAGGAAATGCGCACTGTACTTGGTCCGCAATTCGAAGTCCTTGTGGAAGATGGCGACGAGCAGGACTGGCGGCAGTTGCTGCTGAAGCATGCGGATGGTCCCGAGATTGCTTTGGTGGAACGCGATCCGGTGGCGACTGGCGAATTGGGAGCGGAAGAGATCGCCGAGCAGATGGAAGAAGTTCAGCATTTCCAGCCGAAATTGGCGGCGGAGTGGCTTCGGGACTATTTGCCACGAGTGAAGGTTGTGTACGCGATGCAGTTGTTGAGCGGGACGGAAGTGAACGATGGCTGGACGGCGGTGCACCGCACGCAGGCGTATTTGTGGAAGAAGTTCGGAGGCATTCTCCAGGCCGATAACGAAGGTTTTTCCAACCGCGCGGGACAGCACATCCTGTGGCAGTTTGAGGGCGAGCAGACAGGCGAACTCGATGTCGCCGTGCTCGATGATGCCGGGCGATGGGTGCCGTTCACGATCGATATGGGTAATCGCGAGCAGGTGGAAGCATTTCGTCGCGGCGAGATTCCCAAAGGAGTGGCGCGGTGAGAGCGGCGTGGGCGAGCTTGATTCTGATCGCAGCGGCAACGTTAAGCGCGGAATGTACGCAGCACGATGCGAAGTCGCAAGAAGGCTTGCTGGTGATCGAAAATCGTTGGGTGAAAGCCCTTGATAATCGCGATCAGGCCGCACTGGCTTGTATCCTCGGAGCAGAATTCAAGGACGCCGGCGTATATGGCCAAGTCCGCGATCGGGCACAGGTGTTGTCTGAGTTGCCGAATCGCCGTGATGCCGGGCAGCACCTCCAAGATCTAGATACGATTGTGTTGGGCGATACCGGCGTGGTGCGCGGCGTGAATCATCTGACAGCTCCTGACGGCAAACCGCTGGTGGATGTGCGTTTTACCGATGTGTTCGTCTATCGCGAAGGGCGGTGGCAGGCGGTATCCGCGCAGGAGACGCTGGTTCGCAAAGAGAAGTAGCCTGGAGGAAAGATGGGGCTGTTCGGAAAGAAGCAGTTCCAGACGGTCGAAGGTGCCATGGAGTTTCTTGTGGATCGGCTCGCAGTTGAAGCCGAGATGCAGGGTTATCCTTTGAATGAACACGAGCGAAAGGCGCTGCGATATGCTGCAGACGAGCCAAGCACAGAATGGGGCATCGACTGGGAGAAGGTTCGTGGGTCGGATAACGAAGGTACGGAATTTGAGTCTAAGATGACGGAGCTATTGCGTACTGCATACAAGCGTGACAAGGACGCTGGCGAGAACGTTAGCCGATACAAATCTGCCGTGCAAATGATCCAAGAAGAGTCCTACTGGATAGTCGCTATATCATCCAAAGCGGTGCCGCATAGTTTGTTCTGAAATATGGAATTTGAAATCACACCGGAAGAACTGAAACAGAAGCTCGATGCCGGCTCTGACCTTACTGTGCTCGATGTGCGGGAGCCGTGGGAGTACGACGCGGCACACATTGAGGGATCGAAGCTGATACCAATGGATCAGATTCCGGCGCGCGTGAACCAGGAACTCAATCCGGAAGATTACATTGTCGTGATCTGCCATCACGGCATTCGGTCTGCAAACGTCGCTGCATGGATGCAACAGCAGGGATTCGAGCGGGTACAATCGCTGCGCGGCGGAATCGATCGCTGGTCGCGTGTTGTGGATCCCCAGGTGCCGCTGTACTGAACAGAGGTTAATCGCTGTTGCGGATGGCTAAGGCCCATCCTTTTCGAAGCACGATGCTCATTACCGATTGTCACATCCACATTGAGCCGTACCAGATGGTGAAGCCGGCCGCTATGGAAGTAATGCGCAAGAAGCGGCTGAACTTTGCCGAACTCGAGGAATACAGCCGCGAGCCGAAGAAGTTCCTGGCGTATCTGGATCGGGCGGGCGTGGATCGCGCAGTGCTGATCAACTATCCGGCGCAGGAAGTGCTCGGGTTTACACACGAAGTAAACAATTGGATCGTTCAATACTGCAAGGCTGACCCGAAACGACTTCTGCCGTGTGGCGGAGTGCATCCGCGGTTTTCGAAAGATGTTGCGGGAGACGTGGAAAGGCTGATCCGCAGCGGGATTCGGCTGATCAAGGTTCATCCTCCACACCAGTTGCTATTTCCGAATTCGTATCAGACCGACTGCAAGCCGTTGGGTGATTTGTACCGGATTGCCGAGGCGGAAGGCGTTCCGGTGATGATCCATACGGGGACATCGGTGTTTCCGGATGCTCGCAGCAAATTCGGCGATCCCATCTACCTCGATGATGTTGCGATCGATTTTCCGAAGCTGAAGATCCTGATGGCGCACGGCGGGCGTCCGCTATGGATGGAGACGGCGTTCTTCCTCATCCGCCGACACAAGAACATGTTCCTCGACATCAGCGGGATTCCACCACAGAGATTGCTGGAGTATTTTCCGCGACTGGAAGAAATTGCCGCGAAGACTCTGTTCGGAACCGATTGGCCCGGGCCGGGTGTTCCGGATGTGAAGAAAAATCTGGACGAGTTCCGATCGCTGCCGTTGAGGGAGGGGACAAAAAAAATGATTTTGTCTGAAACGGCGCTGTCGATCTGGCCGGAGTAACAGAGCATCGCTCCGCTTGACCGGGCGAGGGCGCCCGGTCCCACGCAGAGCCAATCGTTATGGCAGGTTCCAAGAAGATTTGAGGTGCTTGTAGATTGGTTCCGGAAACTGCACCAACACAGGTTTCTTCGCTTCATCCAGCCAACTCATCACTTCTTTCAACTTGTCTTCGTCCATTGCGGTGCAGCCGGCGGTGCCGTGGCCGGGTCCTTTCCAGATGTGCATGAAGATGCACGAGCCATCGGCAGGAATGTGGTCAACGTTATAGTTCACTACCAAGCCTTCTTTGTAGACGTCGATGCTGCGCATTTTCTCCGAGCTGTTCCAGTCGGGATTGGACATCTCGCTTCGATCGACAATCTGGTTGTACGACTGTGAACTTGCGTCGTCCACACATTCGATGGAGTCGGTCAGAGGGCGGTAGGGGAGCTTGAGATCGGGCTCTGAGGGCGCAAACCCGAAGGCTTCGCCGATGGAAAAGACTCCGGCAGGGGAACGACCGTCGCCCTCATGCTTCACGGGAGGGACGTGCATTTCCGCTTGTGCATCCCAGGCTAATCCATTCTTGGCGACCACTATGGGAACACGTTCGCCGATCTGCTGCCATTTCCCGTTGGCCTTCTCATAGCGCTGCAGACTGCCATCCACAGAGTTCCAATTGGGAGTGGTCACAAGGATGGCTTGCGATGCGTTGTTGAGAAGATCGCGATAGGAAGCCGGAATCTCAGGCTGAGGTACGCTTTGTGATGGGGCGGACTTCTTCTTCGATTTCGATGGGTTACGTCGCGTTTGCGCGGGAAGCATGATGGCGAAGAAAACGATGATGGAAAGACAGAGAGGATAACTGGCACGTTTCACAGGGAAATAGTACCGCATAAGAAAAAAGAGGACGGTCGAGACGACCGTCCTCTCGCTGAGTCTACTTACTTTCCGACGTTCGTCTGTGTGTCGGGCGTCATGTGGCCATTGAGCAGTTCATCAGCCAGACCGGTTGCGTTATAAATCTTTCGCAACGCCTGCTGAATGCCGCGCGCGTCCACAGCAACGGCACGCGCTTGCACATCGTCGAAGTAGAAGCGCCACGGCAGCGATTCAATGTTGCCGTCGAAGATGATGCCGACTACTTCGGCATTTTTGTTGATGACCGGCGATCCGGAGTTGCCGCCGATGATATCGGCTGTGGAGACGAAGTTCAGTGGAGTCTTCAGGTCCAACTGAGGTTTTGAACTCGTCCACAACACCGGCAACACGTTGGTCGGACGATTACTCGTCGCATGCGCGTAATCGAAGAGTCCTCCAAAATTGGTCATCGCCGGGATGGCCTTTCCATTCTCTTTATAGTTCTTCACCGCTCCGTAGCTGAGGCGCAGCGTAAATGTCGCGTCCGGAGGCACATTGAGACCACCCTGCTGGAATTTCAGGCGGGCGATTTTCGCTCCCTCACGCCGCTCGACTGCGTCAACTTTGTCGTCGTAAGCCTTGCGGTACTTACGGGCCTCGGAATCGATGTCGCGCATGAGCATAATCAGCGGATCGGTGCTCGCCCGCACGGCCGCGGCTCCACCCTCGTACAGCTTGTGACGGACGTTCACGTCATCGAGCGTCGTGGCCGCGATCAGCTCTTTCGCGCGCTCCGCTGGTGTTTTGCCGGCCAGCACTTTGTTAACGAAGGCGCTATCCTGCGTCTGGAGCGCATCTTTCATCTCTTCCAGCGACTCGGTAAGAATGACTGTTTCCAGCGGCTTGTAGATCGGTGCAGTGGAGAAGAGACTCTGCTCGAGTGTCGGAAGTACCGTTTCACGATATTCGCGCAGGCGATCTGCGTTGGGCTTTTGCTTCTCGTCAGCAAGCCGGACAAGTTCTCGCGCGAAGAGTGCCAGTTCGCCACGAATTGCACCAGGCTCCACGGGCCGCGAATATGGCCTGCCTTCCACGTAATTGAGGGGCAGCCAAATCTTCTTTTGCTCATCCATTGCACCCTGGATTGTGCTCCAGGGATCGCCGACTTCAACCTCAAGTTTGGCATCATCGAGAACAGCCTGACGTAGCTTTTGCTCCTCAACGGCCTTGTTGTCCATTTGCTGCTTGTTTAGCAGGCCGACGTTGTATCCGGTATAAGCCTTAAGGGAATTTTCCAGCCCGAAGATCTCTTCCTGAGCGATACGAGTATTTTCGGCCGACTGTGCACTGAACGATTTCAGAGCGGCGATGCGGCGCTTAATGGTGGAGATCCGGAACGGATATTCAGTGTCTCGAAGGAAGTTCAACTGCGACGTCGCGAGCCACCGGCCTGTCGAGCCAGGATGTCCGGATACAAAGATTACGTCGCCTTCTTTCATCCCACTCTTATTCCAGCGAAGGTAATCGGTGATCTGCGCCGGTTTGCCGTTTTCGTAAACCCGGAAGAAGGTAATGTCGAGATCGTACCGCGGGTAGGTGAAGTTGTCCTGGTCGCCTCCAAAGAAAGCCATCTGGAACTCGGGCGCGAAGACAAGCCGGACATCGGTGTACTTCTTGTAACGGTACAGTTGGAACATTCCGCCGGAGTAGAGAGTAACCACCTCGCACTTCAGACCGGTCTGAGCAGTACATTCTTTCTCGATGCTCGCCATTGCCGCGCGTTGCGCTTTGCCGGCTTCCGCTGTCGGAACTCCTGCCGGAACGGCACTGGTTACCTTGTCCGTTACATCCTCGATGCTCTGGAGAACGTTCAACTCCATGTTGGGGCATTTCTGCTCATCGAGAAGGGTTTTGGCATAAAAACCGGTCTTCATGTAGTCCGTGCCACCCTTGGAAAGTTCCTGCACGCAGCGCGCGCCGACGTGATGATTGGTGAATACCAGTCCATCGGCGGATACGAACGATCCGGAACCGCCTCCGAAGCGAACCGACGAGAGGCGCACGTGATCAAGCCAGGTCTGGGTTGGTCCAAATCCATAGGCTGCTTTTACTTTCTGGGCAGGGAAGGCGTTGAACAACCACATGCCTTCGTCTGCAAACGCTCCAGAACAGGCTGCCAGCAGGGCAAAGGCGATGATAGAGAAGAGAGCTGAACGTTTCATTCGGACTCCATTGAGGTACAGAGAGAACAAAATAATCCCTCGCGACTATAACGTCGGGCCCGGTAGGCACGATGTGACGGCTGATTTGGATTTACGTGACGCTTTCAGGTATAAAAGTTAGTTACTTCCGGGGTGATGGCGCAACATGCGCAACGCTGCCGGGTCTGTTTTCTCGGGCTCATCGCCCGGGCTCTTGCATCTTATTCTCTAGCTGAACAGCGAGGCACTTATGTCCACAAGCATCGTGGCGCCCAAGGGATTGGAAGGGATCGTCGCTGCCAATTCCAGCATTTGCTACATCGACGGAGACGCCGGCGTTCTAGCCTATCGCGGCTACGATATTCACGATCTGGCCGATCATTCCACGTTCGAGGAAGTTTGCTACCTGCTCTGGTTCGGACGGCTGCCCAATCAGCAGGAATTGCAGGATCTCTCCATCAGCCTTTGGCGCGAAAGTAAGCTCGACCAGGGCATCATCAGCCTCTTGCGCCAGGCCCCCGGCCATACGCTGCCGATGGATGTGCTGCGCACGGTCGTGTCGGCGCTGGCATGGTTCGATCCCGAAGAAAAGTGCAACGACCATGGTTGCAACGTGCGCAAGGCGATCCGCCTGACGGCGCAGATTTCGATGATTGTGGCCTATTACGATCGCATCCGCAAAGGTCTGCCACTATTGGAGCCCGATCGCTACCTGTCGCATGCAGGTAACTTCCTTTACATGCTGACTGGACAGCGTCCGTCACCGACCGCCACGAAGGCGTTCGATGTCGCACTCATTCTGCATGCTGACCACGAACTGAATGCATCCACGTTCGCGGGGCGTGTGATCGCAGCCACACTATCCGACATGCACTCTGCTGTAACGGGCGCTATCGGCGCGCTGAAGGGCCCCTTGCATGGTGGCGCGAATGAAGCTGTGTTCCGTATTCTGGAACAGATCGATCAGTCAGGCGCCGACCCTGTCGAGTACGTTAAGGGCATGCTGGCGCAGAAAAAGAAAGTTCCGGGATTTGGTCATCGCGTGTACCACACCGAAGATCCTCGCGCGACGCATCTCCGCAAGATGTCGCAGCAACTGGGGCAATCCAGCGGCGAGCCGAAATGGTTCGAGTATTCCCGGAAGATCGAGGAATTCGTGAAGGGCGACAAGAAGCTGAATGCCAATGTCGACTTCTATTCAGCCTCCACATATCACACGCTCGGCATTGATGTTGACATATTTACGCCGATTTTCGCGGTATCCCGCATCTCAGGCTGGACGGCGCACATCATCGAGCAACTCGACGATAACCGGCTGATCCGCCCACGCGCAGAGTACGAAGGCGCGATCCCGCCGCAGAAATATGTGCCGATCGATCAGAGAGGGTAACTTGAAACGGTTACGTTAGGACAGGCCCGGTGAATCCGGGCCTTTCTATTGCTGGCAGAGGTGGGGCGAATAGCGATCAGACCGGGACGACCGTCGTAAACGCCGTCTAAGGATCCAACTAACACATATGTTTGTTCCGTTTTCGGAACAAGATTACTCGTGATACGACTTATGCCCAAATTCATGGCATGCTAGCGAGGTGCTACGCGCAGTTAATCTCCTCGTTGTCGATGACGATCCAGCATTGCTGATGACATTGACGGAGGTGTTGTCATCGCCTGCCTGGAACGTCGTGTCATTTCCCGCATCAGCGGACGCTCTTCAGCATATTGAGACGCAACCCTATTCTGCGCTACTGGTTGATGCGCTGCCGGGCTACGAGGCGCTGATCCACCACTTCAGGCAGCGCAACCCGCATTCTCCCATCGTGCTTTTTACCGGCGGCATCGAAGCTGATGCGGAAGAGCGGGCGGAGGATGCCGGAGCGAATCTCATACTACTGAAGCCGCTCGCCGTTTCGCTCTTGCGGCAGCATCTGCAGGAGTTGATTTCTGTCGCCACTCAGAAAGCGGTTGCGATCACTGTTTTCGATGTCGATCTCCGCGATGTGATGGAAACCGAAAAGCGCGTGATCAGCGCCAATGTCAACGGCGACATCCGGATGCTCAAGGATTTACTTAGCGAAGAATATCTTTTTGCCTTCGGTGGAATGAGGGAAACCAAGCAGGACAGGCTCGATGCACTTCGCTCGGGGCGACTGCGCTACACCAAAGTGGAAGCCTTGCGAGTGGAAGGGAAGCACTACGGCGACCTGTGCATCGTGACCGGGTTACTCCTTATCGAAGGCGAGCGAGACGGCCGGGACATCAGCGGTGTGTATCATTCCTTGCGGATCTATGGGCGGAAGCAAGGCAAATGGAAGGCCGTTGCTGGCCAGATAAGCCGAGAATCGCAACAGGCACTCGGCGCCTGAGTTTACTTTGTTCTGGCCGCTTGACAACCCCATTCTCGAAAGCATACAAGGGTGCCGCTCCACAACCTTAACTTTTCGAGAAGCGAATGTCCTTACAAACCATTCGGAACATCACTCTATCGTTTGTCATCGCGTTGATCTTCATACCGGCCTATTCACAGGATCTAAAGCCGTATCTCGGCCGGTGGGACCTGACGCTCAAGGCAGCCGATCACGAATATCCATCATGGCTGGAACTGACCGAGTCGAGCGGTAAACTTTCGGCGCAGTTCGTTGGACGCTGGGGGAACGCACGCCCGCTACCGAAAGCTGAAATCGCCGACGGAATGCTAACGTTCGTCTCGCCCAAGGAGGAAGAAGCCAGCAAGTCGGACCTGGTCTTTCAAGGCAAACTTACCGGCGATACGCTCTCCGGAACCGTGAATGCGCCCGATGGCGGGACCTGGTCGTGGACCGGGAAGCGTGCGCCTTCGCTAAAGCGCACGAAAGAGCCCACCTGGGGCAAGCCGATTAAACTCTTCAACGGCAAAGATCTCGCCGGTTGGCAGATGTCAGACCCGAACTCGAAGAATCCGTGGAAGGTGGTCGACGGAAACCTGGTAAGCCCGACACACGGTCCAGAGATCATCAACGACCGGAAATTCAACGACTTCAAACTGCACGTGGAGTTTAACTGCGCCGACAACTCTAACAGTGGTGTCTACCTGCGTGGACGCTACGAAGTGCAGGTGGAAACGAACTCGATCCAGGAACCGCCGAGCCATCACATGGGCGGAGTCTATGGATTCATTGCGCCCAATCCTGAACAGCGCTTTGCGAATCAGTGGCAGACGTACGACATTACACTGATTGGTCGAACCATCACTGTCGCTCAGAATGGCAAGACGATTATCGACCATCAGGAGATTCCCGGCATTACCGGTGGAGCGCTCGACAGCAACGAAGAACTGCCCGGACCAATTTATCTACAGGGAAGCGAAGACGGGCATGTAATGTATCGCAGCATCGTTCTTACCCCGGCAAAGGATTGATTAATGATGAAGAAACAAAGGGAATACTCTCGCCGTCAGTTCCTGGGCATCAGTGCTGGTGCAGCCGCGGCATCGGTTGCGGCCAATGCTATTTTGCTTCGTCCTGAACCGCTGTTTGCCGCCGAAAGCGACCGGGTCCGCATGGGCATTATCGGCGTCGGCATGCAAGGCAACTGGCTGCTCAGTTCGGCTATCGGGCTACCGGGTGTCGAGTGTGTCGCGGCCTGCGATCTCTACGATGGACGCCACACGCTCGCCCGTGAGATCACGAATAATCCTAACTTGAAGGTTACACGCAGATACCAAGACCTTCTCGACGACAAGAATATCGATTGCCTAATCGCGGCTGTACCCGATCACTGGCACAAGCAGGTGGTACTGGACGCTGTTTCGGCGGGGAAAGATATCTATCTTGAGAAGCCCATGTCACACACCGGCGCCGAGGGTGCGGAGATGGCCGATGCGCAAAAGCGTACGGGAAAGATCGTACAGATCGGTTCCCAGCGCGTGAGTTCGCTCATCTGCAAAAAGGCAAAGGAAATGGTCGAGCAGGGAATGCTCGGTGATCTGATGATGGTGGAGGGCTGGCTTGGACGAAATGATCCCACCGGAGCGTGGGAGTATCCACCCCCGCTGGATCTATCTCCGCAAAACCTGGATTGGGACACTTGGCAGGGAACGGTGCCGAAACGTTCATTCAACCCGGAAATTTTCGCTCGTTGGCGCTGCTGGAAGGAGTACGGAACGGGCGTTGCCGGGGATCTGCTGGTACATCTGGTAAGCGGCATGATGTTTGTGCTCGGCTGGAACCAGGCGCCGACCCGGGTGATGTCGATGGGGGGAATCCTGCGCTGGAAAGACGGACGCAACATGCCCGATGTACACGGTGCGCTGTTCCAGTACGGACAAATTCCCGTATATATGCGGCTGAATCTGGGCACCGAAATGCCGGAAACCTATCGCTTCCAAGGGTCGAAGGGCATTCTGGAAATGACGGAGTTCGGGCTAAGCTTCACTCCGCAACCAGGCAAGGACATGTCACCCAGCTATTACGACGGCAGTTTCCCACATGCGATGCGCGCTGCCTACGAGAAGCAATGGCACGAGCAGAATGATCCGAAGCTCGGGCAGGAGCCGATGCCGGAAACCATCTCTTACAAGGGACCGGACTACGACGATG
>CAYWSM010000497.1:0-2743 GCA_964460935.1 uncultured Terriglobales bacterium | reverse complement strand
ATTCCGGCCCGTTCCGGCCGGACCAAACCGCCGGACCTCCCGCCGGGTGGGCCCGTAGCTCAGTTGGGAGAGCGTCTCGTTCGCAATGAGAAGGTCGTCAGTTCGATTCTGATCGGGTCCACCAGTCGCTTCTAAATCAATACCTTGAACGCTTCGTGCCGCCGGTGAGCCACACAGGTGAGCCACGAAATGCGCGTTCCAACGTTCCTGACTGCCTCCCGGCATCACGTCTGGTACTTCCGTTATCCCCTCCCGGCCGCTATCCATCCAAGAAGGCTCCGAAGCGAGGTCAGGCTGTCTCTAGGCACCGCTGACCGCAGGCTGGCGAGCGTGCTTGGACGAAGCCTAGCGGCGCGTGGGGACGCTGTGTTGGGCTGGCCTGGAGACGATGCAGCGGGTCGGCAGACCGTTGGTCGAGGAACGGACCAAAGGCCGGTCGATGCTCTACAGGACCAAAGAGGGCAAGACCGTCCGCGTTCGGACCTGCAATCTGCAATGACCACATCCTCATTGTCGTCGCCGACCGTGAGCATCCCGATGCCACTCTGAACATCGAAGGCACGGACTATCTCCTTATCGTCATGCCAGCGACGCCTCGGACTCCTGGGCCAGTGATTACCTATCTCGTGCCAACAGAGGTCGCCGTCGAGGCCGCACGATCCACGCACAGGCAATGGCTGGCTACACGTCCCGATACCAACGGCAAGAACCGAACCTGGAACCTGTGGTTCGGTGACAGTGGACCGGCGAAGGCGAATGGCTTCGCAGCCAAGTGGGCTAAGTACAGACTGGAAGCCGCCGTTGCCGTGTCTGCCGCCAGTGCACCAGAAGCCAGTCTCAGCCATACCGCATCGTTGCTAAAGAACGCGATTGCTGCAGCGAAACAGAGCATCGCCGAGGCGGCTGGCGTTCCTCTCGAAGCCGTCCGCATCAGCATCGATCTTGCATGATGCCCCCCGGGGGAAATGGATAGTCGAGAGGGTCTAAAAACCCCCGCGAAAAAATTCGCCACAAATTAGGAATGACACTCATGGAAGTATTCAGAGACGGCAAAAACCAACCTTACATCGCTTGGACCTCTTCCGGCGGGTCGAAGCGGGCCTGGATTCAAAAGCGACAGGGAGACAAGGACTGGGCAAAGACGGGCCGCTACCTGAATGTCGCACGCACCGAGGAGCTTGAGGGAGGACCAGCAGGAAACGCAACAGACTTCCCCATCTACTCCTCGCTATCAGACGATCAAATCCTGCGTGCATTTGTCGAGACCGTGTGCGCGATCACCGGGTGTCCGCTTTCGCATTGATGCGGCACCACTACGCGGAAGCTCGTCGCTCCTTACGTCGGAAACTTTCCGCCTACTCCGTTTCAACGGAATTGGCGCCACGCCTTCCGGCTTGAAGAGCTTCAACTAGGCTGTTGTCCGGAGCCGGTGGAAGTAGCATTTGGAATGCTGCTATGTGATCGAAGGTGTTTGCATCCGGCGGATCACAGAAGCGAAAAATTTCTCGATTGTCTCTGGCAATCAACAGTGTCCCGGTGACCATCGAGAGTGGGATAGCTCCTCGATGGCAGGCTTCAACGCCCGGAATGAACGTCAAGCTCGGCACTCGTCGGTGTCTTTCGAGCGCAGTGCCAGCATCAGACAGGGAGGCGGCACATTGACTGCGGTCAATCTTGAGCCAGACCGCTATCCTTGCTTCTTGCTGCGAGCCAAACCATCCAACCCAGTTCCGAAACTGCCCCCAGTCGTCCACAGCGGTAGGGCCGAAGTCGAAAAGACTTATCCCTCCTTCAGACCTACAAAGAGAGCATCTGTAACGGTCACTGACGCCTGCTCTGATGCGACCCTCTGAGATCATCTTGGCTAGAGCGACTTGTTCGGTGGCATGCCACAGACCCATGTCAAGTATTGCCCATAGCTTCGATGGCAGCCCTGGATTCAGCATCGAGACATGGCTTTCATAAGTTGATCGGAGACTTCCGCACGGGGACGCGAAACATGGGGGGTGTTATTATGGATGCCCTCGCGTAGCGGGGAATCTGCAATCGTGCGATGCATCGAAGCCGCGCGGCTGCGGCTCAACGGGCTGCCGTACACCAGGATATTTAGGTGAGATGGGCGGGGGACCATGGCAGAGAGATTCGTATCATACCGGTTCATATCCTACCTAAGCGAGACAACCACCCGAAGTTCGCTCAAGGATGAGCTTCAGGAAAGCAGCCGCCTCGCCGGCGAAGCATATTCAACCAGACTGAGTAGGTGCGATGGCCTGAAGTTCTGCCGCATCCTTCGGACATTCGCTAATTGCCGGGAGGCCGACGACTGGATCGCCAAGAATGCTAAAAAGGGTGGCCCTGCGCTGGCAGTGCGCGTCTCCGATGGGCGGTGGAACGTTGGCGGATGGTGTGAGGAGTGATCGTCACTGCCAACGGTCAGTCGCAGCCTAAGTTTCAAGCGCTCGTTCCTAGTTCGGGTTGACCGGCGGACCCGCCGCGCAAACTGCAAGCAATCTCGGCCGCATTCAGGGTATGGTGAGCCACGAAGGTGAGGTACATGCGCCTCACCATCACTGGACGGTCGAGCAGTTTCAAGGTGTTAGCGGACTGGTGGACGCTCTGATCGGGTCCACCAATCTCCGCCGGCCGGCTTTCACCTCCCGCTTCCGCCCCCGATCGTCATCGCGACCGTCCGCATCGCGATGGTGGAAATTCCTAGATCCGGGTGTGAATCCATAAAGGCGCG
>CAYWSM010000496.1:0-4019 GCA_964460935.1 uncultured Terriglobales bacterium | reverse complement strand
AAGAATAGTGGCGTCGTCACGCTTCAGATCGCGAAAGAGTCGAAGAACCTCGAACTGACTTGTAACGAAGGTGTTTCGAGTTGTGCGGACCTGAAAAAGGGCAACTACAAGATGGTTGAATTGCCCAAGAATCACGGAATGTACGATTGCCAGAATGTCGATCTGTATCCCGAATCAGCATCCGGATCGGAAGATGATCAGAAATTGGGAGAATACTGTCTGGTCACGAAGTGAGTCTCGAAATTAGACGAGTACGCAGCAGCTTGCGGGCCGTTGCGCACTCGTATCTGATCAACACTATCGGTTGAGGTCGGTCTTCAACTCAACGTCCTCCACCGAACTTCCCACCATCACCTCATACGTCCCTTTGCCTGCCTTCCATGACTTCGTTCCCACGTCGTAATACGAGAACGATCGATCATCCAGCGGAACCATTACATGCTGCGTCTCACCGGGCTTGAGATTTACCTTCGCGAATCCCTTCAGCTCCTTTGCCGGACGCGGCACACTGGCATGCTGCTCGCCGATATACACCTGTGCCACCGTCGTTCCTTCGCGTTGTCCCATATTCGTTACATCGAAGGAAACGGATGCCGGCGTCACCTGCAGGTTCGAGTACTTGAATGTTGTGTATGACAGCCCATAGCCGAACGGGAACTGCGGCTTCATCCCGTTCTTCTCATATCCGCGATAACCAACAAATACGCCTTCCTTGTACACGACCTTGTTCGTCCCCGGCTGCAAGTAGTAGCTGTCGTGTACCGGATTGTCTTCCCAGCGCTTTTCGAAGGTGACCGGCAAGTGTCCCGACGGATTCACCTCGCCGAACACGATTTTCGCCAGCCCCGTTCCGCCGTCCTGTCCCGGATACCATGCCTGGATCAACCCGGGCGCCTGATCGATCCAGCCCGTCATATCGACCGACCCGCCTGAGGTAACGACAACGATGACATTCTTGTTCGCTGCGGCGATCTCGCGGATAAGCTCATCCTGTCCCGGCGGTAACGCAAATGTTCGATCCGCGCCTTCACTCTCGGTCTCCGGATCGAATCCGACGGCCAGTACCACCGCATCAGCATTCTTCGCAATAGCCTTGGCTTCGTCATCGACTACCGTCATCAGTGGCACGATCCCCATACGCACCCGTGTCCGGTGATGCGTATCGAGACGGAACTGCTCCATGACGATCTTGTGGGCGCCTTGCGTCAGTTGCAGCGTCGTCTCATCGGTCAGCGCCTTCGCGATATCCCAATCGTCCAGCACCTTCTTGTCATCGACCCACACACGATATCCGCTGTGCTCTCCATTCGCCTGCGCAAATACCGTGTACGCGCCCGCCAGTGGGCAGTTGTAATAGCCCGTCCACCGCGTCGACATCGGGTGATGCGCCAGTTCTTCATCAAGAGGCCGTTGCACGTTTTCGATGATCATGTTCACATGCAAGGCCGTGTAGCTCTGGACGGGCGTGCCCGTCAGGTCAGCCGTGCCGAACATCTGCATCTCGATGCCTCGTTTGCCGCCGATTGCCGTCGTGAATTCCGTCCGATCGGCCATCTCACTTAGTGTCGGAATGCCTTGGTGATACGTCACTGTCCCCGCCGATCCGACATACTTCGCGATGCCTTGCAGAAAGCTCACAGCTTCGAACGGCCTCACCTGCGCGCTTCCGCCGCCGACCGGCACTGCCGGATACGCCAGCGGACCAATGACTGCCACTCTCTTTGATTTATCCAACGGCAGCAGTCCGCCATTGTTCTTCAGCAGAACCATCGACTCGATCGCCGACTGCAGCGCTACCTTGTCGGACTGCTCGTTGTAACGTGACCATCCCAAATCGGTCTGCTCGTGGTCTAGCCATCCCATCGTGATCGCCGTCCGCAGAATGCGGCGAACTTTGTCGTCAATGGTCGCTTCGCTAACCTTGCCTGCTTTGATCGCTGGCAGCAGGTTTTCGCGATTCATGAATTTCCCGGATGGCATCTCCAAATCGAGCCCACCATTCGCGGCTCCCACCGCGTCGTAGGTCGCCACCCAGTCGGACATAACTATGCCCTCGAATCCCCAATCCTGCTTCGCCACTTGATTATTGAGGAATGAATTTTGTGTCGCGTGCTCACCGTTAATCAGGTTGTATGAGTCCATGATGGCGCCGACCTTGGCCACCTTCACCGCTGCCTCGAACGCCGGAAGGTATATCTCACGCATCGTGCGTTCATCGATTACCGAATCCGAATCGTGGCGCAGATAGTCCGAGTTATTTCCCATGTAGTGTTTAATGGTCGCGCTTACACCCACACTCTGTATGCCCTCGATGTAGCCGACCGCGGTTTTTGCCGCTAGGAACGGATCCTCGCCGAAATATTCAAAATTCCGCGAATTCATCGGAGCACGATAGATGTTCACGGCCGGACCGAGCATGAAATGCACGCCGCGGGCGCGGGCGTCATGGGCAATCATTGTGCCCACTTGCCGGGCCAGTTCCGGATTCCACGAAGCCGCCAGCGCAATCCCACCGGCAAAGGTTGTGGATGGCCCATAGTTCCTCACTCCGATCGGGCCATCGGCCATCTTCAGTGCCGGCAAACCGAGTTGAGGCATCGGACGAACGTAAAAATCTTTGTAACCTCCGATGTAATCAATCTTTTGTTCCAGCGTCATTTGGCGGAGAATGTCGTTAACGCGGCGTTCAGCATCAGGGTTTGCGGCGGTTGTTTGTCCGAACAGCGACAAGGTCGCGAGTAGAAGCACGGCAACTACACGCAAGGTAGGTTGCATCTAAATGAGTCCTCCGTGAAAACCTCGCATTAGAACACGAGACACGGACATTAAGGAATACCAGCACTCGACCAAACCAGTACCATGCATGTAGGTCTGCCGTCGTTGAAGATAGGTTTTGGGAGCGTTATTCTGGGCTTAACCCGAGTGAGGGTGGAGCGCTTCGCGGGCCTTGTACTTCTACGCAAGCTCAATTCTGCTTCTCTGATCGAGATTCATGTTTGGACCGAAGCTTCGTCCAGAGGATTTGTTTGTCGGCGGCAGCCAGATGGGCGCTGCTATGCGCGCGCATGACTGGTCAAAGTCACGCTTAGGCACCGTCGATCGATGGCCGCACTCTCTGCGGGTAGCCATCCGCATCCTTCTTGGTTCCGAATACCCGATCTACATCGCCTGGGGTCCTGAATACACGCAGTTTTACAACGATTGCTACCTTCCGATACTCGGGATCAAGCACCCCGATGCCTTGGGCAAGGAAACTCCGCATACCTTTGCGGAGATTTGGGATTTCATCGGCCCCATGTTTGATCGCGTGGTCCAAAAGGGTGAATCGACCGGCGCCACTGACCAGATCCTCTTCCTGGAACGCGACGGGTACCCGGAGGAATGTTATTTCACGTTTTCGTACAGCCCCATACCGGGTGATCGTCCCAAAGAGATCGGTGGCGTTTTTGTCACGGCGCTGGAGACGACCAACCGCGTAATTGAAGAACGCCGATTAACTCTCCTCCGTGATCTTGCCTCCCACTGCTCGGAATGGCGCCTTGAACACGACGTGTTCACTGTTGCCGCTCGTATTCTCGGAAGCGATCGCCGAGACATGCCATTTTCGCTCGTGTACGCATACGACCGAGGCAGCGGGCAAATGAAGCTTGCCGGCTGCGCGGGAATTGCTGGCGATCATCCACTGGCGCCCAAGACACTCAGCGCCAATGCCACCGATCCATGGCCGCTATCGCAGTTAATGGCTTCTAAATCCGCTGTTCAGTTCAATCTGGACCATGGAACATCCGTTCCGGCCGCCGGTCCGTGGAAGGTGCCGGCAACCGAAGCTATCGCTTTGCCAATCACGCTGCCGGCGCAGGAAGCACCTGTTGGCTGCATCATCGTAGGCGTCAACCCCCACAAGCGGCTCGACGCATCTTACCGTGCGTTCCTTGACCGCATTGCTCACCAAATCGCCGCTGGTGTTGCCGATGCAAGGGCCTTTGAAGAAGAACGGCGGCGTTCGGAACAACTGGCTG